>NZ_CAACVB010000458.1 GCF_900659635.1 Actinomadura roseirufa | reverse complement strand
CCCGCGGCGCGGGGCGCGACGACGGCCCCGGCGCCGGGCGCGAGCAGCTCGTGGGCGGCGCCGCGGTCGGCGGTCACGACGGGCGTCCCGCAGGCGAGGGCCTCCAGCACGGCCAGCCCGAACGACTCGATCGGGCAGGTCGCGAGGGCCACGTCGGCGCGGGCGAGCAGCCCGGCGACGGCGGCGCGGTCGCCGACGTGCCCGTGGAAGCGGACCGGCAGCCGTTCCCGGGCCGCCCAGTCGCGCAGCCGCACCATCCAGGGCCCGTCGCCGACGACGTCCAGCCGGACGGGGACGCCGCGGCGCACCAGCTCGGCGACGGCGCCGATCGCGAGTTCGGGGCGCTTCTCGGTGGACAGCCGCCCGAGATGCACCAGCCGCACCCCGTCCTCGGCGGGGACGGGACGGGGCCGGAACGTCGTGAGGTCCACGCCCAGCGGGACCCGGTGCAGGGACGGCGCGCCGACCCGGGCGAACTCGGCGGCGGCGAACGCGGAGGTGACGACGATCGCGTCGAACGCGGCGGCCAGCCGCCGGTTCCACCGGTCGGCGACGGCCTCCAGTGGTACCCATCCGGGGGTGCGCGGGCCGAGGATCGCGTCGAGCCGCTCGTGCGAGAACAGCACCGTGCGGACGCCGCGCCGCCGCGCCCACCGGGCGGCGACGGTGAGGGTCGCCTTGTCGGACACCTCGATGACGTCGGGCCGGAGCCGTCCGAGGACGCGCAGCACCGGGCGCGGGTCCAGGACGAGCCGGTAGCCCGGCGCCACCGACGGGCCGGGCACCGTCACGACCGTCCCGTGCGCGGTGTCGCGGCGCGTGTAGGCCGGGCCGGGCACGACGAGGACCCGTTCGTGCCCGGCCTCGGCGTACCCGCCGCCGAGCGTGTCCACGGCCGTGCGCAGGCCACCGGACACGGGGCTGTACAGGTTGGCGAGTTGCACGATCCTCACGCGGTCACCAGTGTCTCGTAGGTCACCGGGCGGCCTCCGGCGGCCACCGCGGCGTCGATGGCGGCGAGCGCGGCGCGGCGCAGCCCCGGCCGGGTCAGGTCCGCCGGGTGCAGGGCGATGCGGAACGGCACGCCACGGCCGGCGAACGCGCGGGCCGCGCCGGTCATCAGCCGCGCGCCGGTGCGCTCCCCCGCCCCGCCGGGGCGGTGCGACAGCGCGGGCATCCGCCGGACGGGCCCGCCCGGCAGGCTGTGCACGCCGAGGTGGCTCGTCCAGTAGGCGAAGCCCATTCCGGCGAGCGCCCGCCGGGTGCCGGGCGAGGCGAGCCACCCGGGCGGCGTGAACCCGACGACGCCGATGCCCGCCTCCGCGAGCACGTCGAGGCCAGCCCGGAGGCGCCGCTCGGCCTCGGGGCCGCTCAGCGCCCAGAACTCGCCCGCGCCGCGGACCAGCGCCCGGTTCACCCCGCGCCGCCACAGCGGCCCGCCGGGCACGCCCTCGTGCAGGTAGCCGTGCAGCGCCAGCTCGTGCCCGCGGTCCGCCGCCGCCAGCAGCGAGGCGACCAGCTCGGGGTCGGCGGGGAGGGCCGCGCCGCCCGCGAACGGGCCGGGGATCACCAGCAGCGTGCACGGCACGCCGCGCTCGTCCAGGTCCGCGAGCCACCGCGCGGTCGGCTCGGCGGTGGACGGCGCTACGTCGTGGATCGACACCACGAACGGGAAGGCGGGTGCGCTCACGCGGCGCTCCTCGTGCGGCGCCCGCCGGTGATCCGGCGCCGCTCGGGCTCACGGCCCGGCTCGGTGCCGGCGGCCGGTCCGGTGCCCGCAGTGAGACCGGTGTCCGCGGCGAGGCCGGTGTCCTCGTGCGGCGCGGGCCGACCGTGCAGGACGTCCCGGTAGTGGCCCATCAGCTCCTCGCAGACGGTGTCCCAGTCACGGCCCCCCACGGACTCGGCGGCCTGGACGGCCATGCGGCGGCGCGTCCGGACGTCGTCCACGAGCGTGCACACGGCCGCGCGCAGCTCCGAGCCATCGTCGGGCGAGTACAGCAGCCCGTTCACGCCGGGTCGGACGAGGTCCAGCGGACCGCCCGCCGCAGGCGCCACGACGGGCACGCCGGAGGCCAGCCCCTCCTGGACGGCCTGGCAGAACGTCTCGTCCGCGCCGGTGTGCACGAACACGTCGAGGGAGGCGACGAGCTCCGACAGCTCGCTCCCGGTGCGGAACCCGGTGAACACGGCGTCCGGCATCCGGCGGCGCAGCTTGTCCTGCTCCGGGCCGTCCCCGACGACCACGACCTGCGCGCCGGGGACGCCGACGAGCCGGGTGAGCATCTCCGGGCGCTTCTCGGCCGCGAGGCGACCGACGTACCCGACGAGCGCCCGGCCGTCGGGCGCGAGCCGGGCGCGCAGCTGCGCCGACCGGTGCGAGGGATGGAAGCGGCGCCGGTCGACGCCGCGCCCCCACCGGGCGAGGCGCGGCACGCCGCGCCGCTCCAGCTCCGCCAGCACGGGCGTCGAGGGCGCGAGGGTGCGGTCCGCGTGGGAGTGCAGCCGGCGCAGCCACCACCACAGGATCGGGTCGGTGCCGCGGAAGCCGTACCGGCGGGCGAACCCGGCGATGTCGGTCTGGAAGACGGCGACCGCGGGGACGCCGAGCCGGCGCGCGGCCGCCAGCCCGGACGCGCCGAGGACCAGGGGGGAGGCGAGGTGGACGACGTCGGGCCCGAAGTCGCGCAGCACGGCGGTGACGCGCCGGGTGGGGACCCCCACCGCGAACGACGGGTAGAACGGCAGCGAGACCCCCCGGACCGTCTCGACCGGGGTACCGGCGTGCGAGCCGGGCGCCGGGCCGGGGGCGACGACGAGGGCCTCGTGGCCGTTGGCGGCGAGGTGTTCGAGAACGCGGCAGACCGAGCCCGTGACCCCGTTCACGCGGGGGAGGAACGACTCGGTCACGATGGCGACCTTCACGGCGAGAGGTTCTCCGGACCGGCCGACTTCCCGGTCGCCGCCCGACACCCGCGAGGCGAACATCACACGAACGGAAATATCGTCTCGGTGATCGACCCGTCGCTCAGCGCGTCACGCGACCCACCGTTCCGGAACCGCACTGCAGGCACATCCGGCGCTCAGATCAGAATCGTCGAAGGCACCGGCCCGGCCGGTGCTCCCGCCGGCCCTGGGGGTGGCGCCGTCGGGCCGCAGCGATCGGAAAACGGCGCCACCCCGGCTCTCACGCGGCGAGCAGGCCCTTGCGCACGGGTGCCGTGCTTCGTCCCGGCGTGCTCGGGGGCGCGGCGGTGCGGGACCTCGGGGGCGGCGTCAACCGCACCACCGCGCCGGTCTTCACGGGTCGGACGGTGTCTGCGCGGGCGGCAGGTCGAGCGTCCGCCCGATCACCTCGGCCGCCTGCTCGGCGGTCGTGCCGATCTGCGCCCCATGGTCGGGCCCGCAGTACCAGAGGAAGGCCAGACGGTGACGGGCCCAGACGACATAGTGGGGCCCTTTTCCCGGACGGATGAGATGCAGAATCTCCGTCCCGTGCGGCAGCATCGGCGCAACGTCGGAAAAGCGCCGACGCACAAGCGACGCCAATTCCGTCAGCCGCTCCCCCGGTGAAGCGGACGCGGGGGGCTCTGCCGCACCACCCGTCCCCCCGCGCCCACGCCCGAACTCACTCACCGGCGCAGCCCTGATCCGTCGGCGCACCGAGAGTGGTCGCCACCGCGAGAGCCGCGTCCACGATGTGGTTCGCCTCCGCGATCGGTTCCCCCCACGAGACGTAGGGTGGGCCGTCGGCGAGGTTCCGGCTTGCGTGCCGGTCCTTTTCCGACGGCCCCCCTCCGAACCCGCCGTGCGACTTTCACCGCAACGGGCTCTC
>NZ_CAACVB010000457.1 GCF_900659635.1 Actinomadura roseirufa | reverse complement strand
CCCTGGAGACGGGCCTGGCGATGCTCCCGGCCGCCGCGGCGATCGGCGCGGTGTCGCTGCTGGTGTCGGCGCTGCACCCCGCGGGCCCGTGGAACGGCCGCCGGCTGCTCCGCGGCGGCAAGTACGACGTGGTCCACGTGCACGCGGGCCCGTTCTCGCCGCTGGCCTTCACGGGCGCGGCGCTGGCCGCCGACCTCCCGACCGTGGTCACCGTGCACTCGCTGATCTCCTACATGGAGCCGGCCTTCCGGCTGCTGGACAGGGCCGTCGGCTGGTCCTCGCTGCCCGCGGTGTGGACGGCCGTCAGCGACACGGCGGCCGAACCGGTGCGCCGCCTGGTCGCGCCCGAGCCGGTGTTCGTGCTCCCCAACGGGATCGACGCGGCGTCCTGGCACGTCGATCCGCTGCCGCGGGTGCCCGGCGAGGTCCTGGTCGTCGCCGTCATGCGGCTGGCGCCGCGCAAGCGCCCGCAGCACCTCGTGCGGATGCTGCGCCGCGCGCACGCCGCGCTGGCCCCCGCGGTCCGGATGCGCGCGGTGATCGTCGGGGAGGGGCCGGAGCGCCGCTCGATCGAGCGCTACCTGCGGCGGCACGCCATGACCGGCTGGGTGAGCCTGCCGGGCCGGGTGGACCGCGCGCGGATCCGCGAGCTGTTCCGCAAGGCCGACCTGTTCGTGGCGCCGGCGATGCTGGAGTCGTTCGGCATCGCCGCCCTGGAGGCGCGCTGCGCGGGCCTGCCGGTGGTGGCCCGCTCCGAGGGCGGCATCCGCGAGTTCGTCCGGGACGGGCAGGAGGGCATCCTCGCCGACAGCGACCACGCGATGGTGGACGCCATCGTGCGGCTTGCCTCCGACCAGGAGCTGAGGTCGCGGATCGCGACCTACAGCCGGACGGTGCCGCCGCCGGTGACCTGGCCGGACGTACTGCGCCGCACCGAGGAGATGTACGATCTGGCCATCGAGCGGCTCCAGCGGCAGCAGGCCAGGCCGGCCCCCGCGGACGGCGGCCGCGCAGGATTGGTGGGCTGAGCCGTTCTCACGTTCAAGACCCGCCCCGGGCGGGACCGGGCGGACCGGGAGGAGCCCCGCCCCCGGCCCCGGCGGCGGCGCCCCCGGCTGATCGGCGAGCTGCTGATCGTGCTCGTCCTGATCAAGGTGTACGACACCATCCGCTCGATGGCGGCGGCCCGGCACGGCCCGGCGCTCGTGCACGGGCGGGACGTCCTGCGGACCGAGCGCGCGCTGCGCATCGACGTCGAGATGGTGATGAACCGGTGGCTGACCCGGCACCACGTCGTGTCGGAGATCGCCGTCCACTGGTACCAGCTGGCGCACATCACCGTCACCATGGGCGTGCTGACCTGGTGTTACATCGCCGGTCCCGAGCTCTACCGGACGGTGCGCAACGCCCTGGTGATCACCAATGTCGTCGGCATGACGGTGTTCTTCTTCGTGCCGGTGATGCCGCCGCGGCTGCTGCCCGGCGAGGGGTACGCCGACTCGGTGGCGCTGGCCGGGTACGGGACCACGCACGGCGGCCCCGTACCGGCCGACCAGTACGCCGCGATGCCGTCCCTGCACCTGGCCTGGGCGATGTGGACGGCGCTGGTCGCGGCGGGACTGCTGCGCAGGTACCGCGCGCGGCACCTCGTCCATCTGTACCCGGTCACGACCGGTGTGATCGTGATGGCCACGGCCAACCACTACCTGCTGGACGTCGTCGCCGGCGTGGCTGTGGCGCTGAGCGCGATCTTCGTGGCCGGCCGCGTTCAGATGATCTTGCGGCGGAGCAGCACGGCGAACACGCAGGCGCCCGGCACCAGCGGCAGCCAGACGGTGATCATCCGGTATCCCAGGACGGCGCCGAGCGCGGCGGCCGAGGGCACCCCCGCCCACGCCAGCCCGGCGACGAGCACGACGTCGAGCCCGCCGATGCCGCCGGGCGAGGGCAGCAGGGCCGAGACGGACGAGACCACCAGGTAGACCACGACGGCGCTGGTCGCGGTGATCGACACGTCGATGCTGCGCAGCACCGCGAACAGCACGATCCCGTGCAGCAGCGGCGCCGCCGCCGAGCCCACCCACAGGGCGGTGGCGCGGCCGGGATGGCGCAGCACGTCCCGCAGCGTCGCGAGCTCGCGCTTCAGGTGCGCCCAGCCGCGGGCGCCGCGGGCGCCCAGGGAGCGCGCCCAGCGGGCCGGGCGCAGCCAGACCAGGGCGGCCGCGGCGGCGGCCACGGCCGCGACCACGGCCAGCGCCGCCCAGGCGTTGCCGAGGACCGCGTCGGCGGCCTGCTGGCGGCTCACCCTGGGCAGGCGGCCGTCCAGCATCCCCATGGTGGAGGGGACCGCCGCGACGGCGACGACCAGCAGCACCATGTGCGTGACGAGGCCCGCCAGCGAGTTCAGTCCCACCGACCCGACCGCGGCGCCGCGGGTCAGGCCGCACCGCCGCAGGAAGCGCACGTTGACCGCGATGCCGCCCGAGCCCGCGGGCAGCAGGTGGTTGACGAACGAGGCGGCGACCTGCACCGCGAACACCCGGCCGACCGGCGGGCTCACCGGCATCGAGCCCAGCTGGGTCACCGTCCCGACGCCCCACATCGCGGTGGTGGCCAGGACGGCGAGGAGCAGCCAGTCCCAGTCGGCGTCGGCGAGGCTCTGGCCGCCGGCGTCGACGGCGCCGCGGTGCATGAGCCCGAGCACGACCACCGCGGCGGCGACACCTGTCCCGAGCAGGACGCGCGACATCGGCGCGTCCGCGGCGACGGAGCGTCCGAACGCCCTGGCCGAGCGCGCCGCGGACCGTCCGCGCCCCAGTAGGCCCTCCACCCGGCCGGGCTCGGCCGCCCCGTCGTGCCCGCGGCCGGCGTCCGCGCCCGTCCCGTCGGCGCCCGTCCCGCCTGTGCCGCGCCGGCCCCCGCCGGCCACGGCCCCGGGCGCGGCCGGAGGCTCCGCAACCTGTCCCATGAGTTCGACCGTCATGCCTTCCCGCCGCGCTGGCAGAGGTGGGCCGCCCCGTCCGGACCCATCCGTCCACCCCCGCCGGCACGTTTCGCATTGTGCCACTCTGAACGCGAGGGCCACTCGCGTAACCCGCGCAACCGCTTTTTTACCGACGTCCATCTTGCACCGGCTTGTGCCTTGCAAGCGCCATAACCGACTTCTACTACAAGGTCTGTAGTAGATATGCCACTCCGGAGACCCCCTCCGGCGCGCTGCGGCATGCGTGATCAACGCTGCGTAGGCGCGGGCGGACGAGAGACCCCGGCGGCAGGACTCTAGCGCGCGCGGGCGTGCTCGATGAGGGGGTGCGGATCGAGCAGGCCCTCATTCGCCGCGGCGCGGCCCGGCGGGAGTCAGCCGAGTGGGAGGGTCACGAAGGGCGGGGCCGACGGGGTGGACGATCCCCCGGCGGGCTCGACGGTGACGCCGATCCGCCGGGCGCCGCCCATGCCGGCGGCGACGACCGGCCGGACCGCCCGGTCCCGGCTGGTCCGGAACCGCTCCGACGGCCGCGGCGGGCCCGCGCCGAGGAACCACAGCTGGTAGGTCCGGCCGGACGGGAGCTCGCGCAACCGCGAGGCGGTGACCACGGCCTTGCCGAGCGACCGTGACGCCACGACCGTGACCGTCCCGCCGGGCCGGCCGGGGACGGGAGCGGCGGCGGTGGCGGCGCGGGCGTCCGGCGCGGCCAGCACGGCGGTGATCTGCCGGTTGAGGGCCCGGGCCCGGTCGGCGTCGCGGTGCTGGCCCAGCGCCGCGATCCCCGCCGCGAGGGCCAGCGCCTGTACGCCCCGGTCGAGCCGCTCCAGGTCCACCGCCGCGTGGAAGCCGGTGATCACG
>NZ_CAACVB010000456.1 GCF_900659635.1 Actinomadura roseirufa | reverse complement strand
ACGCCGTCCCGGGCGAGCTGGTGTCCTTCGCCCCGCACCTGACGACGCTGCTGGCCGCCGTCCCCGCCTGGATGGAGGCGGCGGGCGTGCGGCGCCGGGCCGACCTCGCGCGGCTGGACGTCGCCGCGGCGCTGCGCGGGCTGCTGCCCTGGGAGGCCGCCGGACGGCTGGACGAGCTGGCCCCGGAGCGGGTGGAGGTGCCGTCGGGGTCGCGGATCCGCGTCGACTACACGGCGGAGCGGCCCGTCCTCGCGGTGAAGCTCCAGGAGCTGTTCGGCTGGGACGCGGCGCCGCGCCTGGCGGGCGGGCGCGTCCCGCTGGTGGTGCACCTGCTGTCGCCGGCCGGGCGTCCCGCCGCCGTCACCGCGGATCTGGCGGCGTTCTGGCGGGAGGGCTACCGGGCCGTCCGCGCCGAGCTGCGCGGCCGCTACCCCCGCCACCCCTGGCCCGAGGACCCCACGACCGCCGCCCCCACCAAACGCACCAATCCCAGGCGATAGCCGTCACGGCGGGTGCGCCCCGTCCACTCCCGGCCCGGGTCCCCAGCCGCCACGCGAGCGCGCGCCCTGACCGGCGGGGCGAAGCCGGAGGCGAGCCCCGCCGGGAAGATCGCGAAGCGATTCGCGCTCGCACAAGCACGGTCACGGGCGAGCCGCCAGGCGAGCCCGTGGGCCGGGATTGCAGTGAACACAGCGCGCTCGCACCAAGAACGGTCAAGGGACGAGCTAGGCGTGTCCCTTGGGCCGGTCTTGCGTTAGTAGTCCTTCGATGCCGTCGAGGATGCGCTGGAGGCCGAACTCGAAGGCGCGGGCGGGGGCGACGGCGGCGTTGTACTCCTGCCCGGCGGCGGTGCCGACGCGGCTGCCGAGGGGATAGGCGGCGGGGTCGCTGAGCGTCTCCAGGACGGGGGCGATGGCCGCCCACCATTCGGCGTCGCTGATGCCGCTGCGGCGCTCGGCCTCGGCGGCGTTGACCGAGACGCGCGCCGAGCTCTGGGCGAAGCCCGTGACGAGGGCGATGACCGCGTCCATCTCCAGGTCGGTGAGGCCCACGCCCTCCACGGCGCGCAGTTCGAACTCGTACTTGGCCAGCAGGTTCGGGCCCATCGGCGGGCGGACGGCGGCGACCTGCAGCAGCCACGGGTGGCGGTGGTAGAGCGCCCAGTTGTCGCGGGCGATGTGCTCCAGGCGGGCGCGCCAGCCGCCGGGGACGGCGTCGGCGGGGGTGAGCTCGCCGGCGGCGCGGTCGAGCATGACGTCGATCAGCTCGGCCTTGCTCGGCACGTAGGTGTAGAGGGTCATGGTGGCGACGCCGAGTTCGTCGGCGACGCGGCGCATGGACAGCGCCTCCAGGCCCTCGGCGTCGGCCACGGCGATCGCGGCGCGGACGATCGCGTCCACGGTCAGGCGGGGCTTGGGGCCGCGCCTGGGCCTGGCCTGGGCGTTCCAGAGCAGTTCGAGGCTGCGCCTGGGATCCCCGCTCCCGCTGTACTCGGTCGTCATCGCTCCCATCCTGGCAGGGAAGAAACTCCGTACGACGTACGTTATAGTCTCCGCGATGGTTAATCCGTATGTCGTACGGAGTTTCAGGAGACCCATGACCACATCAGAGTTCGCGGTCGTCGCCGAGGGGCTGCGCAAGCGCTACGGCGACACCGAGGCCCTCGCCGGGCTGGACCTGCGGGTGCCCGCCGGGACCGTGCACGGACTGCTCGGCCCGAACGGCGCGGGCAAGACGACCGCCGTACGCGTGCTGACCACGCTGGCCAGGCCGGACGGCGGCCGCGCCACCGTCGCCGGGCACGACGTGGTGCGCGCCGCCGCCCGGGTGCGGGCCGGCGTCGGGCTCGTCGGGCAGCACGCGGCCGTGGACGAGGTGCTCAGCGGGCGGCGGAACCTCGTCATGTTCGGCCGGCTGTGCCACCTCGGCCCGCGCGCGGCCCGGCGGCGGGCCGAGGAGCTGCTGGAGCGGTTCCGGCTGACCGAGGCGGCCGGGCGGCCCGCCGGGAGCTACTCCGGCGGCATGCGGCGCCGCCTGGACCTGGCGGCCGGCATGATCCTCGCGCCGCCCGTCCTGTTCCTGGACGAGCCGACCACCGGTCTGGACCCGCGCGCCCGCGCCGAGGTGTGGGACGAGGTCCGCGCGCTGGTGGGCGGCGGAACGACCGTCCTGCTCACCACGCAGTACCTGGAGGAGGCCGACCGACTCGCCGACGGGATCTCGGTGATCGACCGCGGCAGGGTCATCGCTGAGGGCAGCCCCGGCGACCTCAAGGCGCGGGTCGGCGGCGGCCGGATCGAGGTCGTGCTCGAGGACCCCGCCGCGCTCACCGCCGCCGCCGAGATCGTCGCGCGGGCCGCCGGGGCGAGGGCGGAGGTCGACCCGGGCGCCCTGCGCGTGGGGGCGCCCGCCGACGCGGGCGGCGCGGCCGTGCTGATCGAGGTCGTGCGGGCCCTGGACGGAGCGGGCGTCCGCGTCGCCGACATCGTCCTGCGGCGGCCCACGCTGGACGAGGCGTTCCTGCGCCTCACCGGCGACCGGCAGCAGGGCGACACCGGACAGAAGGACGACACCGAGCAGAAGGAGGTGCCCGCATGATGCCCCTGCCGGAGACCCCGCTCGGGCGGCTGCGCTGGGCCGTCGCCGACACCCGGACGCTGACCGGGCGCGCCCTCGCGCACTGGGCGCGGCGGCCCGGCGACGTGGCCGTCGCGCTGCTGTTCCCCGTGGTCGTCGTGCTGCTGATGGGCTACCTGTTCGGCGGGCAGATGGAGGTGCCCGGCGGCGGCGGTTACCGCGCGTTCATCGTGCCGGGCATGTTCGCGATGACCATGCTGTTCGGCGTGGAGACGACGTTCGCCGAGATCGCCGGGGACAAGGCCCGCGGCGTCACCGACCGGTTCCGCGCCATGCCCACCGCGCCGTCCGCGGTGATCGCCGGGCGCGGCGTCGCCGACCTGCTGCACTCGGTCGCCGCGCTCGTGGTCATGGCGTGCTGCGGGCTGGCGATCGGCTGGCGCGCGGGCGACGGCGCCGGGCGGGCGCTCGCCGGGTTCGGCCTGCTGCTCCTGCTGCGCTTCGCGCTCATCTGGACGGGGGTCTACCTGGGCCTCGGCGCCAAGGGGCCGGAGTCGGTGGCGACCGTGCAGATGCTGGTGTGGCCGATCGGGTTCCTGTCCAGCGCCATGGTCGCGCCCGCGACCATGCCGGACTGGCTCGGCGTGATCGCCGAGTGGAACCCGATGTCGGCGACCGTCACCGCCTGCCGTGAGCTGTTCGGCGACCCCGCCCCGGCCGGCGGATCCTGGGCCGGGCGGCACAGCGTCCTGCTGGCCGTGGCGTGGCCGCTGCTGATCACGGCGGTGTTCTTCCCGCTGGCGGCACGCCGCTTCCGCGCCATGGCCCGGTGAGGGCCGGGTCGCCGAGGGGGCCCGTGGGCGACCCGTCGACGGCCCGCTAGGGGAGCGCGGCCGCCCGGTGGCGCGCCAGGGCCAGAGCCGGGTAGCACGCCTCAGGAAGGGGCTCCGCGCCGTCCAGGGCGGCGCGGAGCCTGCCGCCCGCGGCGGCGGAGTCGTAGGGCTGGACGACGCACAGCTCGGCCTGCACCGCCTGCCGGGCCGCCGCCATCAGCGCGGGCACGTCCCCCACGACCACGATCTCGGCCGGCGCGCCGCCGTGGGCGAGCCGGACGGCCAGCGCGTGCGCCCCCACGGTGCCCGCCCCGGCGTAGCGGAACTCGCAGACCAGGCGGTCGCCGTCCAGCGGGCCCTCCTGGATCAGCCACGCCTGCCCGGGGACGACCCGGCCGAGCGCCGCCTCCCAGGGCGCCGCGGGCACGCCGCCGAGGGCGTCCGCGGCGCGGCCGG
>NZ_CAACVB010000455.1 GCF_900659635.1 Actinomadura roseirufa | reverse complement strand
CGGCCTGGCCCTGGCGCTGCGCTGGGGCGCCTGGAGCCAGGTCCTCGGCCTCGGCCTCCGCGCCGCCCGCGCCCTCGGCGCCACCGAGGACGCCGCGTACTTCGAGCGCGAGAACACCGCCCGCCGCACGGCCCTGCGCAGGGGCGCCGCCACGGGCGCCATCGCGGGCGGTTCGTTCGCGGCGGGCCACCACCTCGCCGGAGCGGGCGGGGGACACGCGGCCACCGTCCCGGCCAAGGGCGGCCTGCTGACCAACCCCGCGGTGCTGGGCACGGCCGCCACCGTCGCCGTGGCGGGCGCGGCCATCACGGGAGTCCTCGTCGCGAGCCCCTCGCAGTCCTCCCCACCGGCCCGCGACGGCGGCCGCGCGGCGGCGAGCGCCCCCGCTTTCAGCCCGTCCCCGACCCCGTCCCCGACCCGCCACAGGATCATCACACCGCCCACGCACACGAGCCCCCGCCCGGGCCCGCCCACCTCGCCACCACCCGTCATCGATTCTCCCATCAAGAACGATGAAGGCAACAAGGGGAACGGCGACAAGGGAAACGGCGGCGACGGCGGCAAAAAGAACACCGGGGGCCAGAAAAAGGACAGGTGCGAATTCTACAACGGACATAGCTGGCCGGTGCGCAGCCTTCCCCATGTACCAACGCGGCGGATGTCCGACGGTGTTGTCAGGGGCACGATCGACGTTGAACTTGTCTGGCCTAATCTTTTCGATGGCTGCTATCCGCAAGGTGACGTCGCAAATTTCAGAGTCGTGAGCAACAGTGACCCCGAACGGGCGAAGTATTTCACTGTACGAAGGAAGGATGGCTGTCCGCCCGTCTTGAACATTGGACAATCCTGCCCTCTGGAGGTCACTGCGGAAATTCCGCGAGACGACTACTATTATCTAGTATATCTTTATATTCCTGTTATAGGACGGAAGGGTGCGAGTCTTTATTGGTACCTGTCCGCTTCCTGACCGAGGAGTTCTTGTGGCAGAGAGCGAGCGGGACCGTCCCGCCTTTCACGTCGGCGGCAACGCCACCGGCCAGTTCGTCTTCGGCGACAACAACACGGTGACGTCGCAGGCCGCGCCGCCGCCGGTCGACGTGGCGGGCCTGACCCGCTTCGCCGCCGCCGTCATCGAGGCGCTCCCGTCCCTGCGCCTGGACGAGGAGGAACACCACCGGGTGCGGCAACTCGCCGCCGAGATCATGCGCGAGGCCGAAGCGCCGGGCCAGGATTCGGGACGCCTGCCCGCCCTGGGCCGAAGCCTGCGCTCCATCATCGAGAACGCCGCAGCGGGCGCCCTGGCCTCCGGTCTCCTATCCATCTGGCTCCCCTGACCGACCCGCCCCCGACAGATCGCGAACTCAGCGAAAAAGGGCGTGCCAGGCACCCCCGAACGAAGTGCGCTCCTGCCCGTTTCAAGAGGGGCGAGCCCGCGAGAAAGAGGCGGAGACGCAGGGCGACGTGGAGTTCTACGGTCCGCCCTGCGGAACTCGTGCGTGAATTCTCGCTCGCGCTGGAGAGCGTGGACGCCGACATCTCGGCCATGGAGCCGTTCCTGTCGTGGCGATCGTGATCCGCACAGACGGGGCCCCGGCCGGTCGCGACGGGGCGTCAGCGTCTCCTGAGCCACGCACTGCCTGTCCGACGGAGCTCTGACATGACCGGCGTCGCCGAACGATGTCGCCACCGGAGGTCAGAGCGTCGACCGGGACGGTCATGACCGTATCCAGCCGTGGCCGACGTCGGCCGTTCCTCTCCGGAAACTAGCGTTCGACCATACCGTCAAAGTGGCACATTCCCGAACATATCGGTCTTGGTGCTCCGCTGACTGTGAGGGCTCGCACGAGGGCCGGTGGGTACCTCGATCGTGCCTCAGCTCGGTGCGTGGCGGGATGGAGCGGGTCCGTCCGGCGAGCACGCGGCAGCGGCCGAGGGTTCGCGACCACGGCAACGCGAAGGAGAATTCGACATGAGGTGGGCTCCCCGATTCGACCGAAAGTGGAATCGTCCTCTCGCTGGCGCCAAGGCGCTGTTATGGTCGCGACGGATGGGGGCGCTAACGGGTACCTTCATTCTGTCCGCGGTGACGTTCGCGGTCAGTTCCGGTACGGCACACGCGAGCACGTTGTATTTCGAGGACGGGTTCGAAAACGATCCGATGAAGACCTGGGAATGGGACATGGAGGGCGACGGGTCCGCCGGATTCGAGTTCAACGCGGGCATGGCACGGACAGGTGCGAACAACGGCTGGTTGACGGGAAAGCGCGGTGGGGCGTCCGAGAAGAAGTGGGTGTACACGGCCTCGGTCCCGTGGGTCTCCGGCGCCGGGTGCGTCGCGCAGATCTGGGTCGACGCGCCCTACCGGACCAGTGTCGTCCTGGAAATGTGGACCCCGAAGGGCGGTTTGCGTTACAGCGGCGTCCGCACCGTCAACGGTGGCAACTATGAGCGCGTCTACACCGATCGGTGGCCGATGTTCGGCGAGTCCGATATGCAGTTCCGCATCGTTCTGCACGGAACCAATGGCGCCAGCGAGGACTGGGTTCGCCTGGACGACCTCGCCGTGCTGTGCAGCTGGTGACCTCGACCTACCCGAGGAGAGTCCAGCAGCGGACCTTATGCCCTCAAGCGGGGTGGGCGGCGGTCGGTGGGGGACGTGCGCACGTCGCGCAAGTGGAGGTCGGTCACAAGGTCCCCGGCCACCGCCTCGCCCGCCGCCCCGTCGCCCGGGTCGGGCGCTTCTCCCCGGCCCGGCTGGTAGGGGTGCTGCCCGCCGCCACGCGTCCGGCCGGGCGCTCCGGTGGGGCGCATCCTCCGGGGGTCGGGGGTGATTAGGACGACACTTCGGTGCGGTTGCCGCGTGAGGAGGGGTGGTGGTCGCTGCACTGCCCAGCGGAGGCCGTCAGCACGATGTCCGGCCGGCAGGTCCTTCAGTGAATGCCGGCGAGCGTCGCCAACCCGATGCCGAGCTGGGGTCAGACCCGCATCGGTGTTCCACGGCCGCGCCAACCCGGAATGCGGCGCGCAGAACGAACCCCGTCGGAACCTGCACGTTGTTCCAGGGGCATCGGCCGCCTCCCTAGCCTCCGCTCCGCCTTCCCCCGGAAACGCGTGACCCCGCCCGGCCGGGGCCGGGCGGGGGCTCTCACGAGCGTTGGAAGGGCCTGGCGACGGCGGCGGTGTGCACCAGGGCCGTGAGGTTGGTCTCAAGACCCTCCCCTATGCCGTTCACCGCCTTCGTGCCGAGGTAGCGGTACGTGCCCGGGGCCAGGATGATCTCCACTCGGGTCGGGTTCGCCGCTTCGCCGAAGGACCGGGCCAGCGCGATCCCCTGCCGTCCGAGGGCGTCCTTCTCGCCGCGGACGACGTCGACGCCGGGAATCGTCGCGAGCGTCTGGAACAGCGCGGCCCGCAGCGCGGGCGGGGCCGTCATGAGCAGCAGGCGGCCGATGCGGTTGAAGACGAGCTGGTCGCGCGGCCCCTTGTCGTCCGGGTTCTGGCCCCTGCCGTGGGCGGCGTCGGAGTACAGCCGCTCGCGAAGCGCGGACGGGTCCGTCGGCAGGGTCCGGACATCGGCGTGCGGGCGGTCGTCATCGCGGGGTCCCAAGCTCGGAAGGAAGCTCGGTGGGCGCTTGGGATCGCAGCGGGTACCGGGCCGCTCCTCGTATGCGCCTCCGGCCGCCATCGAGCCGTCCCGCCGGAGCCAGGTCTCCCTGCACTTCCTTCTGTCCGACCCGAGCTGGACCATCAGCTCAATGGTGTAGCTGTACGCTCCCGCCTTGACCGGGGGCCCGCCGCGGGCGGTCGCCGCGGCGTCGCGCAGCACCTCCGCCGCGGCGGCCGTCGCCGCCCCGTGGCCGTCCGGCGCGACGACCTGCGCCACTGTGATCGCGACG
>NZ_CAACVB010000454.1 GCF_900659635.1 Actinomadura roseirufa | reverse complement strand
CTGCGGCGCCCTGCGCGCCGCCCGCCCGGGCGCTGCGGAGCGGGGGTCTCGGTGAGGTTCGGCACGGCACCCCGGTCGAGGTCGGGCACCGGACGGCGCGCGCCGCGGCGCCGCGCGTCCACACCGGCGGCCGGGCCCCGTCACTCACCGGTGCGAATCGATGATGTCGCGAAAAGCGTAGCGAAAACCGTCGTGCGCCGTCCGTCCGGGAGCGAGTCCTGGTGAGATGTCCGAATTCGCGGTCTGTGGTTCAGCCGCCCGCGAGGCCGGCGAGATCGGTGAGGTCGGCGATCGAGGGCACCACCCGCGACGGCCGGTAGGGGAACCGCTCGACCTCCTCCGCGCGGGTCACCCCGGTCAGCACCAGGATCGTCTCCAGCCCCGCCTCGACGCCCGCGACGATGTCGGTGTCCATCCGGTCGCCGACCATCGCCGTGCTCTCGCTGTGCGCGCCGAGCACGTTCAGGGCCGTGCGCATCATCAGCGGGTTGGGCTTGCCGACGAAGTACGGCGCCACCCCCGTCGCCCGCGTGATCATCGCGGCGACCGCGCCGCAGGCCGGCAGCGAGCCCTCCGGCGACGGGCCGACCGGGTCGGGGTTGGTCGCCACGAACCGCGCGCCGCCGTCGATCAGCCGGATCGCACGGGTGATCTGGGAGAAGCTGTAGGTGCGGGTCTCGCCCAGCACCACGTAGTCGGGGTCGATGTCGGTCAGCACGAACTCCGCCTCGTGCAGCGCCGTCGTCAGCCCCGCCTCGCCGATCACGTACGCCGTCCCCTGCGGCCGCTGGTCGGCCAGGAACCGGGCGGTCGCCAGCGCCGACGTCCAGATCGACTCCGCGGGCACCCGCAGCCCCAGCGCCGCGAGCCGGGCCGACAGGTCGCGGCGGGTGTAGATGGAGTTGTTGGTCAGCACCAGGAACGGGGTCCCCGCGGCCGACAGCCGCTCGACGAACTCCGCCGCGCCGGGGACGGGACTGCCCTCGTGCACCAGCACGCCGTCCATGTCCGACAACCAGTACTCGATCGGCTTCCGTTCCGTCATGCCGCCATTGTCGCAGGTGAGGATCATCACCGTGACCACGGACGGAACGGGCGGGGCGCCCCGGTCCCCGAACCGGAGCGCCCCGCCCGCCGTCGCCGTCGCGGCGGCCGCCTCAGACGTTCACCCCGAAGTCGGACGCGATACCGGCCAGGCCCGAGGCGTAGCCCTGGCCCACGGCCCGGAACTTCCACTCGGCGCCGTTGCGGTACAGCTCGCCGAACACCATCGCCGTCTCGGTGGAGGCGTCCTCCGACAGGTCGTAGCGCGCGATCTCGTTGCCGTCGGCCTGGTTCACCACGCGGATGAACGCGTTGCGGACCTGCCCGAAGCTCTGCTGGCGGCCGTCGGCGTCGTAGATGGAGACCGGGAACACGATCTTGGAGACCTCGGCCGGGACCGTCGCCAGGCCCACCTTGATCTGCTCGTCGTCGCCCTCGCCCTCACCGGTGAGGTTGTCGCCGGTGTGCTCGACCGAGCCGTCGGGGCTCTTGAGGTTGTTGAAGAACACGAAGTGCTGGTCCGACAGCACCTTGTTCTCCGCCGAGCACAGCAGGGCGCTGGCGTCGAGGTCGAAGTCGGTCCCGGTCGTGGTGCGCACGTCCCAGCCCAGACCCACCACGACGGCGGTCAGTCCGGGAGCCTCCTTCGTCAGCGAGACGTTGCCGCCCTTGCTCAGACTGACTCCCACTGTGTCTACCTCCGAATCGGGCCGTCCGGGCGCCTGTCACCCGCACGGTCTGTAACGAGAACGGTAGCCATCCTGCCCTGGTTCCCCCGCCCGGTTGGCAAAGTCGCCGCACGGCGCGTCGCCCTCGCCGCCGGACGCCCAGGTCAGCGGCCCAGGAGCGCGGCGACGGGCGCGGTGATCGCGGCGGGCAGCTCGAACGCCGCCGCCAGCTCTCCCGCCCGCGGCGCCAGCTCGTCACAGGTCCGCCGCCGCAGCGCCCACACCTCGTCCAGCACCCCCGGCGGCACCACCCCCTCGTTCAGCAGGTCCGCCGCCCGGCGCTCCAGCCGGTCCAGCGCGTACAGGGTCAGGACGGGCCGCAGCGCCGCGGGCCCCGACTCCAGCGCCTCCGACAGGATCTCCAGCACCGTCCGCTCGGCGCACGCGGCGGCCGTCCGCGCCGCCAGGGCGAGGTTGTCGTTCCAGGCCGTGAACGCGTCCGCGCCGGCCCCGCGGGCCGCCTCCACCCGCCCGGCGAGCCGGTCGCGCGTCCGCCGCTCGGCCTCGCGCGCCAGGAACAGCCACACCCGGGGCGAGGACAGGTCCCCCTCGTCGGGCGGGCCCGGCTCGGCGGCGGGCGGGGCGTAGCGATCCAGATCCGCCATCGCGCGGGCCGTGTCGTAGAGGATCAGCTCGTTGTCGCCACCGGCGTTCAGGTAGGCGTGGGCGAGGCCGCGGTAGGCGTTCAGCCGCTCCACCGCCGCGAACCCCGGCGCGCCGCTGTGCACCCGGCACATCGACACCGTCTCGTGCGCCTGGGCGGTCACCGCCGCCTTCAGCAGCGCCAGGTCGCGGTCGACCGCCGACCACGGCGCCCACGCCGTGGCGGGGCCGCCCGCCTCCCCCGGCCGGCGCGCCCCGGACGCCTCCGCCGACGCGGGCCGCCCCTGCGCGTGCACGGCGACGGCGGTCAGCGCGTACGCCGACGCCAGCGCGCCCAGGACCGCCTCCCGCTGGTTGCGGTAG
This sequence comes from Actinomadura roseirufa, assembly GCF_900659635.1. Classification (GTDB taxonomy): domain Bacteria; phylum Actinomycetota; class Actinomycetes; order Streptosporangiales; family Streptosporangiaceae; genus Spirillospora; species Spirillospora roseirufa. Next base: position 1,160 of record NZ_CAACVB010000454.1, on the reverse strand, counting down.
TCGGTCAGCGGACGCCGCGGCGCCAGCCGGCCCAGCGTGGTGCGCCCCGCCGAATGCGCCAGCAGCGTCCCCGCCGACGCGCGCGTGATGGCCGCCGACGCCGACACCACCGCCCGCCACACCGCGGGGGCGATCGCCATCGAGCGCGTCAGCCGCGCCGCCGGCGACCCGGCCGGGTCGTGGAAGACGCCGTCGGCGCCGATCCGGGCGCCGTCGCGCAGCCACGCCTCGTAGGGGACCCGCAGCCCGTCCAGCCGCACGGCCGCGTAGTCGATCTGCAGGCCGGTGGTCTCCGGGGCCGCGACCACGCTGACGCCCGCCGGGACGTGCCCGCCCGCCTCCCGCAGGGGCACCACGAACACGAACACCCCCCGCTCCCGGCCGCCGTGCACGAGCGTGGCGTACACCGCCGCGGTCTTGGGGACGCCCGGATGCGCGGTGCTCGTCGGGAACTTCGCGGCGTGCGCGTCGGGCGAGCTCAGCACGAACCCGCCCGCCGCGGCGTCGTACCGGGCGACGGTCCGGGGCGACAGATGGCTGTTGCTGCGCCCGACCTCGGTCATCAGCAGCGTCCCGAAGGAGTCCAGCGACTCCAGCGCCGCCCGCTCGCGCCGCGGCCCCTCCTGGCCGGCGCCGAACCGCAGGATCGGGCCGAGCGCCAGCGTGTAGTGCAGCAGCATGACGTGGAACAGGGCCGGGTCGGCGATCGCCGCGCGATCCAGCAGCGCGCACAGCGCGGGCGGGTCCTCCAGCAGCCGCGCCGCCGGCGGCGCCGCCCGCCCGGCGGCGCGCAGCCGCTCGTAGGTCAGCGCCTGGTGCTCGCGCGCGGTGAGCCCGTCGGGATAGCCGAAGAACTCCTCCGGGACGGCCGCGCGCAGCCGGGCGCGGGTCGCCTCGTCCACCGCCGTCCCGCGCACGAACGCGGTCAGGCCGCTCGCCTCGGCCGCGCGGCCCGCGTCCCCGCCGCCCTCCCCCCGCTCCGCGCCCGAGGCCGCGGCGACGCCCTGGCCGGTACCGATGTCAGCGCCCATCGACAAGCTCCTGTCCCTGCTCGGTGTCGGGGGTGATGCCGGGGGCGGACTTGCCGACCCGCCGCTCCTCGTCCGGGGGACCGCCCGGGGCGGGAACGACCGGCGGCGCGCCGAGCCCCGTGGCCACGG
>NZ_CAACVB010000453.1 GCF_900659635.1 Actinomadura roseirufa | reverse complement strand
CGGCGGGCCGCCGTGGCGCGGCGCGCGCGTGGCGGCCCGCCAGCGCGACGGCGCGGCGGACGCGACGAGCAGCGCGACGCCGAGGACGAGCAGCATGCCGTACGGGCCGAGGTACTGGTAGCCGCGGTCGAGGTCATCGGGCAGCTTGCGGGCGGTGTGCTCGATCGACCAGCGCGGCGCGACCACCCACAGCGCGCCGGCGGCGGCGAAGACGGCGCCGGGGACGAGCGAGGCGAGCGGCGACACCCGGGTGCCCGTCACCAGGCCGATCACGACCGCGGCCGCCAGCAGCAGCGCCGCGGCCGTCCAGCGATCGTTGCCGTGGGCGTAGTACCGCAGGAAATAGCGGGCCAGCCGGTTCGTGGCGTACAGCAGGCATCCGGCGATCACCGGGGTCACGATCAGGCCGATCACCACGCCTATCGCGTGGCGGGCGCCGTTGGACATGGCCACCTCCTCGGGGGGCGGGAGGCATGATCCCGCCAACCTAACCCTCAGACGTGCCCGGACGCACCAGGGTTCGGGGGTGGTTTCCGGCCGCGGCCTCTACCGGGCGGCTCCGCCGGGCTTGGCCGGGGCCGGCTGGCCCAGGCCGGGCGGGCTGGTGAGGAACCCGACGCCCCAGGTGAGGTGCATGGTCGCGAAGACCAGCGGGAGCCGCAGCCACGCGCCGAACGGCAGGCCCCGCCCCTCGACGGCGGCGCCCGCCACCATCGCGGCCGCGTATCCGCCGGGCAGGATCCAGCCCGGCCAGAACCCGAACGCCCCGGCGACGGCGCCCGCGGTCATCGCCAGCACCGCGATGGGCGGGGCGAGGTAGCGCAGGTTGAGCGTGCCCTGGTGCTCGCGGCCGACGACGCGGCGCCAGCGGCCGGTGTGGAAGTACTGCTTGGCCAGCGCCCGCAGGTTGGGGCGGGGACGGTAGGTGACCCGCATGCGGGGGGTGAAGAAGATGCGGCCGCCGCTCTGCCGGATGCGGTGGTTCATCTCCCAGTCCTGGGCGCGGGTGAACGTCTCGTCGTACCCGCCGACGCGCTCCAGCGCGCTGCGGCGGAACGTGCCGAGGTAGACGGTCTCGACCTCGCCCGCCTCGCCGCCGGTGTGGAAGCGGGCGTTGCCGACGCCGAGCTTGGACGTCATCGCGCGCGCGACGGCCTTCTCGAACGCGGTGACGCCCTCGGCGGCCATGATCCCGCCGACGTTGTCGGCGCCCGACTCCTCCATCGTCTCGACGGCGGCGCGGACGTAGTCGGGCGGCAGCAGCGAGTGCCCGTCCACCCGGACGATGATCGAGTACTGCGACGCCTTGATGGCGATGTTGAGGCCCTGCGGGGTGCGGCCGGTCGGGTTGGCGACGACGACGATGCGCGGATCCTCGCCGGCGAGCCTGCCGGCGATCTCCTCGGTGCGGTCGCGGGACGGTCCGACCGCGAGCACCAGTTCCAGATCGCCGGGATAGTCCTGGCTCATGATGCGCCGGACGGAGTCGGTCAGGTGCCGCTGCTCGTTGAGCACCGGCATCACGATCGAGACGGCGGGCCAGGTGCGGTCATCGGCGCCGGGCCGCCGGTCGTGCCGCTGTTCGCGCTGCTGGTCCTGCTGCTGGGCGTGCTGGGCATGCGGAGACGGATTCATGTGGGCTCGCGGGCGCACCTCGGCCGAGCGGCCGGAGGGAGGCCCCACTTCCTCTCTCTTGCTCGCTTGTCTGACGCAGCCCACGCCACCCAGGTTTGCGTGCGGGCCGCCGGGGTGTGGTCAAGACGGCGCCACGTTACTGCAAGGACACGAGGCCCAGGTAGCGAACGGACGGGTCTTCACCACTTTAGAGTGGTCGGCATGGCAGACGGGCACGACTCGGGTCATGACGACGCCGACCCGCTGGAGCGCTACTTCCGGCCGCGGCCCGGAGGCGGCGAGCCGGAGGGGGCCGAGGGCGACGGCGACATCGACGGCGTCACCGTCGAGGGGATGCCCGCGCCGCGGGTCCAGGTGGAGAAGCGGGGGCCGCGGCGTCCCGGGCCGGGACTGAGCCCGCGGGCCGCGGTGAGCGCCCGGCGGCAGCGCCGCTTCCTGATGGTCACCGGGACGATGTCGGCGTTCGTGCTGCTGACCTCGGGCGGCGCGTGGGCGTTCCAGAACTACGTGACCGGCGCCATCGACAAGGTGTCGGTCGGCGGGCTGGGCAAGGGCAAGGACGCGCCGAAGGGCGCGATGACGATCCTGGTGGCGGGCGTCGACCGCCGCGAGGGCCTGACGCGCGAGCAGCAGCGCGCGGCCAAGCTCGGGCACGAGCCGGGCGAGCGGTCCGACACGATGCTGCTGCTGCACGTCTCGCGGAACCACGACCGCGTGTCGATCGTGAACCTCCCCCGCGACTCCTACGTCACGATCCCCTCGCACAGGTCGAACGGCTCGGAGGGGGTCAAGGGGGCACAGGTCGGCGCTCGTCCGGGCAAGCTCACCTGGGCGTACCAGTTCGGTGGGCCGGACCTGACGGTCGACACCATCAAGCGAACCACGGGCGTGTCGATCGACCACTACGTCGAGATCAACTTTTATGGGTTCGTCAACATGGTGGACGCGCTCGGCGGCGTGGACGTGTGCGCCGAGCAGGCGATCGACGACCCCAAGAGCGGGCTCAAGCTGCCCGCCGGGAAGTCGCATGTGGACGGTCTCAAGGCCCTCGGCTTCGCCCGCGCCCGCTACACGCTGACCGGGGGCAGCGACCTCGGGCGCATCGACCGGCAGCAGCAGTTCATGGCCTCGATGATGAAGCAGGCCCTGTCCAGCAAGACGCTCAGCGACCCGGTCAAGTCGGCGAAGTTCCTCAACGCGGCGCTGAAGTCGCTCCGTGTCGACCCGAAGCTCGCCAAGAACCTGCCGAAGCTGACCGAGCAGATGAAGGACCTGTCCACCGACAACATGACCTTCGCCAAGGTCCCGCTGTCCAACCAGGGTTTCGACACCGTGCTGTGGAACTCGCCGAGGCCGCAGTCGACCGTCCAGTGGGACCAGGGCAAGGCCCGTGACCTGTTCACCCGCATCCGCCGCGACCAGCCCCTGGTGAAGGACGCGCCGAAGCCGAGCGCTACGCCGGCGCCCACCAAGTCCAAGAACGACCTGACGGTGGCTCCGGACCACATCCAGGTCCGGGTCCTCAACGCCATCGGCACGCGCGGGCTGGCGACGCGGGCGGGCAGGGAGCTGTCGGGCGCGGGCTTCCACGCGACGGTCGTCCCCGGCGTCGCCGGCCGGGGCCTGCAGACCACGCAGATCCAGTACGGGCCGGACCGCAAGGACGCGGCGAAGACGCTGGCGGCGGCGATCCCCGGCGCCAGGCTGAAGGAGGTCGACGCCCTCGGGTCCCAGATCAGGATCATGGTCGGCGCCGACTGGGACGGCGTGAAGAAGGTGAAGGCCGGTTCCGCGACGCCGACCGCCGCGCCGACCGAGGAACCCTCCCTGGAGACCGGAACCGCCACCCAGAAGCTCTGCGGCTGACGGCGGCGCTCCCGCCGCCGTCCCGTACCTAGAATGATCTTCTAGGTACGGGAGGGGTGCGGATGGACGGATCGGCGACGGCGTTCTACGAGCCGCTCGGCGGCGGGCGGTTCGCCGCCACCACCGCCACGGCGGGGCCGTGGTCAGCGGAGTTCCAGCACGCGGGGCCGGTCGCGGCCCTGTTCGGCCGGGCGTTCGAGCGGCACGAGCCGGTCCCGGGCACCCGGGTGGCGCGGGTGACGGTGGACCTCCTCGGCCCGGTGCCCGTGGCGCCGCTGGAGGTGCGGGCGCGGGTCGTCCGGCCGGGGCGCCGGATCACGCTGCTCGAGGCCGAGATGACCGGCGCGGGCCGGCCGGTCGCGCGCGCCGCCGCCTGGCGGATCATGGCGGCGCCGGCCCGGCT
>NZ_CAACVB010000452.1 GCF_900659635.1 Actinomadura roseirufa | reverse complement strand
GGTGACATCGACTCGGGCGACCAGGCCCGACAGGGCGCTCTCGCACAGATCCACCGTCCGGCCCAGACTCTCGGCCAACTCCATGCACACCGCACCACTGTCGGGCGCGTCACGGCAAGCGAGCTCGGACGCGATCCCTGCAGCCGCGTCCACCAAATCCATGGTGGACATCGACTCCGCGTCATCCCGTCCCATGCTCGAACACATGCATGTATGTTATCGAACAACTTGATTGATCGACCGCTCTCGGTCGACGTAATATCGCTGCAATAATGTCACCTACTCGCCACGTCGGACTTGGTGTTACAGAAGATCAGTCAATGGCCCCCTGGGCGCGTAGGCGAAATGGGCGAAAAGTGAACTCTTTCTCATATGCGATGGGTGTTCCCTGAATGGTGCTTCTTTCGCGTTATATCGGCGCCGCGCACGACGCTAGTTCCTCGACCCGGGCGGCTAGGCGCTGCTGTTAAGCATGTGTAGGGTCGGGACTGTTCCATTACCACCGGAGACGACTCCGGCCTGCGGGACATGTCGAAGAGCAACGTCACTGGGAACGTCGGCGTCTATTCCTACGACAAAAGGAACCGGCTTGCAAAGGTCACGGGTGTTAGTGACCGCGGACTACGGCTGATGGTTGGGTGACGTTTTGTGATCAGCGGGACGGCGTCCATGGGGTGGTGGCCGGCCGCCTGGGCGGTCTTTTTGATCTTGGTGGTGTCATTGGTGCGGAAGAGGCTGAGGGCCAGGTTGTGCAGGGTGGCCACCTATGACCTTCATGTCGGTGATCGTGCCAGGTGACAGCTCCGCGATGACGGACGACGGGGCATTGTCGTTCGGGGTCACCCGGCTATCGATCTCCTTGGGACCGCTCACGGGGATCGGGCTCTGGATCACCGTGAACGATCGAGTGGAACGACGGGCGCAGCAACGCGATGATCCTGTCCGGCGGCGCGTCCCGCAGCCCGTCCAGGCCCAGCAGGTACCGCGCGATGACGGTCCCCAACGTCAGCGCGCCGATCAACCCCGTCCGCAGGTCCGCGTCCTCCTCCGGTATCACCTCGGCGGCCTGGCGTTGCTCGGCGAGCATCGCCTCGCGCACTTCCTTGGCGGCCTCGGGGTGGGCGAACATTGACCGAAGGGCCGCCAGGGCATCGACCGGCTCCGCCGTGATCTTCGCACTCAGCGCCGCCAGCAGCAGTTCAGCGACCTGCTCGGGGGTTCCGCCAAGGGGTTCGTGCCGGTCGACCACGGCGACCCGGGCGAAGAGCTTCTCCTTTGACTCGAAGTACCTCATGATCAAGCCGGGATCGGTCTTCGCCTCGGTCGCGATCGCGCGAATCGTCGTCCGGTCATAGCCGTGCTCAGCGAACAACCTGCGCGCCGCCGCCAGGATCCGATCCTGGGTACGGCGGCGCTGCTCAGCCCGGGAAACAGGTGCGGAACCCACCGGTTCAGTCTACATCCGTTGACTCGAGCTGGAGCCGGTGCTAGGTTTCAGTCAACACCCGTAGACCGAACATGGGGAATGATGTTTCAGACCATCGCGCTTTGCTTTCTCGCCGGCCTCATGGGCACCAATGCGCTGCCACACCTGATCAAGGGCCTCGTCGGCGAGGAATTTCCAACCGTGCTAGGGAACTCGCCCGTGCGCAACGCACTCGCGGGCCTGACCGGAATCCTGCTGACCGCCCTCTTTGTGCTCTGGGCCGATATGCCCAGCCACCCATGGACCGCCGCCATCTCCATCAGCATCGGCGCCTATGTGATGGCCACCTTCCATGGCCTTCGCGGCGCCTTCTGGCTGAACAGCGCCGCTGGCCGTTCCAACCCGGCCACGCCGGCGAGTGCGAGTCAGGGCGCACAGGGCGGCTAACGCAGCCAAGTCGATCGTTGATCGGTGGCCGTGACGCTTACGATCAGTGGGATGGTGCGCATGAGCGGCGGCCGATGGCCTGCACGGTCTGTTTGACCTTGGTGATGCCGTGGATGGCGAACAGACCGAGGGACAGGGGCCGATGCTCAAGGTTTTCGATGGTCCAATGGCCGCTGGTGTGGGCGGAGATGTCGGCTGCACTCATGCTGGCGCGGCCGGTGATGACCAGGGTGATTTCCTTGCTGTGTGGGCGTCCGGCCAGGTCGGCGGCGTTGTGCCGGATGACGGCGGGCCGGGCGGCATACGGCAGGCCGATACGTTCGCCAGTGTCGGCGGCCCAGGTGGTCCAGCGGTTGATCCGCCCATGGCCGCGCCCACATGGCCGGGTTCGGTGGCCGGCAGCGCACGGCTGGCGGCCAGGGCCGCCGCATGGAGCGAGGGCCGATTTCCCTTGATGGTCAACAGATAGTCGGCGTGGCGGTCTTCGACCAGGTAGCGGGCGGTCTCGACGCAGATGGGCGCGGCATCGGCGGTGACGAGGGCCCCACAGATGTCCAGGGGGCCAGCAGCGTGCCACTGGGTGGTCTCGGTTATGCCCTCGGGCATGGCGATCTGGCCCAGCACCACGGCGTGGCGACCGGGTACCCGATGGGTCATGGCCGAATCAGCCGGCCCTCATCGTTCCATGATCCTCGCAAGTCCTCGCCGTCCACTGCGATCGCCCACCCTTCCTGATCGCAGGTGGCGTTCTCACGCAGCCATGTCCGCACCACGCGGCCCAGCTCGTCGGCGTCCAGACCGATGAGCACCCGACGCAGGGTGCCTGCGCTCGGTGCCGTGAACCGGCAGCGGGCCCGCCCCCACCGGGCACCCAGCAGGCGCAGCAACCGTTGTGGCAGGTCAGCGGCGACCGACCCCAGCTCGCGGTAGTTGGCCGCTCCGGCCGGCGTCGCCACCACCGCCGTCCCCAGCACGCTATGAGCGGGTGCCGGACGCCGCGCGGGTCACGTGGATCGGTGAGACCGGTCAGCATCTTCAGCAGCGAACAAACCCCAAGCCGGGCATGCGAAAGAGGAGCAGGTCGGCGTTGCCTGTGGTTCGCCGTCCACAATGGTGCTGACCGGGTAAAACCCCTTGTCCTCGCAGGGAGGTTGCCGGGGCTCGCGCAGGTGCCTTGTCGCGCGATCGAAGGGGCTCTGTGTGGTCACAGGTGTGTGGCAGGGCTCTGCGCGGAGATCAGTGTGCGCAGGTCTTGGGCTGCGGGGAGGGTGCACGCTGGCCCGGGCAGGGCGTTGATGACTCGCCGGGCGTTCACTCGCACCCGTGCAATCCGCCGTTCTGGGGAAAGGTCCTGCATTATCTTGACGGCTTCGTTGAGCGCGTTAGACGGGTCGGTCGGCGCGTGGAGGATGGCCTCGTGCAGTTTGAGCTGTATTGAGGGGAACTCATACGATCGATACAGGCTCTGGGCGGTTGTTTGTGCCTTGTTGGCGCGTGATGCGTCGCCATTGATTGAGTAGACAAGGCTCTGAACCACCCTCAGAGTGCCCTCATGGTTGCGCCTGTCGGGTGTGAGTGGACGCTCAAGGAGTGCTTCGGCCTCTTGGAGTTCGGCGACTGCGGTAGCGTGATCGCCTGCTGCGGCGCTGGTTTCGGCCTTGACGACTGCCGAGTAGAGCGAAGGGGTCTTACCCGCGATGCTTCGGGCCTCTTCTGCCAGGTTCAGAAGGGCGGCGGGATTTTCGCGAGGATCACTCAGTCGCGTTGCCGCCTCCCAGCTACGGGTGACGGAGGCGAGGTAACGGTCTCCGGACGTGTCTGCCATGTCGCGTGCGGTCTTCCGCCATCGGAGTGCTTGCCTGCGAATTCCGAGTTCGGTCAGAGCGCCGGTGATCAGGAGCGCGTGTCGGGATGCGGCATGAGCGAGGTCACGCGCGGTTCGCTCTGGTTGCTTGCGGTGCAGGTGGGGTGCTAGAGAGCTTCAATAGCTGGGGTTACTGCTTTGCAGGTGGGTGTGGGCGAGGAGGCTGTTGAGCAGTGCGGGCCGATGCTGGATGCGTTTCAGGCGGG
>NZ_CAACVB010000451.1 GCF_900659635.1 Actinomadura roseirufa | reverse complement strand
GGCGCGCGCGTCGGCAGCGCGGCCGGGGCGCCGGGGGAGGCGTGGACGGCGCCCGCCCGCGTCTCGAACAGCCAGACGCAGGGCGGCGGGTGCTCGATGGAGGCGCGGTGCGCGGCGGCGGCGACCTCGCGCCGCGCGGAGGTGTCCTGGTCGTTGGCGACGACGCAGTAGACGACCGTCCCGGCCACGGCGAGCAGCACCGAGATCGCGCCCGCCACCTGGACGGTGATCCGGCGCCGGGCCCGGGCCAGCAGCCGCCGGTCGGGGCCGCCGCCCCTCAACGCTCGCCCCTCACAGCTCGCCCACCCGGTAGCCGACGCCGCGGACGGTCCGCACCACGTCCTGCCCGAGCTTGCCGCGCAGGTAGTAGACGTAGGTGTCGACGATCGACTCGGTCCGGGCGCCGTCGAAGACCCGCTGCCGGAGCGCGGCGCGGGTGTGCACCTGCCGCGGGCGGATCGCGAGCGCCCGCAGTAATCGGCACTCCTGGCCCGACAGCGGCACGCTCTCCCCGGACGGCAGCCGGACGGCGCGGGCCTCGGCGTCCAGCCAGCCCGCGCCGAGCGGCAGCAGCCACGCCTCGTCGAGGTGCCGGCGGTGCAGCGCCCGCACCCGCGCCAGCAGCTCGTCGATCTCGAACGGCTTGACCAGGTAGTCCTCGGCGCCCGCGTCGAGGCCGGCGACCCGGTCGGCGACCGCGCCGAAGGCGGTGAGGACGAGCGCGGGCACGGTGACGGCGCGGCCGCGCAGCCGCCGCAGCAGCTCGACCCCGTCGGCGTCGGGCAGCCCCCGGTCGATGATCATCACATCGTGCCCGCCGGTCAGCGCGAGGTGCAGGCCGCGCTGGCCGTCGGGGGCGAGATCGACCGCGTAGCCCTGCTCGGCGAACAGCCCGGCGAGCATGCGCGCGAGCTCGCGGTCGTCCTCGACGATCAGGAGCCGGCGGCGGGGGGAGCGGGGGGAGCGTTCTGCGGCGCCCGGTTTCGCGGCCACGACGCAACCGTGGCACCGTGTCGAGTGATCGTCTAGAGGACGGACAGTTGTGGACAATTCCGAAGATCATTGAACCGTTCGGGCGGTTGATACGTCTTCTTGGGTGGCTCCTCCCTTCGGCTCCGAGCCAATCCGCGCGGGCACGCGGACCGGCGCGCGTGCGGGTTCGAGCCGTTCGGGAAGGGCCAGCTTGTAGAGCGGCAGCGCGCTCGCCGTGGTGATCACGGCGACCAGCACCAGCATCGCGAACAGCTCCTGGGTGATCATGTGCTCGGCCAGCCCGATGTTGATGAAGATCAGGATCATCAGGCCGCGGGCGTTCATCAGCGCTCCCACCGCGTACGCCTCGCGCCGGCCGAAGCCGAGCGCGCGCATCGACAGCGCGCAGCCGAAGTACTTCCCGCAGAAGCCCGCCGCCATGATCGTGAACAGGGCGAGCAGCATGGTCCCGCCGGTGATCCCGCCGAGGTGGGTGTTCAGCCCGGAGAAGGCGAAGAACACCGGGAGCAGCAGCGTGGAGACGACGCTCATCATGCGGTCGTGCACCGCCCGCCGGAACGCGGCGTCACGGGGCATGGCGAGCCCGGCGACGAAGCCGCCGAAGACCGAGTAGATCCCGATCCAGTCGGTCAGCCACCCCGCCGTGAGCGGGACGAGCACCACCACGTACATGGCGTTGGGCCCGAGCCGCCCCGTCCGGGCGAAGTCGCGTCCGAGCGGGCGCAGCGCCCGGGTCACCACGGTGAGCATCACGGCGGTGAACACGGCGGACAGCGCGATGGTGCGCAGCGCGCTCGGCAGGCCCGACTCCAGGTGCACCGCCGTCAGGACCGCGAGCAGGCACCACGCCACGGCGTCGTCCACGGACGCCGCCATCAGCGAGATCCGGCCGAGCGGGGAGTTCTCCAGCCCCCGCTCGTACAGCATCCTGGCCAGCATCGGGAACGCCGTCAGCGACAGGGAACCGCCAACGAACAGCGCGAACTCCAGCCGGCCGACGTCGGGCCGCGACAGCGTCCCCCACAGCAGCAGTCCCGCCCCCGCGCCGAGCGCGAAGGACGGCAGGACCCCCGACGCCGCGAGCGCGCCCGCCCGCCGCACCTCGCCGGGCGCCGCCGCGCCGTGGTCGAGCCCGGCGCCGACGAGGAACATGTACAGCGTGAGCCCGATGGTGCTCACCACGTACAGCACGGGCCTGACCTCGGCGGGGAACACCGACGCCTGCGCGTCCGGCAGGAACTCGCCGAACAGCGTCGGACCCAGCAGGACGCCGGCGACCATCTCGCCGAGCACCCGCGGCTGCATCAGCAGCTGCGCGATCCGCCCGCAGACGGCCGCGGCCAGGAGGATCACGACGAGCGCGGGCAGCACCTTGAGGGTCAGCTGCAGGTTCGGGTCGGTGCTCGCGGCGACGACGTGAGCGGAGTCGAAGTGGGCGGGGACGAAGTGGGCGGGGACGGAGGGCGGGGTGGGCGCCAGGACGGTCATGGCTCTCCTCCTTCGGTGGTCACCCGGATCGGTGCGCGACCGGGCATTCCTGGGCGGCGGCGGCCGCGAAGTGGCGCTCGCACAGCCGCCGCCTGCGCGCGTCCCGGACCATGAGGGTGCCGAGGACGAGCTGCGCGAGGCTCCGCCAGAGGTCCTCCCAGCGGTCGCGCAGCCGCATCGCCAGCAGCGCCCGGCGGTGCGCGGCCCCGCCGGGCGGCTCGTCCGGCGGCAGGAGCAGGCAGGGACCCCGGTTGGGCAGCGACCGGGTGTGCGCCGCCGACGAGGCGAGCCCGCGGGCGCGCAGGACCTCCCGCACCGCGGCGCGCATCGCGATCGGCGCCAGCCGCCAGGCCGGGCAGGGCCGGTTCGCGGCCACGCCGAACGGGATGTGGCGCTCGCCTCCCGCCGCGCGGGCCTCGCGGCGGCGGGCGGGGGTGAAGCGGTCCGGGTCGAACCGGCCGGGATCGGCGACGCCCGAGCGGTGGAAGGCCGGATAGTCGAAGCACAGCACGGACCCGGCCGGGATCGTCGTCCGCTCGTCCACCTCGATGTCGCCGGTGGTGATGCGGTGGGCGATCCCGAACAGCGGATACATCCGGAACGTCTCCGCCATCACCTGGTCGAGGCGGCGGTCGCCGGTGTCGGCGCGCACCTCCGCCTGCAGGCCGGGACGCTGGGCGAGGACGAGCAGCAGGTGCGCCGTCGCCTCCGACATCTGCACGACCGCCGTGTTGAAGAAGGTGCCCTGGAGGTAGAACGCCTGCTCGTCCGGGGTCAGGCCGCCGGGCAAGGGGTGGCGGACGTCGTCCAGGCGTCCCGCCAGATAGCGGGTCAGGCGGTCACGGCGGTCCATGTGCCGCAGGCCGGTGCACTTGAGCGAGGTGACGACGTCCTCGGCGTTGGCGACGATCAGGTCGCGGGCCTCGCGCGGGCACGGCTCGCCGAAGACCAGCTCGTAGGAGAACTCGGCCCAGGCGGGCATCACCAGGTCGCGCAGCCGGACCGCCCGCCCGCCGGAGGGCGCGGCGGCCATCGCGCGGGCGAAGCAGCGCGCCGCCGCCTCCTCGGCCTCGGCGCGCGGGACGGCCAGGAAGCCGCGGGTGGCGGCCGCGACCGCGTCGTAGCGCGCACCCGCCTCCAGGTGCTCCTGGTGCACGTGCGCGCCCGGCGACAGCCAGTACCAGAACAGGTCCGACAGGGCGGCGCCCCTGCTGCGGCCACCGGCGGCCGGGTGCGAGTAGACCTCCAGGAACCGGTCCGCGCCGACGAGGTCGCCCGGGATCGTGATCCCCTCGTCCCCGTTGACGCGGGCGAAGACGCGGGCCCGCAGCGCGACGATCCGGCCGGGCAGCCACCAGGGCAGGCCGGCCAGGGCGGCGGCCGCCGCGCACAGCGCGGCCAGTGCGACGGGCGCGGCGGGGGTGGTCAGCATGTCCGCCGCACCATCCCCGGGTCGAGGTCGGCGGCGCGGGCGCAGCCGCACAGCGCGAGACCCCGCGCGACCTCCTCG
>NZ_CAACVB010000450.1 GCF_900659635.1 Actinomadura roseirufa | reverse complement strand
CGCAGCGCCAGGCTGGCCGCGCCGGCCGCCGGGGGACGCGCCCCCGGCCGCAGCGGGACCGGTTCGCGCACGAGGGCAGTCACTGATCCTCCCGAGGCCGGTGGGGGATGCCGCCGCGGTGCGGACGGCCCGCCCTCTGCCGGAACGGTAGACCCGCCCTCGCACGGGTCGTATGGGGAAAGGTGCCAAGGATGGTTGTCATCGTTCGTCTTTGTTGTCACTGTTGATCAGGCATCGGTAGCGATCACGCCGTAACGGGCGATGTACGCACCACCAAGGCGAGGTGACCCCTGGCATGAGTTACACCAGCGCGGACCCGGGCCCACCGGCCCTCCGGCTCGCGAGTACCGGAACCCTGACCTACGGCCTGTCGGTCGGCGAGGTCCTCGGTGTCTCGACCCTGAACGGCGCACGGCTCATCGCCGGGCGCGCCGGGCTCGAGCGCATCGTCCAGCGGCTCAACGTGATGGAGGTCCCCGACATCCTGTCGTGGGTCAAGTCGAACGAGCTGCTGCTGACCACCGGCTATCCCCTGCGCAACACCCCCCAGTCGCTCGACAACCTGGTCGCCGACCTGGACGAGCGGGGCCTGGCGGCACTGGCGATCAAGCTCGGCCGCTACCTGGAGGCGCTGCCCGCCGAGATGATCTCCCAGGCGGACCGGCGCGGCTTCCCGCTCATCCTGCTCCCCAACGACGTCGGGTTCGACGACATCCTCAACCAGGTCCTGACCGACATCCTCAACCGGCAGGCTGCCGTGCTCGCGCGCACCGAGGAGGTGCACCGCGCGCTGGTCCAGATCGTCCTGTGCGGCGGCGGCCTGCAGGAGGTCGTGGACGAGGTCGCGACCCTGCTGGACGTCGCGGTCGTCGTCCTGGACGGCGAGCAGCGCGTCCTGGCGGGCGCCGGGCCGGACGAGCACGTCCAGGCGATGCGGGCGTTCGACGCAGGCCGGCACACCGCGTGCGGCCGCGGCGGCTGCGGCATCGCCGGCGCCCACGGCACCGCCGACCACCTGGTGGTCCCCGTCGTGGCCGGCGGGTTCGACCACGGCCGGATCATCGCCTTCAGCCCGGCGGGCACGCTGCGCGGCACCGATCTCGGGATTCTGGAGCGCGCCGCGACCGTCGCCGCCCTGGTGGTGACCAAGCAGCAGGCCGTCGCGGCGGTGGAGAGCAAGTACCGCGCCGACTTCCTGCGCGACATCCTCGCCGGCCGCGCCGGCGACGACCACCGGGTCGTCGCGCACTGCGACGGGTTCGGCTGGGACCTCGACCGCCCGATGATGGTGGTCGTGGCGGAGCTGGACGGCCGTCCGCGCGGCGCGGGACCCGGCACCGGACCCGGCTCCCAGGGGCCCGGCGCCGAGACCGACGCCCGGGTGAACGGGCGTCCCGCCGTCCGCGGCCGGGTCGAGCCGGCCGACGCCCCGGGACGGGGCGTGCGCGGCGCCGAGGAGCGGTCCGCGCAGGAACGGCTGGCCGCGGCCTGGACGGCGGCGGTCCGCCGGCACGACCGGGGCGCCGCGGTCGCGAGCTTCGCGCACGAGGTCGTGGCGGTGATCGGCGCCGACGGCGGCGACCCGGCCGAACTGGCCGCGGGACCGGTCCAGGCGATGGTCAAGGAGGCGTCGTCGGTGTTCGCCGAGCACCTGCCGGTGCGGCGGACGTTCTCCACGGGCATCAGCCGCGTGGTGGCCTCCCCCGCGGCGCTGCCGGAGGCGTACGAGCAGGCGGTCAAGGCCGTCCGGGTGGGCCGTCAGCTCCACGGCGCGGGCGCCCGCGCGCACTTCGACCAGCTCGGCGTGTACCGGCTGCTCAGCCTGGTGTCGGATCCGGAGGAACTGCACGCGTTCGTCCGCGAGACGCTGGGCGAGCTCGCCGCCGACGACGAGCCGGAGCTGGTCGACCTGCGCCGGACGCTGCAGGTGCTGCTGGAGACCAACCTCAACGTCGCCGAGACCGCCCGGCGGCTCCACTTCCACTACAACACGCTCCGCTATCGCATCGGGAAGCTGGAGCGGATGCTCGGGGCGTTCACGGAGGACGCCCACCTGCGGCTCAACCTCACCCTCGCCCTCCACGTGCTGCGCATGCGCGGCATCTGAGGACGACGCCGCTCCCGGCGGCGCCCCGTTAGCACGCGCGGGTGAACGGGAGGTTGATCCGCGCGGCCGGTGCTCCCGGCCGGTGCGGCGCCGTTTGGCAGATGTCGCCGAGGCCCGCCCGTATGGGTAGATCTCCTTTGCCCGCACGGGCGGGCGCGCCGCCGGGCCGGACGAGCACCCACGGGAGGCCGGATGATCGGCTGGAAGCTGCACGGCGACGGGCGGACCCCGCCGCCCGGCGAGGTCGTCGCGCCGTGGGAGCGGCTGTCGTGGCCGCGCACCGCCGGGATCGGCGCCCAGCACGTGGTCGCCATGTTCGGCGCGACGTTCGTGTTCCCCGTCGTGATGGGCCTGGACCCCAACCTGTCGATCATGATGTCCGGGATCGCGACCGCGCTGTTCCTGCTGGTCGCCGGCGGCCGGGTGCCGAGCTACCTCGGCACGAGCGCCTCGTTCGTCGGCGCGGTCGCCGCGATCCGCGCCGCCGGCGGCGACAGCGCCACGGTGACCGGCGCCATCCTCGTCGCCGGGGCCGTCCTCACGGCCGTGGGGGCGCTCGTCCACGTGCTCGGCGGCGAGATCGTCCAGCGGGTGTTCCCGCCGGTGGTGACGGGCGCGGTGGTCATGCTCATCGGGTTCAACCTCGCCCCGGTCGTCGCCACCGTCTACTGGCCCCAGGACCAGTGGGTCGCCCTGGCGACGCTGGCGTTCGCCGTCGTGTGCACGGTTCTGCTGCGCGGCTTCTGGGCGCGCGTCTCGATCCTGCTCGCGCTGGTCTTCGGGTTCGCGCTGTCCTGGCTGCTGGACGCGGCGTCCGGCGAGATCACCTCCGTGCTCCCCGGAAAGCACCTGCTGGACGCGGCGGGCCGGCCCTGCCCGGTGGAGGGCCCGTACTGCGTCGCGACCGCCTTCCCGCACGACCGGCTGGACCTCGCCCCGGTGCGGGCCGCCGACTGGTTCGGCCTGCCTCCCCTGCACGCGCCGGGGTTCACGACCTCGGCGATCCTGCTGGCGCTGCCGCCGGTGATCGCGCTCGTCGCCGAGAACACCGGGCACGTCAAGGCGGTCGCGGCGATGACCGGCGACGACTTGGACCCGGTGCTCGGCCGCGCGATCGCCGCCGACGGCGCCGGCACCGTCCTCGCCGCCGCCGTCGGCGGGTCGCCGACCACCACCTACGCCGAGAACATCGGGGTCATGGCCGCGACCCGGATCTACTCGACCGCCGCCTACTACGTCGCCGCGGCCGTCGCGGTGCTGTTCGGGCTGTGCCCGAAGTTCGGCGCCCTCGTCGCCGCGACGCCGGGCGGGGTGCTCGGCGGGATCACGGTGGTGCTGTACGGCATGATCGGCCTGCTCGGCGCGAAGATCTGGATCGAGAACCGGGTCGACTTCGGCGACCCCGTCAACCTCGTCCCCGTCGCGGCGGGCGTCATCCTGGCGATCGGGAACGTGACACTGCGCGTCACCGGAGACTTCCCGCTGCAGGGGATCGCCCTCGGGACCATCGCCGTGCTGGTCGGCTACCACGCGCTGAACGCGCTGGCCCCCGGCGCGCGGGGGACGGGCGGGGGCGTGATCGCGCCCGGCGAGCGGGAGATCGGCGGGCCGGTCCGGCGGCCGCCCGGCGACCGGGGCCGCGGGGAGGGGCGCCGATGAAACCGCCGCCGTTCGGCTATCACGCGCCGCGCGCCCTCGGCGAGGCGCTGGACGCGCTCGCCGCCGCCCCGGCGGGCAAGGTGCTCGCCGGCGGCCAGAGCCTCATCCCGCTGCTCAACATGCGGCTGGCCGCCCCGTCGGACCTGGTCGACATCAACCGCGTCGCCGGGCTGGACACCCTGGAGGCGGGCCCCGCGGGCGTGCGCGTCGGCGCGCTCGCCCGGCACGCCCGGGTGGAGCGCTCGGCGGAGG
>NZ_CAACVB010000449.1 GCF_900659635.1 Actinomadura roseirufa | reverse complement strand
CGCCTCCCGCCGCGCCCGCTCCACAGCGGTCAACCCGCCGCCCTCGCCATACCGCATCCACCAAGGGAAACCCGCCCACACCCGACAGGCCAGTCACCACCAAGACACAGTCGATAACCCCAACTATTGAAGCTCTCTAGCTCGGCGCAGATCAGAGCAGTTCGAGCATGCGTTTCGGCTTCACGCGGATGTCCCAGGTCAGCGTTGGCGTGGGCCTGCAGAGCGGAGAGCCTTCCTGCGATTTCATAGAGGCGCCGCTGCTGCTCGAGAGGATGGTGTGCATCAAGGATACTGAAGACCTCACCACAGAGCTGCGCGATGCGGCGGAATGACAGGTAAACAGGGCGGCGAAGATAATCCGTGGCCAGACGCACCACGTCCGCCTCAAACTGGTCTAGCGCATGTTCATCTATCCGCCGGACGCTACGAGCGAATCGAGCAGATTCGTCGGCCACAACAGCGACCTCCTCATCGATCTGCGAGGGCCTAGCGCCCAATCTATCCTGGTATGCACGATATGAGGTGTCCTGAGGGAAGCCGGACGACAAGCCGGCCACGGCCGGGGCGAGAGCGAGCGGAGGTGCCAGCAACTCGCGCACCGGCTGACCGAACATGCGCTCGAGCACCTGACAGTTAGTCGGACGAGGGGTTCGCCCTAGCTGTCCGGAACACCACCTCTCCCAAGACCTCTCACTCACGGTGAGGGTCGTGAAGCCGAGCTCGCGGGCGCAATCGGCAAACGCCTTCGCAGCGACGCGCGACGTCCAGTGCCGCTGGGCGGCCAGTTGCGCGAGGAGTGTCGGATGTCCCATCTTTCCTCCACTGGTCGTGCCACTGAGCGGCGGGTCATGCATCTCTAGTAATGCCCACCTTCCTGCTGCCGCAAAGGAGGCTGGCCAAAACGTCGGCCGAGTGTCACAGAGTGGCGGAGCACTGACGTGGCCCTGTCAACCGGCGCTGGACCACTCTGGGTCGCGTTGCACCTGGCCGGGTCGAGGATGCACCGCGGGGCGCTCTAGTCAGCAGCTCGGCGATTGGCGCAGGCACAACCCAACGAGAACTGCGCACCTTTGTCGCTTAGATCCACTTTTGGTGAACACGGCGGCATACCTGAGTTCATCCACAAATCCCCGTGTTCAGACAGAAGGGCGGTCTGCATCGTGAGCACCTCATCGGAACCTCTCCACGTTCCAAGCCCTATCAGGACGAGCGTGCCTCCCTCCGCTCTTCCCGAGTTGTTCAGCTGGGATGTCACCAGCCCCAACGTGGGCCGTGCCGGGCCGGGCGGGGTCAGTGACGACGAGCAGCGTGCGGTGGGCGCGCTGAGGGAGGCGCTGCTGCGCGAGGCTCCGGGTGCACGGGGCGAGGTGTGGAGCGTGCACCTGGGGGCGGGAATGCAGGCCGGCTACGTCGCCGACGGGCTCGTGGCGACGGCGCGGCGTGATCGGCGATCCCGGGTGATCGTCGAGAACCCCCTCTGAGACCTGGCGGGTGCGGCCTACCGGGGATGGCCCCGGTGCTCGCCGGCTGATCGTGCCCGCCTTCCCAGGTCCCGGTGATCCCCAAGCCGGGACCTGTCTCGCACGGCCCGGACCTCCCGGTCCCCGTCCCGGCGTGTCCGGGCCGTGCGAGACCTTCCATGACCGCGGCGGCGGGGTCACCGCTCGCCGGAGCCCCGCCGCCGCTTCCAGCACGGCCCCTTCCATCTGCAAGCCCAACCCCTCGCGGCTAGAGAGCCTTCACGATGCCCAAACAGCATCCGGTCCCCAACAGCGCCGGAACCGGTCGATCCCAAGACCCCACCCTTGAGGCGATGCCCGCGACGGCAGGGCCGTCGGCGGAGGCTGATCGGTGGTCTCACCGGCCGGCGGAGATGGCATCCCTCAGGACCGAAGAGAGGACGCGGTGACCCGGCCCCGTGAGCGATGCATGCTCGCGTTCTACCCACCACCTGCTCTGGCCACCGCGTTGAGCGTGGTCGGCGGCATGGCCGCCGCCGACCTACACCTGACCCTCGTCGACTGTGGCCCCGCTGACCAGGTCCCACCCCAGGCGCTGCGGGCAGCGGCCGCAGCCGTCGCCGTAGCGGCCCCGCCGCAGATCCGCGTGCAGATCTGCGGCCATGGCCGATTCACCTGCGGCTCACGCGACGTCCTGGTCGCCTTGGTGGACGCACCGATTTTGACCAAGCTCCACCACCGAGCCATGGACGCCCTGCGTGACCAAGGCGTGTGTCCCCCGCACAAACATGGATTCCTGCCCCACATCCCCCTGGCCTACCTCGTCCCGGGCGAAGCCATCCCCATCGACCGACTCCCCGGACGCCCAGCTACTTTGACCGCCATTCACGCCGTCCACCGCACCACCCATCACATCGAGCTCTTCACCAGAAACTCGACTGAAGGCCCAAGCGATGACCCGGCGCAACCGTCGCGCAGACCAGAAGCCACCGCCGTTCCGATAGACCCGCCACGCGCAGCCGGTCCGTCCGCACCCGTCCGGCTCACGAGCGCCGACATGTCGCCCCCGGCTTCCTCGATGCCTGACTCCGACGCCCCGCCCGCCACGATGGAATCCCGCGCGGTGCCGCCCAGTGCGCCACCTGGGGGAACGCCCGGCCTCACCGCAAGCTTGTCGTCGCAATCGGTCCCGGCTGCGCCGCCACTGCCGCCGGGTCGGCTGCCAGGCCGACAGTGGCCCTTGCGGATGCTGCTATTAGCGGCCGGTGGCATGATCCTGGACGGCGTCGCGGTTCTCACGCAGCTGGGCCGTTCTGACCTATCGAGGCTCTTGGCGATCGCGCTCCTCCTCACCGTCCCCCTGCCCGCAGGGCTATGGGTACTGAGCCGTCGGGCGATGGCGCAGGTCAGTGCCATCGCAGAACGGGAAGCCCAGCGGCAAGAGGCGACACGGTTGCTTCTGATCGCCCTTGCACGGCGTCTGCAAGCCTCTGCCCAGCACATCCAACGGGAGGCCGAGAAGCTCACCGAGCGGCTTCCGGCTGGCGACGGCACCGCACGCCCTATCGGCGAAGACATCCAGCGCGCCGCCACTCAGCAGGCCCGGCATGCTCAGAGCGTCATGGTGCTGGCAGGGGCACGGCCCACCCGGCCAGGGCGGGACGACCAGTCGCTGATTCAAGTAGTCCATTCCGCAGCAGCTCGTATCAGCCATCACACCCGCGTCCAGGTAATCGGCGACGACACCATCACCGTCATCGCACCGGTCGCCGAGGCACTCACGCACCTGGTGGCTGAGCTCCTGGACAACGCCGTTCAATGCTCGCCACCGACCGCGCCGGTCCGGGCCAGGGTGATGGCGGTGCACCGGGGCGCTGTCCTGGAGATCGACGACGCCGGCGTAGGACTCCCCAGGACCGACCTGGCCCGCTGGCGCCGCATCGCCTCTGGAGAAGACACGCCTGACCTGCTGGAGCTGGGCCACCCGCCGCGGCTCGGCCTGGCCGTCGTCGGTCACTACGCACGCCGCCACCAGCTGAAGGTCAGCCTGCGCGAATCGCCTTACGGCGGACTGACCGCACTCGTGTTCATCCCCCTCGCCGCACTGGTGACGACCGTGCAGCAATCAGCGCCTCCGTCTGGCACCGGTAGCGCCCCGGACACCAACGCCACCCCCCTCCCCCAACGCCGGCGCGCCCGCTCCGAGGACGGCCCCGGCGCCGACACCCAGAGCACCTAGCCCTCTCACCGAGTCCCCAACACCTCTCTCACCCGAAGAACAGGCGATCATGACCACCGTCCGGCGACACGCCGACCTTTCCCCAGACGCCAACGACCATCAACGGGTACGACACCTGCTCGCCGAAGCGGCCCGCGCCCCGGCGACCGTCTGGGCCTACGCTGCCGCCTTCCGCGTCCCCGGTGCCACTCCGGTGGACCAGATCGTGCTCATGGAGAAGGACCACTCCGATCTGGTCGCGTTCTGGGCACGGCACCCGGGCTCGTTCACCGGTGAACGCCGACTGAGGTGCCCTAGATCTTCCGGACAGCCCCCCGGCTAGAGTCGGGGATGACCGGAAGGAAGTAGCAGTTGACACGGCGTAAGGGCCCGTACTCCCGG
>NZ_CAACVB010000448.1 GCF_900659635.1 Actinomadura roseirufa | reverse complement strand
CGACCACGACCGGCGCGGCCTGGCCCGTCTGCCGCGCGGACGCCGTCCGCGCCCACGCGGCGAGGGCGGCGGCGTAGCGTCCGGCGTCCGGGGCCAGTTCCGCGGCCGTGGCGACCGCCGCTGCCGTGCGTCCGGCGAGCATGTAGCCGGATTCGGCGAGATGTACCCCGGCGAGCCGCTCCAAGCCCTCGCGGACGGACGGGTCGCCCGTGAGCGTCTCGGCCATGTCCGCCGTGACCTGGACGCCTTCCAGGGCGCACAGCATGGTGAGCGCGGTGCGGGAACCGGCGTCGAGGCCCGTGGCCAGCGCTTCGGCGAGCACCGCGGTCTCCGCGTCCGGGGCGATGACCTCCGGTCCGTGGGCGCGTGCGGCGGCGGCCGCCTGCACGACCGCCGCCGGGTGCCCGCCGGTCGCCCGGACCAGGGCGCGCAGGGCCGCGTCCTCGGCCTCGTCCGGGTCGTGTCCGAGTTCCCGGACGGCCAGTTCCATCGCGGGCTCCTCGGTGAGGCCCGCCAGGGTCAGCGCCCGGCCCTGGGTGAACATCGTGCGCCGCTCGGAGGCCACCACCAGGTCGCCCGCCGGGACGGCGGCGACGAGGGAGCGCAGGTCGTCCTCGTCGCCCATGAAGTCGTCGACGACGAACAACGCCTGGATCCGGCCCATCAGCCGCTGGAGCCGGTCCTCGTCCGGGCGGTAGGCGGGGACCTCGTAGCAGGCTTGGAAGAGTTCCTGGACGATGTCCTCCACCACGAGGCCCGCCGCGGACAGGAACACGACGTCCTCACCGGCCGCCGCGTGCCGCGCGGCCACCGCCCGCAGCACCGCGGACTTGCCGATCCCGCGTTCCCCGTGCACCTGGACGGGCTCCCCCGCCGCGATCCACTCGTCCAGCCGGGCGAGGTCGGCGTCGCGGCCGAGCGGCGCCACGCCGCGTGGGAGCGCTGTGCCCCCGGGCTTCGGCCTGCGCCTGGGCGCGGGCGGGTCGCCGTCGTTCGCCGACACGTGGGTGCCATGGTGGGTGATGACGACGTTGTGGTCACCGACGACGACCGTGCCGCTGAGGTCCCCGCCGACGCGCATGATGGGCTCGTCGCTCATGAGGTTCCCCGTTCGTCCTCGTCCTGGACTTCTGGAACGTAACGACGACCCGCACGGCGGACAATGCCGTGTGACTCAATGGCCGGGGCCGGACGCGGACGCGTGACCCGGAGGTCAGGTGGCGGTGGCCTCGGCGGGGACCTCGGTGATGACGCCGTCCTCCAGGTGGAGGACGCGGTCGGCCTCGGCCAGCAGGGCCTGGTCGTGCGTGGCGACCAGGACGGTGACGCCCTCGCTCGCCACGACGGCGCGCAGCAGCGGCATGATCGCGGCGGCGGTCTCGGAGTCGAGCTGGCCGGTGGGCTCGTCGGCGAGCAGCAGGCGCGGCCGGCCGGCCAGGGCGCGGGCGATCGCGACGCGCTGGCGCTGGCCGCCCGACAGCTCGTAGGGGCGCTGCCGGGCGTGGTCGGCGAGGCCGACCAGCGCGAGCATGACGCGGACGCGCTCGGCGCGCTCGGCCGGGGCGGTGCGGGCCAGCCGCAGCGGCACCTCGACGTTCTCGGCGGCCGACAGGACGGGGATCAGGCCGTGCGACTGGAACACGAACCCGATCACGTCGCGGCGCAGGGCGAGCAGGTCGTCCTCGGAGAGGGCGCCGACGTCCCTGCCGCCGACCCGGACGGTGCCGCCGTCGGGGGCGTCCAGGCCGCCGATCAGGTTCAGCAGGGTGGTCTTGCCGGAGCCGGACCGGCCCTTGATCGCGACGAGCTCGCCGGGCGCGGCGGTGAGGGACGCGCCGCGCAGCGCCGGGACCTCGACCTTGCCGGTGCGGTAGGTCCTGGTCAGGCCGTCGACGGCGACCATCGGCTCAGTCATCGGACTCCTCGGTTCGGTCGGGCCAGACGCCGACGTGGTCCTCCTCCAGCGCGAGCCGGACGCGGTCGCGCAGGTCGAGCGCCCGCAGGAAGCCGCGGGGCAGCTGGACGCGGCCGGCGCGGTCCAGGACGGCGTACTCCTCGCTGACGCGGGTGCCGTCGGCCTCGTCGCGGCGGCGGACCTCGCTGCTGGTGCGGCCGTCGCGGATCCCGACGGTCCGGTCGACGCGCTCGGCGACCTGCGCGTCGTGGGTCACGACGACGGTGGTGGTGCCGAGCTCCCGGTTGACGCGGCGCAGCGCCTCGAAGACCTCGGCGGCGGTGCCGGTGTCCAGCTCGCCGGTGGGCTCGTCGGCGAGCACGACCCGCGGCTCGTTGGCGACGGCGACGGCGATCGCGATGCGCTGCTGCTGACCGCCCGACAGCTCGGCGGGGCGGCGCCCCGCGCAGTCGCCGACGCCGAGCATGCCGAGCAGCTCCGCCGCACGCGTGGCGCGGGCACGGCGCGGCCGTCCCGCGAAACGCATGGGCAGCTCAACATTCTGAACGGCGGTCAGATAGGGGACGAGGTTGCGGGCCGTCTGCTGCCAGATGAACCCGACCTGCTCGCGGCGGAACCGCAGCCGTTCCTTGGCGGCCATCGTGAGCAGGTCCGCGCCGGCGACCCGGGCGACGCCGGCGGTCGGCACGTCCAGTCCCGACAGGATGTTCAGCAGCGTGGACTTGCCCGAGCCGGACGCGCCGACGATGGCGATCAGCTCGCCGGGGTCGACGAGCAGGTCCAGGCCCTGGAGCGCGACGACCTCGATGCCGTCGGCCTTGTAGATGCGCACCAGGTTGTCGCAGACGATGTGGGCGCCCTCGCCGTAGGCGGGTCCGCGCTCGACGGCGCGCCGCTCCAGTTCGGCGAGGTCGGGTGTGCGGCTCATCCCGTCAGTCCCCCGTTCTGAGGACGCCGCCGAGCCGGCGGCGTGCGTCGAAGGCGCGGTCCACGGCCACCGCCGCGGCGGCGGCGAGCAGCAGGGCGCCGAGCGGCGCGGGCAGCGCCGCCGGGTCGATGGCGTGGTTGGCGGCGGCGGCGACGCCGCCGGTGTAGGGGCGCAGGTCCACGACGGGGCCGGTGACGCGGGGCAGCAGCAGCCCGAGCGCCCAGCCGGCGCCGGCCGAGCACAGCGGCACCGGCGCGATCTCGACCAGCGCGAGACCGCGGCTCTGCCGACGGCT
This sequence comes from Actinomadura roseirufa, assembly GCF_900659635.1. GTDB lineage: Bacteria > Actinomycetota > Actinomycetes > Streptosporangiales > Streptosporangiaceae > Spirillospora > Spirillospora roseirufa. Next base: position 955 of record NZ_CAACVB010000448.1, on the reverse strand, counting down.
CAGCCCGAGGACCCGGAGCCGGGCGACGGCGCGGCCCCTCGCACGGGCGCCGACGACGACCACCAGCAGCACCGTGAGCAGCCCGTACCCGCCGCCGATGAGCGCCGCGTCGCGGAAGGTGTCGTGCACGACGTCGACCAGCGGCGCGCCGGTCATGCCGCGCAGCACGTCCCGCCGGACCAGGACGGACTGGTCGAGCCCGCCGGTGATGGCGACCTTCGGTACCGACGCCCGCAGCGCGCCGCGCAGCGCGGCCGGGTCGGGGTCGCCGCGGACGAACACGTCGGTGGGGAACGCCTTCGTCCCGGTCAGCGTCCCGTACGGGACGACGGCGAAGGCCGTGTCGGGGCCCTCGCCCGGGAACTCCTTCACCCGGCCGGACGGGGTGAGGCGGATCGGGTCGAAGCCGGGCCCGCCCAGCGTGACCGGCCCGGGGCCCAGCTCGCGGGCGGCGGCCGGGGACAGCAGCGCGCCGGACGGGTGCGCGGGCAGCCGGCCCGGCGAGACCTCGCGGTACGCCTCCAGGTCGAGGGCGATGAGCGTGACCCGCGCCGAGCCGGACGCGGGCCGCAGGTCGTGGACGACGCGGGCCCGCGCGGTCGCGGTGACGCCGGGCAGGGCGCCGACCCGGGCGGCGACGTCCGGTTCGAACCGCTCGGCGGAGATCCGCGCGTCCGCGCCGACGGAGGCCCAGGCGGCGTGCGACTGCCCGCGTTGCAGGGCGGCCTCCACGGTGGAGGCGAAGCCCGCCACGGTCGCCGCGAGCAGCAGCACGATCAGCGGCACCCCGCCGATGAGGCCCTGCCGGGACGCGCGGGCGACGCCGAGGAACGCGACCGCGCCCCGGCCGCGGCGCAGCACCCGCCCGGCCGCGCGCAGCAGGAAGGGGTAGGCGCGCAGCACCAGGACGCCGAGCGCGCCGCCGAGCAGCACGGGCACGGCGGCGATGAGCGGG
>NZ_CAACVB010000447.1 GCF_900659635.1 Actinomadura roseirufa | reverse complement strand
CGCGCGCCGGCCCGCCGCGGCTCGCGCACGACCGCGAGCACCCCGGCGACCGCCACCGCCGTGATCGGCGCGTTCATCAGGAAGATCCACCGCCAGCCCGCGGAGTCGACCAGCAGCCCGCCCAGCAGCGGCCCCGCCGGGAGCGCGGTCGAGGACACCCCCCCCCACACCCCCAGGGCCCGCGCCTGCTCGGCCCGGCCCGGATACACCGCGGTGATCACGGCGAGGCCGCCCGGCAGCAGCAGCGCGGCCCCCGCCCCCTGGACCACCCGCGCCGCGATCAGCGATCCCGCGCCCGGCGCCGCCCCGCAGCACACCGACGCCGCGCCGAACAGCACGAGACCCGCGACGATCGTCCGGCGGTGCCCGAACCGGTCGCCGAGCGCGCCGCCGCCCAGAAGCAGCCCGGCGATCGCCACCGCGTAGCCGTCCACCACGCCCTGCAGGCCCGGCAGATCCGTCCCCAGCGCCCGGCCGATCCCCGGCAGCGCGACGTTGACGACGGTCACGTCGAGCAGGACTAAGAACATCCCGGCGCACAGGATGGCGAGCATCGCCCCGCGACGCGGGACGGGCGCCGGGGCGGAGAACCGGATCGAGGACTGGGCGGACGGCGCGTGCGCGGTGGTCTCGGCGGACATGCCTCCACCGTGCCCCGCGGACGTTTCGCCGAGCCTCGAACCTTCCCCGCGCGGCGCCCGCCACCGCCCGCCCGGGTGGACGGCCCGCAGGTCAGGCCCGTGGTCAGGGCCACGGTTCCGAAAAGCGAATCGGGGCGGCGGGCCGGGCGCGGAGATCAGGCGATGGCGACCCGGGCCAGCGCCCCGGTCTCCAGCGCGACCCACAGCGCGCCGTCGGGGCCGGGCGCGATGCCGTGCGGCTCGCTTCCCGGCGTCGGCAGCGCGTGCTCGTCGATCCGGCCCTCCGGGGTGATGCGGCCGACGTGCGCGGTGCCCCACTCGGTGAACCACAGCGACCCGTCGGGCCCGGCGGCGACGGCGTGCGGGCGCGCGGCGGGGTCGGGCAGCGCGAACTCGGTGACCTTGCCCTCGACCGTGATCCGCCCGATCTGGCCGGCGCCGATCTCGACGAACCACAGGGCGCCGTCCGGGCCCGCCGTGACACCGTAAGGGCCCGCGTCCGGTCCGGACACGGCGAACTCCCTGATCGTGACATGCGAACCCTGCGACATGAACCGTCCTTTCGTCCCACCTCGTGCCCTTTTCGTGCGAAGGCGAGACCAACGCTCGCCGAACCGGCCGCGCCCGTCATTAACGATCACGGAGGACGGTGGCGGCGGCGCGCGGGGCGGCCGCGCGGCCGGGTCAGCCGACGCGCATCGCCTCGCGGGCGTCGGCGGCGCGCCGCTCGGTGTCCTCGTGCCGGCCCCGGACGCCCCACTGCTCCTCCAGGCGCATCGCGGTGCCCAGGGCGAAGAACGTGGGCGCCCAGTGGCCCACGAAGATGCCCCACCGGTCGGCCCGGTCGATCTCGGCGGCCTCGGCCTTCAGCGAGACCGCCCAGGCGGCGAAGGACAGCCCGATCGAGCCGAACCCCAGCGTGTACAGCACGTTCGACGACAGCCCCATCTTGCGCAGTTGCGAGAGCATGGCCTTCTCCTCATCGGCTCGCGGTCGCGTGTCCAGCAGGCTGCTTTCCCCCGTGACCTGCGGATAAGGCAATGCACCGGCCAAGGAAACCGTGGTCGCTGGACGCGGGAGGCTCAGCGGGCGCCGCGCCGGGCGGGGAAACCGTGGACGCGAGCCGCGAGCACCACCACCAGGACGGGCACGAGCAGCACGAACGTCGCCCAGGCGAACGACCCCGCGCCGAACAGGCCCAGCAGGACGCCCCCGGCGATCCCGCCGCCCGCCATCGCCACGTTCCACAACGTCACGAGAAGGGCCTGCGCCGAATCCGCCGAGTCCCCGCCCGCCTCGCCCGCCGCGGTCTGCAGCAGCGTCGGCGCGCCGCCCCAGCCGAGACCCCACAGCGTCACGGCCGCGTAGACGAGCGCGGGCGTGCCGGCCCCCAGAGCCAGCACGGTGGCGGCCGCGGCGACCAGCACGACGCTCATGACGGTCAACGCCCGCAGGCGGCGGTGGATGTGCGCGCCCACCACCCAGATGCCCAGCAGCGACGCGCCGCCGAACACCAGCAGCACCACGTCGGTGGACCCGCCCATGCCGGCGTCGTCGAGGAACGTGGCGATGTAGGCGTAGGGGATCGTGTGCGCCAGGACGAAGGCGAACGTCACGAACAGCACCGGCGCCACGCCCGGAACGCGCAGGACGCCCGGACCCGCGGCCCGCCCCTCCCGCCGCCCCGGCAGGTCGGGGACGGCCACGACGATCCAGCCGATCAGCACGACGGTCAGCGCGGTCACGGCGAGGAACGCCGTCCGCCACCCGAACTCCGTCCCCACGAACGTGCCCGCCGGCACGCCCGCCGACAGCGCCAGGGGGATGCCCGCCATGGCGATGGCGATCGCCCGGCCCTGCAGGTGCGGCGGCGCCAGCCGGCGGGCGTACCCGGCCAGCAGCGCCCACGCCAGGCCCGCGGCCACCCCGGCGGCGAACCGCGCGGCCATCGTCAGGACGTAGGAGTCCGACACCGCCGTGACGGTGTTGGCCACGGCGAAGCCCGTGACCGTCGCCAGCAGCAGGCGCTTGCGCCGCCACGCCGCCGTCGCCGCGGTCAGCGGGACGGCGGTCAGCGCCGTCCCGGCCGCGTACACGGTGACGGCCTGCCCCGCCGCCGGCTCGCCGACGCCCAGGCCGGCGCTCATCCCCGGCAGCAGGCCCGCGGGCAGCGTCTCGGTCAGGCTGGTGATGAACACCGCCGTCGCCAGCGCCAGCAGCGCCGGCAGGGGCGGTCTGCGGTCGCCGTCCTCCGCCCGGGAGGGGGAGAGGGGATCCAGGTCCGCGGTGCGCATGATGGTCGATCCTCGGTCGGGGGGCGCGGCCGTGCCGCCTTACGGGAACGACGGTGCCGCGCTCCGCTTCGGACCCGCTGACGATCCGCTGACGGCCCACCACGCGGCCATGTGTACGGTGCGGTCATGCGGTTCGGCGTGCTCGGTCCACTGACGGTGTGGGACGAGGAAGGGGAGCCGGTCGGGATTCCCGAGGTGAAGGTCCGCGCGCTGCTCGCGGTCCTGCTGGCCCACGAGGGCCGCCCGGTGTCCGCCGGCCGGCTCGTCGAGGACCTGTGGGCCGGGCGGCCGCCCGGCAAGCCCGCCAACGCCCTGCAGGCCAAGGTGTCCCTGCTGCGCCGGGCCCTCGGCCGCGACCGCGTGCCGCGCCAGGCGGCCGGCTACCGGCTCGTCCTGGACCGCCCCGGCGACGAGGTGGACGCCGCCCGGTTCGCCGCCCTGGCCGCGCGGGCCCGCGACTCCCGCGACCCCGCCGTCCGGGCCGCGCTGCTCACCGAGGCCCTGGACCTGTGGCGCGGGCCCGCGTTCGCCGACTTCGCCGACGCGGCGTTCGCGCGGGACGCGGCGCGGCGCCTGGAGGAGCGGCGCCTGGACGTCCTGGAGGAGCGGGCCGAGAGCCGCCTCGACGCGGGCGAGCACACCCCGCTCGCCGCCGAGCTGGCCTCCCTGGTGGCACGCCACCCGCTCCGCGAGCGCCTGCGCGCCGCCCAGATGCGGGCCCTGTACCTGGCGGGCCGCCAGAGCGAGGCCCTGGCCGCCTACGCCGAGGCGCGGACCACGCTCGCCGCCGAACTGGGGCTGGAACCGGGACCGGAACTGGCGGCCCTGCACACCGCCATCCTCCGCCAGGACCCCTCCCTCGCCCCGCGGATCACGGCCCCCGGGACCACGGCCCCCGGCGTCCCGGTGAGCGGCCCCGGCCCCGCCGCCGTGCCCGCCCCGCCGCCGCGCTCGAACCTGCCGGCCCCGCTGACCTCGCTCATCGGCCGGGACCGGTGCCTGCGGGACGTGCGGCGGCTCGTCGGAGCGTCCCGCCTGGTCACCCTCACCGGGCCGGGCGGGGTCGGCAAGACGCGCCTGGCGCTGGAGGCCGCCTCCCGGCTCGCCGCGGACGAGGCCGCCCTCCCCGGCGGGGTCCGGCTCGTCGAACTGGCCGCCCGCCGCGGCGGCGCCGCGGAGCTGGCCCGGGAGATCCTCGCCGCGCTCGGCATCCCCGACGACGAC
>NZ_CAACVB010000446.1 GCF_900659635.1 Actinomadura roseirufa | reverse complement strand
TTTCGGCCTGTTCCGCATCGGGGCGATCCCGGTGCTCGCGCTGCCCTCCCACCGGGAGGCCGAGATCGGGTACCTGCTGACGACGCCGACCTGATCATCGACGGGCTGACCGGGATCGGCGGCTCGGGCGGCCTGCGCGAGCCGCACGCGAGCCTGGCCGCGCTGGCGTCCGGGGCGCCCGGCCTCGTCGTGGCGTGCGACGTCCCGAGCGGGGTGGACGCGAGCACCGGCCGCGTGGACGGCGCGGCCGTCCACGCCGACGTGACCGTGACGTTCGGTACCCACAAGCCCGGCCTGCTCGTCGACCCCGGCGCCTCGCACTGCGGCGTCGTCGAGCTCGTCGACATCGGCCTCGGCGGCGACCTGCCCGACCCGGACCTGGTCGCGCCGTGGCCCGAGGACGTCCGGCCCCCCGAGCCGGGGCCGGAGTCCGACAAGTACCGGCGCGGCGTGGTGGGCGTCCTCGCGGGCGGCGACGCGTTCACCGGCGCCGCGGTGCTGAGCGTCGGCGGCGCGGTGCGGGGCGGCGCGGGGATGGTCCGCTTCGCCTCCGTGGCGCATCCGGTGGAGCTGGTCCGGCGGCGCTGGCCCGAGGCGGTCGCGACCGTGATCGATCCGGACGCCGAGTCCGGGCCGGACGCGCTGGCCCGGGTCGGGCGGGTGCAGGCGTGGGTCGTCGGCCCCGGGCTCGGCACCGGCGGAGCCGCCGAGGCGCTGCTGGCGGCGGCGCTGGCCACCGACCTGCCGGTGCTGGTCGACGCCGACGGCCTCACCGTCCTCGCGCGCCGCAGCGACCTGCTGGCCCGCGCGGCGCCGACCGTGCTGACCCCGCACGCGGGCGAGCTGGCGCGGCTCCTCGGCACCGAGCGGGAGGCCGTCGAGGCGGGCCGGCTGGACCACGTCCGCCGGGCCGCGGCCGAGTTGCCTGCGACCGTCCTGCTCAAGGGATCGACGACGCTGGTGGCCGAGGCGGGCCGCCCGGTCCGGGTGAACCCGACCGGTACGCCCCGGCTGGCCACGGCGGGAACGGGCGACGTGCTGTCCGGGCTGATCGGCGCGCTGCTGGCCGGCGGGACGCCCGCCCTCGACGCGGCGGCGGGCGGCGCCTACCTGCACGGACTGGCCGCCCGGCTGGCCTCCGGCGGCGCGGCGCCGATCAGCGCCTCGGAGGTCGTCGACGCCCTCCCCGAGGCGTTCCGCGCCCTGTCCTGAGCGGCCCGCCGGAGGGGCGGCAGAGAGGCGGCAGAGAGGCGGCAGAGCGGCCGCGAAGGGGGGCCGGAGGGGTCTTGGCGGCGGGCGGAGGTGCGCTGATCTGGCGCGGAATGCCCCGGGCATCGCGTCCGGGACGGCACACTGGGTCATCATGAGGGTTCCAGTGGAGGCTCGCGTCGACCTCGACGCGATCGGCGGCAACATCGCCCGGCTGCGCGAGCACGCGCGGGGCGCCGAGATCATGGCCATGGTGAAGGCGGAGGCCTACGGCCACGGGCTGGTCGAGGCCGGCCGCGCCGCGCTCGCCGGCGGCGCCACCTGGCTCGGCGTCGCCCGGACGGCCGAGGCGCTGCGGCTGCGCGCCGCCGGCGTCACCGCCCGGATCCTGGTCTGCCTCGGCGTGCCCGGCGAGCCGTACACCGAAGCCGTCGCCCAGGACGTCGACCTGACGGTCGGTGCCGGGTGGACGCTGGCGGAGGCCGTCGCCGCCGCGGAACGTTCCGGGCGCCCGGCGCGGGTGCACCTCAAGGCCGACAGCGGCATGACCCGCGGCGGCGCCGCGCCGCAGGACTGGCCCGCCCTGGTCGAGGCGGCGCTGCGGGCGGAGGCCGCCGGGCACCTGCGCGTGGTCGGGCTCATGTCGCACTTCGCCTGCGCGGACGAGCCGGACCACCCGTCGGTGCCGGCCCAGCTCGCCCTGTTCACCGAGATGGTCGAGCACGCCGAGAAGGCCGGGGTGCGCCCCGAGGTCCGGCACCTGGCGAACTCGCCCGCGATCCTGACGCTGCCCGAGGCCCGCTTCGACCTCGTCCGGCCGGGCATCGCGATCTACGGGCTCACGCCGGTGCCCCGGCTCGGCACGTTCGGGCTGCGGCCCGCGATGACCCTGGTGGCGGACACGGCGCTGGTCAAGCGCGTCCCCGCGGGCAGCGGCGTCTCCTACGGGCACCTCTACCACACCGAGCGGGAGACCACCGTCGCCGTCGTCCCGGCCGGGTACGGGGACGGCGTCCCCCGGCACGGGTCGAACCTGCTGGAGGTCCTCGCGGGCGGGCGGCGCCACCGGATCGCCGGGCGGGTCTGCATGGACCAGTTCGTCATCGACGTCGGCGACGACCCGCTGTCGGCCGGGGACGAGGTCGTGCTGTTCGGCCCCGGCGACCAGGGCGAGCCGACCGCCCAGGAGTGGGCGGACGCGCTCGGCACCATCTCGTATGAGATCGTCACCCGCATCGGGGCCCGGGTACCGAGGGTGTACACGGGCGGGGCGCTGTAGGGGGCGCGCATGGACGTCACGAACAAGCGCACGGTGGGCCGCACGCTGGGGCGCACCGTGGGCATCGCCGGTGCCGTCGCGGGCGTCGGCGCCGCGGGGGTGGGCGCGGCCGTGGGGCTGCGCCGGCTCGCCGTCGGCAGGGTCGGGCTGCGGCCCGATCCGGACGCCGGCGAGCCGTTCGGCCGGCTGCGCGGCCGGGCCCGCACGGTCGAGGCCGCCGACGGGGTCCCGCTGCACGTCGAGGTGGACGGACCGGACGATGCGCCCGTGACGGTCGTGTTCTGCCACGGCTACACCCTGAACCAGGACTCCTGGCACTACCAGCGCCGTGACCTGCGGGAACGGGTGCGGATGGTGTTCTTCGACCAGCGCAGCCACGGCCGCTCGGGACGCAGCGCGCCGGACCGCGCGACGATCGAGCAGACCGGCGAGGACCTGCGCGCGGTGCTGGCGGAGACCGTCCGGCCGGGCGAGCGGGTCGTGCTCGCCGGGCACTCCATGGGCGGCATGTCGATCATGGCGCTGGCGGCGGGGCATCCCGCGCTGTTCACCGAGCGGGTGGCGGGCGTGGCGCTGGTGAACACCTCCTGCGGGGACCTCGCGGAGCTGACGCTCGGGCTGCCGCTGGTGCTGGCCAAGCTCGTCCGGCCGCTGGCCCCGCGGACGCTGCGCGGCCTCGGCCGCCGCGCCGAGCTGGTGGACCGGGCCCGCGGGCTGGGCGCCGACCTGGCGTTCGTCGTCACCCGGCGGATGGCGTTCGCCGACAAGCACGTCAGCCCCACGGTGGTGGGCTTCCTGGAGCAGATGATCACGGCCACCCCGATCGACGTGATCGCGGAGTTCTATCCGGAGCTGGTCGGGCATGACCGGGCCGCCGCGCTGGAGGTGATCGGCAAGGTGCCCGTGCTGGTGCTGGCCGGCGGCCGGGACCGGCTGACCCCCGCCGAGCACGGCCGGCGGATCGCCGCGGCGCTGCCGGACGCGGAGCTGGTGGAGGTGGCCGAGGCGGGTCACGTCCTGCCGCTGGAGTACCCGGGCGTGGTCACCGGCGGGCTGCGCCGCCTGGTCGACCGCGTCCTCCCCGACGACGAGCAGGAGCGGACGGCGTGAACCATCTCACTCTCACCGTGGCCACGGCGGAGGACATGCGGGAGCTGGGCGTCCGGCTGGCCGGGCGGCTGCGGCCGGGCGACCTGCTGGTGCTGTCCGGCGGCCTCGGCGCGGGCAAGACGACCCTGACCCAGGGGATCGGGGAGGGCCTGAAGGTGCGGGGCCCGGTGACCTCGCCGACGTTCGTCATCGCCCGGGTGCACCCGTCGCTGGCTGGCGGGCCGCCGCTGGTGCACGTGGACGCCTACCGGCTGGGCGGCTTCGCGGAGCTCGACGACCTCGACCTGGACGCCTCGGTCGGTGAGTCGGTGACGGTCGTGGAATGGGGAGAGGGGCTCGCCGAGGGCCTCGCCGACGACCGGCTCGAAGTGATCATCTCGCGTGGGGACGGGCCCGGCGAGGAGCGCGACGTGACGCTGACCGGGGTCGGTGATCGCTGGTCCGACCTGGGTTGGGAGCACGGGTGAGCGCGGCGGGTTGGCGGCTTCTTTGCCGGACCGGACGCCCGGGATTGATCAGCGGGGCGCGGGCCCGGACAGGACGGCGTTGAGACGCTCCTCGCGCAG
>NZ_CAACVB010000445.1 GCF_900659635.1 Actinomadura roseirufa | reverse complement strand
CTCCGGATCCGCTACCGCCCGCGCCCGTCCCGCACGGCGCCTTCGATCGCGCCTCGGCCCCGGCGGGGCTGGCGGCGCTGCGCCCGGATCCGGCCGGGTGGCTGCGGACCTTCACCGAGCGGCTCGGCGGCTATCCGACGCACGTCCGGGGCCATCCGCCGCTGCCGCCGCTGGTGCTGTGGCTGCTGGAGCGGGCGGGCCTGGGCGGGACGGGGTGGGCGGCGGCGGTGGTCATCGCGGCCGGGACGTCGGCGGCGGCGGCGATCGCGGTGACGCTGCGCCGCGTCGCGGGCGAGCGCGCGGCACGGGCCTCGGTGCCCTTCGTGGTGCTGGCGCCGGTGGCCCTGTGGATCGCGACGGCGATGGACGCCCTGTTCCTGGCGGCGGGCGCGTGGGGGACCGCGCTGCTGGCGATCGCGTCGGGCGGGCGCCCGGCGCGTGGTCCGGAGGCGCGGGCACGGGGGACGGGGGCGCGCTGGATCGCGGCGGCCGGGGCGGGACTGCTGCTGGGGTGCCTGCCCTACCTGAGCTACGGGCTGGTGCCGTTGTTCGCCGTCCCGCTGGTGGTGGTGCTGCTGTGCCGTCCGCGGGCGGCGGTGCTCGCGGCGGCCGGGGCGGGGCTGGTGGTGGTGCCCGCGCTGTTCACCGTGGCGGGTTTCTGGTGGCCGGACGGGCTGCGCGCCACGCTCGACACCTATCTGGTGAGCGGCGGATCGGCGCGGCGCCCCTATGTGTACTTCCTGTTCGCGGACCTGGCCGTGCTGGGCCTGCTGACGGGCCCCGCGGTGGCCCGCGCGCTGCCCGCGGCGCTCGCGGCGGCGCTGCGGGTCGCGCGAGGGCGGGCGCTGCCGCCGGGGCTCGCGGTCGCGGCGCCCGCGGGCGCCGCGCTGCTGGCGATGCTCGCGCTGGACGCGACGGGGGTGACCAGGGGCGAGGTGGAACGGATCTGGGTGCCGTTCGCGGCGTGGCTCCCGGCGATCGCACCGCTCGCCTCGCCCGTCTCGCGCGGGCCGGCGGAGGAGACGGGGCCGGGCCGCACCTGGACGAGGGGGTGGCTGGCGGCGCAGGCGGTGACGGCGCTGGCCGTCCAGGCGCTGGTGCTGTCGGAGTGGTGAGCATCGTTCGGCGTCCGTCGAAATGATCGGGGGCTAGCGTGCGGCCATGACGGAATCTGTGCTGAAGAAGCGCCTGGCCGGGCGGTACCGCGAGGTCAACGGCGACCATCCGATGTCGGAGGCCGACGACGCCTACGTCCGTGAGTGGTTCGTCGAGCTGGAGCGGCTGTGCTCGGCGAAGGGCCGCGATCCCGAGCAGGTGCGCCGCCTCATGCTGGACGGGCGCCTGCCGCTGCCCTCCTACCTGCTCTCGGACGGCACGGAGATGGTGCCGTCGGACCTGTTCGACCTCGCCGACCAGGCCGGCGGGCCGGACGCGCTGGAGAAGTGGTTCGTCGCCCAGTGGGAGGAGCTCGCCGAGGGGCGGGAGGGATGGCAGGACTACCTGAGCGGGCAGCTGGTGTGCCTGCGGACGGTCACCCCCGCGACGATGCGCCGCAAGGAGACGCTGGTGAACGCGCTGGAGGCGGCGCCGAACGAGGAGGACGCCGGTTCGGCGGACTGGTCGCGGCGCCTGCACGCCATGATCGACGAACTGGACGCCCTGGCGACGCCGTTCGCCGCCTACGACCGGCTCCGGTTCGGCGGGCCGGTGTCACGTGACCTGCTGATCGACGAGATGCGGGCCCGCTTCCCCCGCACGGCGGCCCCGGCCGTCTGAAGACGGCGCCCGCCGCTCGCGGGCCCGTGATCCGCCCCCGTCCCGCGGCCCGCCGGGTTCGTCCCGGCGGGCCGCGGCGCGTCCGCCGGGCGGCTCAGGCGGGCGGGTGCCAGCTGATGAGGGTGTGCGCCCAGGTCAGGCCCGCGCCGAATCCGGCGAGCAGCACCAGGTCACCGGCCCTCGGGGGACGCGAGCGCAGGGCGGCGTCGAGCGCGTAGGGCAGGCTGGCGGCGCCGATGTTGCCGACGTCCTGCCCGGCGATGGCGATCTGGGCGGGTTCCAGTCCCGCCTCGGCGGCCAGTGCGGCGACCAGCCGGGGGTTGGGCTGGTGCGGGACGACCAGCGCGAGGTCGGCGGGCTTGATCCCGGCGGCCTCGCACTCGGCGGCCACCAGCCGCGGGAAGGTCGCGGCGATGAAGTCGCGGACGGCGCGGGCGTCCATCCGGATGGTGTGTCCGAGAGCGGCCAGGGTCTCGGCGCTGGCGGGCGCGCGGCTGCCGCCCGCGGGGATGAGCACGTCCCCGGCGCGCGAGCCGTCCGAGCCGAGCGTCACCGGCCCGATCCCGTAGGGCCCCGGGACCGGGCCGACCACCGCCGCGGCGGCGCCGTCGCCGAACAGCGCGGCAGTGGCGCGGTCGCCGGGGTCGAGGAAGCGCGAGTACACCTCCACGCCGATGACCAGCGCGTACGGGGGCGCCCCGCGCTGGGTGGACAGCCAGCCCACGGCGGCCTGCAGCCCGAACAGGAATCCGGTGCAGGCGGCGGCGACGTCGAACGCGGCGGCGCGGCCGGCGCCCAGCAGCGCTTGGACGCGGCAGGCGGTGGAGGGGCCGAGCTCGTCGGGGGTGGAGGTGCCGAGGACGATGAGGCCGATGTCGCCGGGGGTGAGCCCGGCCTCGCGCAGCGCCCGGGCGGCGGCCTCGGCGGCGAGGTCGGAGGAGGCCTGCCCTGGTGCGGCGACGTGCCGCCCGCGGATTCCGGTGCGATCCTCGATCCAGTGGGGTTCCAGGCCGAGCGAGCGCGAGAGCCGGTCGCTGGGCACCCGGTCGGCTGGCAGGTAGGAGGCCGTGCCTTTGATCGCCCATCCCGGTCGTCCGCTTCCGGCATTTGCGGCGCGGTGCCGTTCGCTATGCTCCGGCCGGTCCGTCGGCTGCGAGGTCATGCGTCACTCCCCTTCACCGGCGGCGGGCCGGTGGTCGTGGTGGGCCGCTCGGCCGGGCATCGCCGGGACGCGCCGCCGGGTCCGGTGTCCGGACGCCGGGGCGGGCGGGCGTCTCGCCGGTGGGGCATGACGTGCCCACACCACTGACGGTTGCCAGACCGATTCCATGAGTGAATAATCCCATTTCGGGGTTTTTGTTCCATAACGCTTTGTCAAGCGGCCATTAACCATAAAGAAAAGAGCGCCTTCCTTACAGGTAAGGAGACCTCGCGTGTCCCTCTCTTCTTTCCGCCCCGCCGAGGAGCTCGAGCCCGATGACGTCTGCGCCTTCCTGTTCGCCGGGACCGGTTCCGCCGCCGTCCCCGACCTGGCGTCCCTGACCAGCGCCGGAACCGCCACGGCACGCGCCGTGCACGACGTCCTGGACGCCGTCCAGGAGGGCGTGCCGCGGTCGTGGCCGTCGCTGCGCGCGATCCTGCTGGAGGACCCCGGCCGCTACCGCGCGGCGGCCACCCTGCCCGGCGTCGCCCAGCTGTGCGGCTACGCCACGTCCGTCGCCGTCGACCGCGCGCTGCGCACGGTGGGCGTCCACCCCGGCTACGCGGTCGGGCAGAGCTTCGGCGAGATCGCCGCGCTGGTGTGCGCTGGCGCGTTCGGGATCACCGACGGCGCCCGCATGGCGGTCGGCCTGGTGGAGGTGCTGGCCCGGCGCGGCGGCGGAGGCGGGATGGGCATGCTGGAGGCCGGCGAGGACGGCACCAGGGCGTGCATCGCCGCCGCGGGCGCGCCGGAGGTGGTCGTGGCGTGCCTCAACGCGCCCGAGGTCACGGTGGTGAGCGGTCCCGACGGGCCGCTGGAGGCGGTGCTGGCGGCCGCCAGGGGACGGGGGGTGCGGGCGGTTCGGCTCGCGGTGCCCTACCTGTCGCACCATCCGGCGATGCGGGGCGCCGACGAGGAGTGGTACGAGATGATCCGCGGCCGCCCGCAGCGCCCGCTGGAGGTCGCCGTCCACTCCCCGGTGCGCGGCCGGGCCTACCGCGACACCGACGACCTGCACCGGGCGCTGGCCGACTGCATCGTCGAGCCGGTGCGCCTCCCGGCGGCGCTGCGCGCCGTGCGCGCGGCGGGCGCGACGGTGTTCACCGAGGCGGGGGCGGGCAGCGCGCTGTGCCAGTGCGCGCGGCTGTCAGTGCCTGGCGCGCGGACCCTGGCGCCGCTGCGCGACCGCTCG
>NZ_CAACVB010000444.1 GCF_900659635.1 Actinomadura roseirufa | reverse complement strand
AGCTCGACGACCGGCACGCCGGGCCGGGCGCGGCGCAGCCCGGCCGCGAGGCGCCGCGCCACGTCCGCCGCGGTCAGCGCCCCGTGGAAGCGCGCGGGGGCCAGCAGGACATGGCCGCGTGGGGGCGAAGGAAGGGAAGAGTCCGCGGACGCCACAGCCATGCCTTTCAAACCAGGGGGTAAGGCTCTACCTTCTGCTTACGCCATGACGGCACTATTTGACACCCGCAATGCCGCCGGGACTCCCCACCGGGCCCAGAAATGCGTGACGCGCCCGCCACTACTTCACATCGAGCCACTGCTCGATGGGATGGATCGCGAAGAAGATCAGGAACAGCAGCACCACCGGCCACAGCCACACCGACACCTCGCGGGCCTTGCCCGTCGCCAGCTTGATCGCCGCGAAGGCCACCAGCCCGCCGCCGATCCCGATGGTGATCGAGTAGGTGAAGGGCATCAGGACGATGGTGAGGAACGCCGGGATCGTGATCTCCAGGTCGTTCCAGTCCACCTTGGCGACCTGCGTCATCATCAGCGCGCCGACCACGACGAGCGCGGGCGCGGCGGCCTGGGCGGGAACGGTCGCGGCCAGCGGGGTGAGGAAGAGCGTCAGCGCGAACAGCAGCCCGGTCGCGATGTTGGCCAGGCCGGTCCGCGCGCCCTCGCCGACGCCGGCGGCCGACTCCACGAAGACCGTGTTGGCGGACGAGCTGGTCAGCCCGCCGAACGCCGCCGACAGGCCGTCCACCGACAGGATGCGGCCGAGCCGGGGCACCTCCCCGCGCTCGCTCACGAGGCCCGCCTCGTCGCTGATGCCGAGGATCGTGCCCATGGCGTCGAAGAACCCGGACAGGACGAGGGTGAACAGCACGACCAGCGCGGTGATCACGCCGGCCCTCCCGAAGCCGCCGGCGAGGTCGACCTCGCCGAACAGCCCGAAGTCGGGCGCGGCGAAGAGCCGGTGGGGCATGTCGGGGGTCACGACGCCCCAGCCGCCCTTGGAGATCGAGACGTTCTCCTGGACGAGCACGGCCACGACCGTCCCGGCGACGATGCCGATGAGGATCGCGCCCGGCACCCGCCGCGCGTACAGCACGATCATCAGCAGCAGCGTCAGCGCGAACACCAGCGCCGGCCAGGTCGACAGGTGGCCGCGGGTGCCGAGCGCCAGCGGCGGGCTGGTCGCGCTGGAGGTGACGAAGCCGGCGTCGACCAGGCCGACCAGCGCGATGAACGCGCCGATGCCCACCGCGATCGCGTGCTTGAGCGCCAGCGGGATCGAGTTCATGATCCGCTCGCGCACGCCGGTCACCGCCAGCAGCACGATCACCAGGCCCTCGATCACCACCAGTCCCATCGCCTGCGGCCAGGTCATCACCGGCGCCGCCTGGAAGGCCACCACCGCGTTGATGCCGAGGCCCGAGGCGAGCGCGAGGGGGGCGTTGCCGACCAGTCCCATGATCACGGTGGTGACCGCGGCGGACAGCGCGGTCATCGTGGTGAGCTGCGGGATCGACAGGGTCGCGCCGGTGACGTCCTTCGCCCCGCCGAGGATGATCGGGTTCAGCAGGATGATGTAGGCCATCGCGAAGAACGTGGTGACGCCGCCGCGCAGTTCGCGGGCGACGCCCGTGCCGCGGCCGCGCAGGTCGAACAGCCGGTTCAGCGGCCCGGTCCCCGTCGTGGACGAGGGATCGTCGGCCTTGGCGGCCGGAGACTGGTGCATGGGGAGCGCTCCGCTTCCAGAAGCATGATCTCGAAATTCGGCGAGCACAGGGTAACTGCCCTCTGCCCCACCGTCGCGAACCGGTCCCCTGGCCGCGTTCGCCCCGCTCAGCCCTCCCGGCCGCCGTCCCGCCCGCCGCTGTAGGTCGAGTAGCCGAACGGGCCGAGCAGGAGCGGCACGTGCCGCGGGCCGCCGTCCGCCGGGACGGAGAAGATCACGCTCACCTCGGGGTAACAGGTCGCGACGGCCAGCGCGGCGAAGTAGGGGCCGGCGCCGAAGCGCAGCCGGTAGGTGCCCGGCTCCGGCGCCGCGCCCGTGCCGGGGTCCGCGGCCGGGTCCGCGCCGGTGCCCGCGCCGGCGTCCGGGACGGCCCAGCGCCCGTGCTCGTCGGTGGCGCCCTCTGCGAGGTGCTGCCAGCCCCCGCCGTCGTGGCGGTCCAGCCGGACGGGCACCCCCCGCGCGGGGCGGCCGAGGCGGGTGTCGAGCACGTGTGTCGAAACGGTCATGCCCGCCAGTACATCAGGACGATCCGGTGGATCGTCCCCGCCCGGCGCTGCGTGACCGGAGGAGTCCGCTATAGCCTGCCAAAGTGCGCACGCGAGCCTCGGCCGCACGTCCATGTGAACACGCTTCGGTACCGGTTCCTCCGGATCGGTGATCGGGCGGGCCGGGACTTCGGCACACTGGAGGATCGAGTCGGCTTCTTCTTCGCCCCGGCGCGGCGCGTCCGGCGAGAACCTAGTAGGCGGTGGTTTCACGATGGAGCGCGAGACACTCGGGCAGCGCATCCGCGCCCTGCGGATCAGGCAGGGCGTGAGCCAGGCGCAGCTCGCCTTCCCCGAGCTCTCCGACAGCTACATCTCGCTGATCGAGAGCGACAAGCGGGTCCCCGCCCCGAGCGTGGTCGACCTGCTGGCGGCGAAGCTGAACTGCTCGGCGACCTACCTGGTCAGCGGCGTCAGCGAGGACGTGGTGGACGAGCTGCGCGTCACGCTCGACTACGCCGAGATCGCGCTCAGCAACGGCGCGGCGGCCGAGGCGCGCGGCCGGTTCGCCGAGGTGCTCGCCAGCGCCGACGCCGTCGCGCTGCCGGAGATGCTGCACCAGGCGCGCTGGGGCTACGCGCTCGCCCTGGAGGCCGCCGGCGAGCTGGAGGAGGCGATCGCCGGGCTGCTGGAGCTGACCGACGAGGCGTCCGCCGAGGCCGACCTCGACCACTGGGCGAAGGTGCACGTGGCGCTCAGCCGCTGCCTGCGCGAGCGGGGCGACATCAGCGCGGGCGTGCAGGCCGCCGAGGGCGCGCTACGGCACCTCATCGCGACCGGCGCCGACTCGACCGACGCGGCGGTGCACCTCGGCGCGGCGCTGCTGGCCGCCTTCATCGAGCGCGGCGACCTCGTCCGCGCCCGGCACCTGGCCGAGCAGCTGGTCGAGCGGGCCGAGCGGATCGGTACCCCCCGCGCGCGGATGGTGGCCTACTGGGAGGCCGCCTACGTCGCCGAGATCCGCGGCGAGTACGAGGACGGCGTCGCGCTCGCCGAGCGGGCGCTGATGCTGGCCGGCGACGGGGAGGACCCCCGCAACCTCAACCGGCTGCGCGTCATCTACGCCGGCCTGCTGCTGCGCGCCCGGCCCGACCAGGCCGTGCGCGCCCGCGAGCTGCTCGGCCGGGTACGCGCCGAGATCAGCGCCAGCTCCGCCGGGGAGATCGACGTCGCCTGGTGCCTGACCGAGCTGGCCCGCGCCGAGACCGCGCTCGGCCGTCCCGCGGAGGCGGTGCGGCTGGCCGAGGAGGCGCTGGACCTGCTCGGGGACGCGCCGCGCCGCGCCACCGCCGGGGCGCTGACCGTGCTCGGCGAGGCGTGCGTGCGGCTGGGCCGCCGGGAGCGCGCCGTCGAGGTGCTGACCCGGGCCGCGACGTGCCTGGAGGAGATGGAGTCCTCCCGGGAGGCCGCGCAGGCGTGGTTCGACCTGGCCGAGGTGCTCGCCGAGACCGGTGCGGGCGAGCCGCGGATGGCCGCCTACCGGCGCGCCCTGACCTGCGTCGGGGTCTGAGGGCGGCGGTCCGCCGCGCGGCGGAACGTTCCGGATCTCCCCGGCTGAACCACCACGGGCTCCGCCGCGTCCATGAATAATGCTGCGAGTCGTCTGAGGTGGGGAGATGTCCGGGGATGTTCGGTGTGGTGCGCCCGTGTCGGCATGTGCTGTGCGGATCGCTTTTCAAGGACTGGACGGCGCATCTCTGCGGGCTCTGCCTGACGCTGCGCGCCGAGCACGGGCAGGCCGCGCGGCTCGTGACCAACTACGACGGCCTGCTGGTGTCGGTGCTGGTGGAGGCGCAGGCGCCGGAGCTGTCCCCGCGCCGCGCGGCGGGCCCGTGCGCGCTGCGCGGGATGCGCAAGGCCGAGGTGGTGAGCGCGCGGGCGGCCGGGGCGCGGCTGGCGGCGGCGACGTCGCTGCTGCTGGCGGCCGGCAAGAC
>NZ_CAACVB010000443.1 GCF_900659635.1 Actinomadura roseirufa | reverse complement strand
CCCGCCGGAGGTCGAACTCGGCGAGTTCTCCGGCCAGCGCCGGGCGGGCGGCGGCCGAGCCCGGCACGGGCCGCGCGGACGCGGAGGCCGGACGGACGCCGCCCCTCACGGGGACCGGCGGGACGGCGGCCAGCGCGAGGAGGACGGCACAGGATCCGCCGCCCATCACCCCAAGTCGCATGATCATCACAGTCGGTTACATACCCCGGCGGAAGCCAGGAAACCGACCTTGTGGGACCGATCGGCAGGAACGCCGAACGGGACGGCCTCCCGGAGGAGACCGTCCCGCTCAGAAGGACGTCAGCGCCGCGTTACGGAAGGCGGCACGTCCCGGAGTCGGCCTTGGTCGGGTCGCTCTCGGAGGTGCCCGTGAGCGTCAGCTTGGCCTTGCGCTCGGCATCGGGGCCGGCCTTGGCCCAGACGTCGACCCAGGTCGCGCCCCTGGCCTCGGCGGTGGCCAGCTCGTTCGGCAGCCAGGTCGTCCAGCCCTTGCCCGCCACGGAGGCCTTCAGGCGGTAGACGTCGGAACCGTAGTAGCCGGTGCCGCCCTTGCCGCTGTTGTGCAGCTCCATCCGGCACTTGGTCCAGCCGGAGCCCGCCGGGGAGGCGTTGCCCGAGTCGACCTTCACGCCGCGCCGCTGCGAGCCCGCGCCGTCCAGCGAGCGGATCGCCACGGTGTAGGACAGCACGCCCTTGTCGTCGCGCTTCAGGTCCAGGACGTAGAAGTGCAGGCGGTTGGCCTGGTCGACGTACTCGAACTGGCTGCCGGAGTTCGTGCCCGCGTGGTACAGGGCGTCCGAGAGCTGACGGTAGTCGCCGATCGTCATCTTCTGCGGCTCGCCGTTCGGCTTGACGAAGTCGGTCTTGTTGATGTCCTGCGGGTTGGCGTCCTTGACCCAGATGAACGGGGCCCGGTCCTGGTCCTTGGTCTTCGACAGCAGCACACCCGAGTCGGGGGTGAACGAGTCGAAGCCCATCCGGTCGACGACCTCGACCGTGTAGTTGTCGAACTTGCCGCCGTCGCACAGCGGGTCGGTGGCCGTGTCACACGCCGGGCTCTTGTCGCCGCCCGCGAGCTTCAGGTTGATGCCCGCCAGGTCGTTCTTGCCCGGCTCGACGGCGCGCGCGGTCACCTTGGCCACCACGGTCCCGTCCGCGGCGAGCGCGTCCCGGTTCAGCTGGAGCACCTTGTTCGAGTCCACGATGCCGAGCTTCAGCTTGTTGCGCAGCATGTGCTCGGCGCCCATCGACCCGCCGCCGGTGGCGGGGATCATCCACCGGCTGTGCGGGCCGCCCGGCCCGTTGAAGCTGCCGCGGCTCAGCATCTCCCACGGCCCGCTGTACGAGCGCCGCGCCGGGACGCCGTACGGGTTGTTGTAGTTGTCGCCGATGCCCAGGATGTGGCTGAACTCGTGGGCGAAGACGCCCATGCCGGAGCTCTCGGCCTGGGTGGAGCTGCCGCTGACCGCGTTCGGCCACAGCGACGAACCCGCCTGCCAGGACGTCCACTCGACGTACCGGGTCTTCACCCAGTTGGGCAGACCGGGGTCGCCCGAGCCCCACTCCGGCGGCACGTCCTCCTTGGAGTTGAACTTCATCTGCCCGAACTCCTGCCAGGTGGACGACTCGTCCTGCCCGGCGCTGAGGAAGAAGACGAAGTCGAACTTCTTGGCCGTCTCCTCGCCCACGTCCGCGATCCACGCGGCCCGCGCGTCCTTGCGGATGTCGCGCTGGCAGGTGTCCCCGGCGGGGCAGCCCGTCCCGGCCTGGAAGTCGTCCACGCCGTACTCGTGGTCCTTGGCGGGCATCTTGTAGGCACCGAACCCGGTGAGGTCCACCCCGTACCGGCCGCCGGAGTCCTCCATCCAGTACTCATGGAGGGTGTGGCCGTGGTTCAGGTCTTGTGGCTTGTTGAGGAAGTTCTCGTAGAACTTCGCCACCTCGGTGCGAGGGACGCCGCCCACGTTGGAAGGGTTGCCGAAGATGGTGGAGTTCTTAGGCTGGGTCACCACGAACGGCTGGTTCGGGTAGTCCACCAGGACGACGGCGCCCTTGAAGTTGCGGATCGACCCCTTCTTGGAAGAGTCGACCCACGAGGTGCCCGGGACGGACTTGTAGTCGTCCCAGGTCATCGTGTCGGGAAGTTCATAGTTCTGGGGGTCGATGGGGCGCGGTGCCCCGGCCGCGGCGAACGAACGGGCCTCCTGGCCGCGCTGCCATGGCTGCGTCTGCGGCCAGTGCCGCATCTGCCACGAGTTCTCCGTGGGCTTGGGTATCGGAGGTCTCGCCTGCGCGGCGGCCGGGATGGCCGCGAGCCCCGCGACCAGCACCGTTGCCGCCGCGGGCACCAACAGAATCTTCTTGGCGCGCATGTCTCCCCTGTCTCAGTCGTTGCCGAGAACGTAAAGACAGGGTGTCCCCCGCATCAATGGCCGACTTCCACGATCTTGCCGGAGTCGTCCTGGCATGTCACGCCGAGACCGTTTTTCGGTCAATTGTTATGGTCAGACCACGTTCCGTCCAAGGAAGATCACGTTCCGGGAAGACGGCGCCCGGCCAGGACGATCCCGTCCTCGTCCGCGTAGAGCCAGTCGCCCGGCCGGAACTCCACCCCGCCGAAGGAAACGGGCACGTCCACCTGGCCCGTTCCGTCTTTCGCGCTCTTGCGCGGGTTGGATCCGAGCGCCTTGACACCGAAGTCCAGCCCGCGCAGCGCCACCACGTCGCGGACCGCCCCGTGGACGACCGCGCCGGCCCATCCGTTGCGCACCGCCGCCGCGGCGATCATGTCCCCCATCAGGGCCGATGCCAGCGAACCCGCGCCGTCCACGACCAGCACGCGTCCCTCCCCCGGTTTGTTAAGCGCCGCCTTGACAAGGCCGTTGTCGCGCAGGCAGCGGACGGTCGAGACCGGCCCGGCGAAGCGGGCCCGGGCGCCGTACCGCCGGAACTGGGTCTCGCAGCTGCGCAGCTCGTCCCCGTAGTCGTCGATGAGGTCGGCGGTGGCGAAGTCCATGCCGGTAGCGTACTGGGCGGTAACCGCGTCGGCGGGGCGCCGCTCCGGCCGCCGTCCCGTGGAAACTGACTCTAGGATGACCATGATCAGTTCCATGGTCAGTTCACGGAACGGGCGTCCCGCCGCCCCGGGGCGGTCACCGCCCCGCCCCCTGGAGGCCGCCGATGCACTCCCCCGCCGCGCCCGTCCCGGCGTTCACGCCGCTGGAGCCGGGCGACCCGCCCCTGGTCGGCGGCTACCGCGTGCTGGCGCGCCTCGGCCCCGGCGGGGCGGAGCGCCCGGACGGCGCCGGCCACGGTCTCCTGGCGACCACGCAGAGCGGCCGGCGGCTGGCGATCACCGTCGTGCGCCCCTCGCTCGCGGCGGCCCCCGGGTTCCGCGACCGGTTCCGGCGGCGGATCGCGGCGGCGCAGCGGGTGCGCGGGCCCTTCCTCTCGGCGGTGGTCGACGGGCACGCCGAGGAGGGCCGCGCGTGGGCGGCCGCAGAGCACGCGCCCGGCCCCTCGCTGGCCACCGCGCTGGCCGCGGCGGGACCGCTTCCGGCCGGGACCGTCCGCGTGCTGGTCACCGCGCTCGCCGAGGCGCTCGAGGCGATCCACGCGGCGGGTCTCGGCCACGGCGACCTCACCCCGGCCGCCGTCCGCCTCACCGAGGGCGGGCCGCGGATCACCGCGGTCGGCGCGCTCGACCGGGACCCGGCGCCGGCCGACGACGTCCGCGCGCTCGGCCTGCTGGCCCTCGCCGCCGCGACCGGCCGGGCCGTGCCCGCACCGGACGGCACCGCGACGAACGACACCGCGACGAACAGCAGCGGGGAGGACGAGCCCGGCGCCGTCCAGGGGGTGGACCTGTCAGGGTGCCCCGACGGGCTGCGCGGCCTGGTCGAGCGTTGCCTGGCGACGAACCCGGGCGATCGGCCGGAGCCGCGCGCCGTCATCGCCGAGCTGGAGGAGCGACCGCCCACCGCTGGCTGGCTGCCGCCCGCCATCGCCGCGCTACTGCCCGCCCACCTCGCGGAGCCGCCGGGCCGGACTCCGCCGGAGGACCCTGCGCCAGCCCTGCGCCGCCCGGCCGATACGGCGTCCGATACCGTGCCCGGCACCGCGCCCGGCACGGCACGCGACACCGTGCCCGGCACGGCTCCGGCTGCGCCCGCCGCTTCGAAGCGCCGGGCGGCCGGGGAGCGGCCCGTCCTGCT
>NZ_CAACVB010000442.1 GCF_900659635.1 Actinomadura roseirufa | reverse complement strand
GCCCGGCCGCGCCCGCCGCCGTCCTCGACCGCCGCGGCGGTGCGCACCGTCTCCCGCCGGGTCGACTGCGCGCGGGTCAGGTGCGTCGCGCTCACCTTCGACGACGGCCCCGGCCCGGTGACCCGCCGTCTCCTCGCCGCGCTGGCCGCGCGGCAGGCCCGCGCGACGTTCTTCGTCGTCGGCGACAACGCGGCCGTCGACCCCGGGCTGGTGCGGGCGGCCGCCGCCGGGGGCAACGAGATCGGCAACCACACCCAGGGGCACCGCGACCTGACCCGGATGCCGATCCTGCAGATCAACTCCGACGTGCAGCGGACGGAGGACGTCCTGCGCGCCGCGCTCGGCCGCTGCACCCATCTCCTGCGGCCCCCGTACGGCGCGACGAACAGCACCGTCGCGGGCGTCGCCAAGTCGCTCGGCCTGGTGCAGGTGCTGTGGAACGCCGACCCGCGGGACTGGCGCGAGCGCAGCGCCCGCGCGGTGGCGGACCGGGTGGTGGACCTGGCCAGGCCGGGCGCGGTGGTCCGGCTGCGCGACGGGCACCGGCCGACGGCGGACGCGCTGCCCGAGATCCTGAGACGGCTGGCGAACAAGGGCTACGCGTTCGTGACGGTATCGGAGCTGATGGGACCCGAGGGCGTCCAGGCCGGTGGGCAGTACCCCGCCCCCGGTTCCGTCTCCTGACCGGCGCCTCCTGATCCGCCCCCGCCTGTCCCGCGGCCCCCGTCTCGCGGGCGTCAGTGGAAGTTGCGGGCGCGGACCCTGCCCGGGACGGGGAGCCGCCGCAGCCGGGTCGCCCGCACGCTCGCGACGCCGTCGGCGCGTTCGAGCCGGCCGCCGACCAGCAGCGCCTGGGAGTCGACGGCCAGGCCGCGGTGGCGCCGGAACACCTGCGGCGGGCACACCACGTTGACGATGCCCGTCTCGTCCTCCAGCGTCATGAAGACGATGCCGCCCGCGGTGGGCGGGCGCTGCCGGTGCGTGACGAGCCCGGCGACGACGACGTTGGTGTCGCCGGGCGTCCCGGCGACCGCCTCGGCCGTGAGCGCGCCCAGCTCCTCCAGCGCCGCGCGGACGTGCGCCATCGGATGGGTGTGGGCGACGCCGGTCGCCCACAGGTCCGCCAGGGTCTCCTCGACGGGCGTCATCGCGGGCAGCGGGGGCGCCACCGCGCCGGGGGCGGCGCCCTCGAACTGGCCGGGGCCCGACCCGGCCAGCGCGCCCGCCGCCCACAGCGCCTCGCGCCGCGACAGGCCGAAGCCCCCGAACGCCCCGGCGGTGGCCAGGGACTCCAGCGCCCCGGCCGACAGCGGCACCCGGCGGGCCAGGTCCTCCATGCTCGTGTAGGGCCGCCCCGCCGCGACCGCCTCCGCCGTCTCCGTGCCGAGGTTGCGGATCCCCGCCAGGCCCAGCCGGATCGCGGGCTGCGGCTCGGACGGCGCGTGCGGGTGCGCGGACTCGACCTCCACCGGTTCCTCCAGCACCGGGTACACGTCACTGGCGTTGATGTCCACGGGCCGGACGACGACACCGTGCCGCCTGGCGTCCGCCAGAAGGCTCTGCGGGTTGTAGAACCCCATCGGCTGGTTGCGCAGGAGCGCCGCCGTGAACGCGGCCGGATGGTGGCGCTTCAGCCACGCGCTCGCGTACACGAGATGGGCGAAGCTCTGGGCGTGCGACTCGGGGAACCCGAACCCGGTGAAGCCGAGGATCTTCTCGTACACGCTCTCGGCGACGTCGGCGGGGATGCCGCGCTCGGCCATGCCGTCCAGCAGGCGGTGCCGCAGCCGCTCCACCCGCTCCGGCGCCCGCTTGGCGCCCATCGCCTGCCGCAGCATGTCGGCCTCGGCGGGGGTGAAGCCCGCGCAGTCCACGGCGAGCTGCATCATCTGCTCCTGGAACAGCGGGACGCCGAGCGTCCGCGACAGGGCGGGCTCCATCAGCGGATGCGGGCACGCGGCGGGTTCGAGCCCCTTCCTGCGCCGCAGGTACGGGTGGACGGAGCCGCCCTGGATCGGGCCGGGGCGGATCAGCGCCACCTCGACGACCAGGTCGTAGAACCGGCGCGGCCGCAGCCGCGGCAGCGTCGCCATCTGCGCCCGCGACTCCACCTGGAACACTCCGACGGTGTCGGCGTCGCACAGCATCTCGTAGACCAGCGGATCCTCCGGCGGGACCGACTGCAGGTCGTACCGCCGCCCGTGGTGCGCGTCGACCAGGTCGAAGCAGTCGTGCAGCGCGGCGAGCATCCCGAGGCCGAGCAGGTCGAACTTCACCAGCCCGGCGGCGGCGCAGTCGTCCTTGTCCCACTGCAGGACGCTGCGGCCCGGCATCGTCGCCCACTCGATCGGGCACACCTCCCCGACGGGCCGGTCGGCGATGACCATGCCGCCGGAGTGGATGCCGAGGTGCCGGGGCAGCGTCAGCATCCGCTCCGCCAGTCCCAGGACGGGCGCGGGCACGTCCGTCTCGGTGCCGACGGGGTCGCGCGGGTCGATGCCCTTCGACCACGCGTCCTGCTGGCCGGGGGAGAAGCCCAGCGCGCGCGCCGCGTCCCGCACGGCCATGCGCGGCCGGTAGCTGATGACGTTGGCGACCTGGGCCGTGCACTCCCGCCCGTACTTGCGGTAGACGTACTGGATGGCCTCCTCGCGGCGCCGGTGCTCGATGTCGAGGTCGATGTCGGGCGGCCCGTCCCGTCCGGGCGACAGGAACCGCTCGAACAGCAGCCCGTGCCGGACGGCGTCGACGCCGGTGATGCCGAGCGCGTAGCAGACCGCCGAGTTCGCCGCCGATCCGCGCCCCTGGCACAGGATGTCCTCGCGACGGCAGAACTCCACGATGTCGTGCACGATGAGGAAGTAGCCGGGGAACCCGAGCCCCTCGATGACGTCCAGCTCCCTGGCGATCTGCGCGTGCGCGCCGGGGACCCGCTCGGCGTCCGGCGGCCCGTACCGCTTCAGTGCCCCCTCCTTGACCAGGCGCCGCAGCCAGCTCGCCTCGGTGTACCCGTCCGGGACGGGCCAGTCGGGCAGCCGCGGCGCGACCACCCCGAATTCGAACCGGCACTCGCGGGCCAGCGCCACCGTCCGTTCCCGGACGCCCGGGAACCGCGCCAGCCGCGCCGCCATCTCCGCGCCGCCGCGCACGTGCGCGGTGCCGCCCGCGGGCAGCCACCCCGCCATGTCGTCCAGGCCGCGGCGGGCCCGGACCGCCGCGAGCGCCTGCGCGAGCCGCGCGTCCGGGCCGGGCGCGGCGAAATGCACGTTGTTGGAGGCGACCACCGCCGTCCCGGTGCGGGCCGCGAGCGCGAACAGCGCGTCGTTGCGGTGGTCGTCGTCGGGCTGGTCGTGGTCGACCAGCTCGACGAACACGTTCTCGCGCCCGAACAGCGCGGTCAGCCGGCGCAGCTCGCGCTCGGCCGCCTCCGGGCCGCCCGCGGCGAGCGCCGCCGGGACCGGGCCCTTGCGGCACCCGGTCAGCACCGCCCAGTGCCCGCCGTCCGCCCCGCCGTGCGCGCCGGCGAGCGCCTCCAGGTCGTACACGGGACGGCCCTTGCGCCCGCCCGCCAGCTGCGCCGACGTGATCGCCGCGCAGAGCCGCGCGTAGCCCAGCGCTCCCCGCGCGAGCACCAGCAGGTGCCGCCCGGCCGGGTCGGGCGGCCCCGCCCTCGGCCCGGGCAGCTCCAGGCTCAGCTCCGCGCCGAACACCGTCCCGACGCCGGCCTCGTCGGCGGCCCGCGCGAACTGCACGGCGCCGTACATCCCGTCGTGGTCGGTGATCGCCATCGTCTCCACGCCCAGCCGGGCGGCCTCGGCCACCAGCGCCGCCGGGTCGCTCGCGCCGTCCAGGAAGCTGAACGACGAGTGGCAGTGCAGCTCGGCCCACGCGACGGTGCCGCGCACCGCCGGCCGGGGAGGCTCCGCCGCGGGCGCCCGTGGCCCGGCGGCGGGCTCGGACGCCCGCCAGGACAGCCTCTCCTCGAACTCCCGCCACGGGATCGGCGGGTTGCTCCACCCCATCAGCGCGCCCGGTTCGTGATCGCGCTAGTCATAGCCCGCCTCGACGTGCCACCGGCCGCCCTCGACGGCCAGGAGATAGGCGCCGCCGTCGGCGGTGACCACCTGGAACCGCGCCCGGCGCCGCGCCCTCGCCGGGTCCCACCAGAACTCGTCCGCCGGCCACGGGCCCGTCCACCCCGTGACCGCCGCGGCGGGCGCGCCGCCGAACGCCAGCGCGGCGGGC
>NZ_CAACVB010000441.1 GCF_900659635.1 Actinomadura roseirufa | reverse complement strand
CTGCCCGCGGCGGTGGCCGCCGTGGTCCGCGACGTCGCGCCGGACGTGGTCGTCAACTGCGCCGGCGCGACCCGCGGCACCCCGGCGGAGCTGGTCCGGGGCAACGTCGTGGCCGTCGCGAACCTGGTGGCGGCGCTGGCGTCGGCGGGCGGCCCGGTCCGGCTCGTCCAGCTGGGCTCGGCCGCCGAGTACGGCGACGCCGCGCCGGGCACGCCCGTCGCCGAGTCGGCCCGGCCGAACCCCGTCGCGCTGTACGGCGTCACGAAGCTGGCCGGGACGGAGCTGGTCCGCACGGTGGTGGAGCGCGCGGCCGCGGGCACGGCGGACGCGCCCCTCGACGCCGTCGTCCTGCGGGTGTTCAACCCGGTGGGGCCCGGCTCGCCGCGGTCCACGCTGGCGGGCCGGCTCGCCGCCGAGCTGCGCCGCACCGCGGGCACCGGCGAGGACGTGCGGGTCGGCCCGCTGACCGCGTCCCGGGACCTGGTCGACGTCCGGGACGTGGCGGACGCGGTGCTGGCCGCGGCGCTCGCCCCCTACCCGCTGCCCGCCGTGCTCAACGTGGGCAGCGGGCGGGCGACGCCGCTGCGGGACGTGGCGGACCTGCTCGTCCGCGCCGCCGGGACGGGACGGCGGGTGGTGGAGGCCGCCGCCGGCTCGGAGCGCTCGGCGGGCGTCGGCTGGCAGCAGGCCGACATCGGGGCGATCGCCCGGGTGCTCGGCTGGGTGCCCGCCACCGACCTCGCGACCTCGCTGCGCGACCTGTGGGCGGAGCCGGCATGCCCGGCCTGACCGGACGCGTCGGCGCGGTGGCGGTCCCGGCGTACTTCCCCCCGGCCGCGCTCGACTGGGCGGTCCTCGCCGACCCCCGGCTGGGCGCGGTCGTGTTCAACGTCGACAGCGGGGCCGGCACCGTCCGGGACCGGGACTTCGCCGCGGTGGCGCACCGCACCTCCGATGCGGGCGTGCCGCTCGCCGGGTACGTCGACACCGCCTACGGCAGCCGGCCGGCGTGCGAGGTCGAGGAGGAGCTGGTGCGCTACCGGTCGTGGTACGGCATCCGGATGGTGTTCCTCGACCAGGTGTCCGCCGACCCCGAGCACCTGCTGCGGTACCGGCGGATCGTCGCGGGCCTGCGGGGCCGCGGCACCGAGTACGTCGTGTTCAACCACGGCGTGTACCCCGACGCCGCCTACTGCGACCTCGCCGACCTCCTCGTCACCTTCGAGGGCCCGTGGTCGGCGTACCAGCGGCTGCGCGCCCCGGCGTGGGCGCGCAAGCTGCCCGCCGAGCGCTTCTGCCACCTGGTCTACGCGGCGCCGCGGCCCGTCCTCGCGCGGGCGCTGGCGCGGGCCGGGCGATGTAACGCCGGTGTCGTCTACGTGACGGACCGGGCGGGCGCCAACCCGTGGAACGGCCTGCCCGAGTACTTCGCGCGTGAGCTCTCGCTCGTCTACGCGGACCGCTGAGACCGGCGGGCGGAGGACCGGCGGACGGAGGGCCTGACCGCGGGACCGGCTCGCGGAGACCTGGCACGCAGAGACATTGACCCCTCACGAACCGCGGGCCACCGTCTAATGAACAGGAAGGTTCCCTCTGAGCCGGCCGCCCGGCCGGCCCGCTCCGACCTCCCGGTCGAAAGTCCCCCGCCAAAGGAGCAGCAGGATGCCCAGGAAGTCCACCCTCGCGCTCGCCGCCGCCGCGGCCGTCGCGCTTCCGGTCACGCTCGCCACGTCCGCCTTCGCCCACGGGTACACCCAGTCGCCGGCGAGCCGCAGCTACCTGTGCGGTCAGCACAAGGTCAACAACTGCGGCCAGGTCCAGTGGGACCCCGACGGCGTCGAGGGCCCGAAGGGATTCCCGTCGGGCGGCCCCGGCGACGGCAGGATCTGCGCCGGCGCCGACTCCCGCTGGTCCCCGCTCGACGACCAGCGCGGCGGCACCGGCTGGCCCGCCACCAAGGTCACCGCCGGCGGGGCCCTCCCCATCTCGTGGCGGTTCACCGCGGCGCACTCCACCACGTCGTTCCGCTACTTCCTGACCAAGGACGGCTGGGACGTCACCAAGCCGCTGACGAGGGCCGCGCTCGACCTCACGCCGTACCACCAGGAGAACCTGAAGGGCCGCCCGCCCGCCAACCCCACCGTCCACAACACGACGCTGCCGCAGCGGCACGGCCGGCACATCCTGCTGTCGGTGTGGGACATCGCCGACACGGGCAACGCCTTCTACCAGTGCGCGGACGTCGACTTCGGGTGACCCCCGGGCACGCTCCGTGACGGAAGGGCCATCCGATGGGACGAACCTCCCATCGGATGGCCTTTTCCGGCGAGTCACCTCTCCGTAATTGCCACAAACTCCCAGATGGCGGGCATCCTTGTCCGCATGAGCACTCCGCCTGAGATCGACACGACGGTGCCGCACTCGGCCCGCGTCTGGAACTACCTGCTGGGCGGGAAGGACAACTACCCCGTCGACGTCGCAGCCGGTGACCGGATCTGCGAGGTCTTCCCGGGCATGGTCGACATCACCCGTCACTCCCGGCACATGCTGTCGCGGGTCGTCCGGTACCTGACCGCCGAGGCCGGGATCCGCCAGTTCCTCGACATCGGGACGGGGCTTCCCACGGTCGACAACACCCACGAGGTCGCGCAGCGGGTCGCCCCGGAGTCCCGGATCGTCTACGTCGACAACGACCCGCTCGTCCTCGTGCACGCCCGCGCCCTGCTGTCGAGCACCCCCGAGGGCGCCACCGACTACATCGAGGCGGACGTCCGCGACCCCGACCGCATCCTCGCCGAGGCGGCCCGGACCCTGGACTTCGACCGCCCCGTCGCGCTGATGCTCATGGGGATCATGGGCCTGGTCGGGGACTACGACCAGGCGCGGGCGATCGTCGACCGGCTGATGGCCGCGCTCCCCCCGGGCAGCTACCTGGCCGTCTACGACGGCAGCGACACCGACTCCGCCTACGTGGAGGCGATCAGCCGCTACAACGCGGGCTCGGGCGCCGTCCCGTACACCCCCCGCAGCCCGGAGCTGATCGCCGGCTACCTGAGCGGGCTGGAGATGCTGGAGCCCGGCGTCGTCTCGGTGTCGCGCTGGCGCGGCGAGCCCAACCCCTGGGGCGAGGCCCCCGAGGTCGCCTGCCACGGCGGCGTGGCCCGCAAGAACTGACGTCAGCGGGTTTTTCACGAATCTCCGCGGAGATGTAGAGGACGGCCGGACGGCTCCGACCTTCTGGTGAGCGGCGCCGGCACGGGCGCCGGCCGGAGGATGGGAGATCGACATGGGCAAGGTCACCTGTGACCTGGCGGTGTCGCTGGACGGGTACGTCACGGGCCTGCACCAGAGCCTGGAGAACCCGTTCGGCGAGGGCGTCGGGCAGCGGCTGCACCGCTGGATGTGGGAGGAGCCCGAGGCGAACGCCGAGGCCATCGAGAAGATCACGATGGCCGGGGCGTTCATCATGGGCCGCAACATGTTCGGTCCCGGGCGCGGCGACTGGGACCTGGACTGGACGGGCTGGTGGGGCGAGGAGCCGCCCTACCACGCCCCGGTCTTCGTCCTGACCCACCACCCCCGCGAGATGGTCACGATGAAGGGCGGCACGACCTTCACCTTCGTCACCGACGGCGTCGAGTCCGCCTTCGCGCAGGCGCGGGAGGCGGCGGGCGCCGCCGACATCGCGATCGCCGGCGGCGCCCGGACCGTCAACCAGTACCTGGCCGCGGGGCTGATCGACGAACTGCGGCTGCACACCGTCCCGCTGGTCCTCGGGCGGGGCGAGCGGCTGTTCGCGGGGCTCCGCGACCTGGAGTTCGAACCGGTCGGCGACATCTCCGGGACCGCCATGGTCACCCACCTGACCTACCGCCCGGTCAGGTGACCCCGGTCACAGGACGTCGGCGGGGTTCTCCGGGACGGACCGGGTGCGCCCCGTCGCGTCCAGCAGCAGCCGGGCGTGCCCGGTGAGCGTCGCCGGATCGTAGTCGCGATGGCCCGCCAGCACGATCGTGAGATCGGCGGCGGCCAGCGCCGCGGGCAGGTCGTCCCCCGCGTGCGGGATCTCCTCCTGGCCGACGCGCCAGCTCCCGACGTGCGGATCGTGGTAGGACAGCCGCGCGCCGTGGCGGAGCAGGCGCTGGGCGACGGGCCGTGCGGGTGATTCGCGTTGGTCGGCGATGTCGGCCTTGTAGGTGACGCCCAGCAGAAGGATCTTGGCGTCCTTGAGGGCGCGTCCCTGGCGGTTG
>NZ_CAACVB010000440.1 GCF_900659635.1 Actinomadura roseirufa | reverse complement strand
CCTGGTGCGCTTCTACACCAACCCCGACGGGCGGGCCGCCCGGCGGACGGCGCTGGCCGTCCTCGGGCTGCTCGGCGGGTTCTACCTGCTGCCCGCGGCACCGGTGATGGACGGCGGCGCGATCGCCGACAACCGCGTCTGGGCCGCGCCGCTGGGCGGCGCGGGCGCCCAGGGCCACCCGCTGTACGCGACATACTCGCTGGTGATCGCGACGTTCCTCGGGACGATGGGGCTGCCGCACATCCTGGTGCGCTTCTACACCAACCCCGACGGGCGGGCCGCCCGGCGGACGGCGCTGGCCGTCCTCGGGCTGCTCGGCGGGTTCTACCTGCTGCCCGCGGCCTACGGCGCGCTCGGCCGGCTCTACGCCCCGGAGCTGCTGGCGACCGGGGACACCGACGCGATCGTGCTGCTGCTCCCCGGGCACCTCGTGCCCGGCGTGGCGGGACGGCTGCTCGGCGCCCTCGTCACCGCCGGCGCGTTCGCGGCGTTCCTGTCGACCTCGTCGGGGCTGACGATGTCCGTCGCGGGGGTGCTCGCCCAGGACCTGCTGGCGGGGCTGCGCCGGTTCCATCCCTTCCGGGCCGGCACGGTCGCGGCCATCTGCGTGCCGTTCGCCATCGCCGTGTCGACCGGGGACGTGCCGATCGCCCGCGCGGTGGGGCTGCCGTTCGCGGTCGCCGCGTCCTCGTTCTGCCCCCTGCTGCTCCTCGGGATCTGGTGGCGCGGACTCACCGCCGCCGGCGCCGCGGCGGGCCTGGTCGCGGGCGGCGGCCTGGCGAGCGCCGGCGTCGTCACCGCGACGCTCGTGCCGTCGCTGCGCGGCTGGCCGGGCGAGCTGCTGGCCGAGCCGTCCGCGCTGACCGTCCCGATCGCGTTCGCCGTGATGATCGTCGTGTCCCGGCTGACCCGGCGGCGGCTGCGGCCGGACATCGCCGCGGTGATGGTGCGCATGCACGCGCCGGAGTCGGTGCGGCTGACCGGCGCCGACCCCGGCGAGCACCGGCAGGCGAGCCGCTGGTCGTAGCGGATCGACCGTTCGCACGTGTCCCGCCGCACGCCATCGCCCCGGTGTTGCCTTTGATCGATCAGTGCTGAATTGACCTATTTCGCCGTTGTTCGCGGTCCTATGTTCGCCTCATCACCGCACATTTCGCGTCGCGAGACGCGCGACGGGAGGGGACAGAAATGGCCGATGTCGAAGCGGGCCGGCTGGCGGCACCAGCGCCGAGCGCGGCGCCCGCAGCCGGAATCGCCGACCCGGGGCCGCTGGGCCTGGCCGCGTTCGCCCTGACGACCTTCGTCCTGAGCTGCGTCAACGCCGGAATCCTCGAGGCGGGCACCAAGACGGTCGTCCTGGGCCTGGCGCTGTTCTACGGCGGCCTCGCGCAGTTCGCCGCCGGAATGTGGGAGTTCCGGAAGGACAACACCTTCGGCGCGCTGGCCTTCACGTCCTACGGGGCGTTCTGGCTCTCCTTCGCCGGGATCCTGTTCTTCTACAAGCCGGCCGGCGCGACGCCGGACCAGGCGGCCCACGCCGTCGGCGTCTTCCTCCTCGGATGGACGATCTTCACGGCGTACATGACGATCGCCGCGCTGCGGGTCAGCGGCGCCGTCGCCGCGGTGTTCGTGTTCCTGACCGTCACGTTCGTCTTCCTCGCGATCGGCGACCTGACGGTCAACGCCGACGTCACCAAGATCGGCGGCTACCTCGGCCTCGTCACCGCGGTCCTGGCCTGGTACACGTCCTTCGCGACGGTCACGAACTCGACCTGGAAGCGCACCCTGCTGCCCACCTGGCCCGTCAGGTAGCGACGGCCCGCG
Organism: Actinomadura roseirufa; assembly: GCF_900659635.1. GTDB lineage: Bacteria > Actinomycetota > Actinomycetes > Streptosporangiales > Streptosporangiaceae > Spirillospora > Spirillospora roseirufa. The sequence goes on along the minus strand of NZ_CAACVB010000440.1, from coordinate 2,426 downwards.
AGACGAGGAGAGCGCCGTGACCGAGAGATCCAGCACCGGCAGACCCGACACCCCACAGGGGGCGCCCCCCGGAGCCGAGGCGGCCCTGTCCAACCTCATGCGGGAGAACCGGCGGTTCGCGCCGCCGGCCGCGCTGGCCGGCGCGGCGAACGTCACCGGGGACGCCTACGCCGCGGCCTCGGCCGACCGGATCGCGTTCTGGGAGGAGCAGGCGCGGCGGCTCGACTGGGAGCGGCCGTGGACGACCGCCCTGGACTGGCGGCCCCCGTTCGCCCGCTGGTTCTCCGGCGGCCGGCTCAACGTGGCGGTCAACGCCGTCGACCGGCACGTCGCCGCCGGGCACGGCGACCAGGTGGCGCTGCACTGGGAGGGCGAGCCCGGCGACACCCGCACCATCACCTACGCGCGGCTCCAGGACGAGGTGTGCAAGGCCGCCAACGCGCTGTCCGAGCTCGGCGTGCGGGCCGGCGACCGGGTGATGATCTACCTGCCGATGATCCCCGAGGCCGTCTTCTCGATGCTGGCCTGCGCGCGGCTCGGCGCGCCGCACTCGGTCGTCTTCGGCGGCTTCTCCGCCGAGGCGCTGCGCAACCGCGTCGAGGACGCGCGGGCCCGGCTGCTCATCACCGCCGACGGCGGGTTCCGGCGCGGAAGGCCGAACGATCTCAAGACCGCGGCGGACGAGGCGGTCGCCGGGACCGGCGTCGAGAAGGTGCTGGTGGTGCGGCGCACCGGCGCGGAGGTGCCGTTCACCGCGGGACGCGACGTCTGGTGGCAGGACGTCGTCGACCGGCAGTCCACGACCCACGTCCCGGAGTACTTCGACGCCGAGCAGCCCCTCTTCATCCTGTACACCTCCGGGACGACCGCCAAGCCGAAGGGCATCCTGCACACCTCCGGCGGCTACCTGACGCAGGCCGCCTACACCCATCACGCGGTGTTCGACCTCAAGCCGGACACCGACGTCTACTGGTGCGCGGCGGACGTCGGCTGGGTGACCGGCCACTCCTACATCGTCTACGGCCCGCTGGCCAACCGGGCGACCCAGGTCATGTACGAGGGGACGCCGGACACCCCGCACCGCGGCAGGTTCTGGGAGATCGTCCAGAAGTACGGCGTCTCGATCCTCTACACCGCGCCGACGACCATCCGCACGTTCATGAAGTGGGGCGACGACGTCCCCGCCGGTTTCGACCTGTCCTCGCTGCGGCTGCTCGGGTCGGTGGGCGAGCCGATCAACCCCGAGGCGTGGATCTGGTACCGCGAGCACATCGGCGGCGGCCGCGTCCCGGTCGTCGACACGTGGTGGCAGACCGAGACCGGCGCCATCATGATCAGCCCGCTGCCGGGGGTGACCGCGTGCAAGCCCGGGTCGGCGCAGGCGGCGCTGCCCGGCATCGCGGCCGACGTCGTCGACGACTCCGGCACGCCGGTGCCGCCGGGCGGCGGCGGGTACCTGGTGCTGACCGAGCCGTGGCCCGGGATGCTGCGCGGCATCTGGGGCGACCCCGGCCGGTACGCCGACACCTACTGGTCCCGGTTCGCCGACCAGGGCTACTACTTCGCCGGCGACGGGGCGAAGAAGGACGAGGACGGCGACGTCTGGCTGCTCGGCCGGGTGGACGACGTCATGAACGTCTCGGGCCACCGCATCTCCACGACCGAGGTGGAGTCGGCGCTGGTGTCCGCCCCACAGGTGGCTGAGGCGGCGGTCGTCGGCGCGACGGACCCGACCACCGGGCAGGGGATCGTCGCGTTCGTCATCCTGCGGGGCGGCGCGGCCGACAAGGGCGCCGTGCTGGCCGCGGAGCTGCGCGAGCACGTGGCGCGGGAGATCGGCCCGATCGCCAAGCCGCGGCAGATCCTCGTCGTCCCCGAACTGCCCAAGACGCGCTCGGGCAAGATCATGCGGCGGCTGCTGCGCGACGTCGCCGAGAACAGGTCCCTGGGCGACGTGACCACGCTGCAGGACTCCTCGGTGATGGACCTCATCTCGGCCAGGCTGCCGTCGGCGAGCGGAGAGGACTGACACGCCCCGGACCCCGCCTCCGCCCAGGCCCACCACGCCCTGGGCGGAGGCGGTCCCATGGACGGGACGCGCTCACTCGCGAACGGGGACGCGGTCGCCCGGCGGGGGCTGCCGCGCCGCGCGGGGCGGGCGGCGGGACGCGCCCGGTCCGCGCGGCTCCCGGCGGCCCTTGAGGCGGTCGGAGGATTGGAGTTGCCAGGCGACGCTGGTGACCATGACGCCGGGCTGGAAGAGCAGCCTGCCCTTCAGCCTCAGGGAGGACTGGTTGTGGAGCAGGTGCTCCCACCAGTGCCCGAGGACGTATTCGGGGATGAAGACGGTGACGACGTCGCGGGGGCTCTTGCGGCGGACGCTCTTGACGTAGGACAGGACCGGGCGGGTGATCTCGCGGTAGGGC
>NZ_CAACVB010000439.1 GCF_900659635.1 Actinomadura roseirufa | reverse complement strand
CGCCGCCGCGACGAGCCCGACCCCGGTGGCCGTCAGCAGCGCCCGCGTTCGCTGGACGGGCACGCCGAGGGCCCGCGCGGCGTCGTCGCCGAGCTCGGCCATGCCGAGCGGGCGGCCGAGCACCAGCGCCGCCGGGACGAGCACGGCCAGCGCCGCGGCCAGCGGCGCGGCCTGTTCCCAGCCGCGCCCGTTCAGGCTGCCGGTCAGCCAGAACGCCGCCTCGTAGGCCTCGCGCAGCTCGGCGCGGGTGATGAGGTAGGAGTTCAGCGCCTCCAGCATCGCCGCGGCGCCGACCCCGATCAGCACGAGCCGCGTGCCGTTCACCCCGCCGCCCGGCCGGTGCGCGACCAGGTACACCGCGAGCGCGGTCAGCACCGCGCCCGCCACCGAGCTCGCGGCGATCGCGACGGCGCCGCCGCCGAACACGAGGATCTGCAGCAGCGCGCCCGTCGCCGACCCGGTGGTGAACCCGATGAGGTCGGGGCTGCCGAGCGGGTTGCGCGACATGCTCTGGAAGATCGCGCCGCTGAGCCCGAGCGCGAGCCCGGCGAGCAGCCCGGTGACCGCGCGCGGCAGCCGCAGCGTCGTGACGATGAACTCGGTCGCCTGGTCGGCCCGCCCGGCGAGGGCGCTCAGCACGTCGGCGGGCGGGACCGGGAACTCCCCGGAGCCGACCACGAGCACGGCGGCGCCCGCGGCGAGCAGCGCGAGCCCGGCGCACACCAGCGCGGCGCGCGGTTCCCAGCGCACCGAGAACCCGCCCGCGCGCACGACCCGGCTCACAGCCCGCGCGTCCTTCCCCGCCGGACCATCAGCATGAACAGCGGCGCGCCGAGGAACGCGGTGACGATGCCGGTCTCCAGTTCCCCGGGGGCGACCACGCGGCCGAGGACGTCCGCGCCGAGCAGCAGCACGGGCGCGAGCAGCAGCGAGTACGGCAGCACCCACCGCTGGTCGGGCCCGGTGAGCGCGCGGGCGATCAGCGGGACGGCGAGGCCGAGGAAGGCGATCGGGCCCGCCGCCGCGGTCGCGGACCCGCACAGCAGCACCACGGCGAGCGCGCCGAGGGCGCGGACGGCGGCGGGACGCGCGCCGAGCGCCCGGCCCGTCTCCTCGCCGAGGCCGAGGGCGTTCAGCGGGCGGGCCAGCAGCAGAGCCAGGACCGTTCCCGCCACCACGAACGGCAGCACCCGGGCGAGCACGGCGAGGTCCCGGCCGCCGAGCGAGCCGACCTGCCAGAACCGGAAGCCGTTGAAGGCGCGCGGGGAGAGCAGCATCAGGCCCGCGGTCAGCGCGGTGCACACGGCGTTGACCGCGGCGCCGGCGAGCACCAGCCGCGCCGGGGACGCGCCGCCGCGGCCCCGCGCGCCGATGAGGTACACGAGCGCGGCCGTGGCCGCGGCGCCGGCGAAGGCCGCCCACACGTAGACGAGCGCCTCGTCGGTCCGGAACGTGCCGATGACGAGGACGACGGCGAGCGCGGCGCCGCCGTTCACGCCGAGCAGGCCGGGCTCGGCGAGCGGGTTGCGGGTGAGCGCCTGCATCACCGCGCCGGCCAGCCCGAGGGCCGCGCCCACCGCGAGCCCGAGCAGCGTGCGGGGCAGCCGCAGTTCCTGGACGATCAGCGCGTCCCGGGACCCGTCCGGGTGGAGCAGGCCGGCCGCGACCCGGCCGGGCGGGATGTGCTCGGCGCCGATGCCCAGGCTCGCCGCGACCGCCAGCAGCAGGACGCAGCCGAGCGCGGCGAGCCCGCCCCAGCGGGCCGTGCCGCGCGGAACCCGGCACGGAAGACGGCGCGGAACACGGCGCGCTGCCGGGGCGGGCGCGGGCTCGGCCGCGGCCTGCGAGGCGGGGACGGGGGTAGGGAAGGGATCCGGCGCGCGGCCCTCGGGCCGGCGCGATTCGGTCCCCTGCGCTGGACGGGCGACGAGGGTTCTCCGCGCGGACGACAACACGAGATGAGGCTAGCCTAAGCTAACTCGCCGAGTGAAGGCCGTTCCGGGGAGGGCGGCCGTTCCGGCCCGGCCCAAAACGCGATCGCGCGGGGCGTCCGGATGACCTTGTACGCTCACCGCCCTAAGGTCCTGTCTTGGCGGCCCCGGGCCGCCGCGCGAGCGCGTCACCGTCAGGAAGGCAGGCCCCGTGACCGACGAGCCGGCGCCCCCGGAGATCGACACCACGGTCCCGCATTCGGCGCGGATCTGGAACTACTGGCTGGGCGGCAAGGACAACTACCCCGTGGACCGCAGGGCCGGCGACCTGTACCGCGAGCAGGCGCCCGGCGTGGTCGACATGGCCCGCGCGTCGCGCACCTTCCTCAGCCGCGCCGTCCGGCACCTGGCCGCGAAGGAGGGCGTCCGGCAGTTCCTCGACATCGGGACGGGGCTGCCGACCATGGACAACACGCACGAGGTGGCACAGCGGGTGGCCCCGGAAGCGCGAATCGTCTATGTCGACAACGACCCGCTCGTGCTCGCGCACGCGCGGGCCCTGCTGACCAGCACGCCCGGGGGCGCGACCGACTACATCGACGCCGACCTGCGCGACACCGCGACCATTTTGGACGGGGCGGCCAAGACGCTCGACTTCGGGCGGCCGGTCGCGCTGATGCTGATGGGCGTCCTCGGGCACATCGCCGACTTCGAGGAGGCGGTCGCGCTCACCCGGCGGCTCCTGGAGGCGCTGCCCTCCGGCAGTTTCCTCATCCACTACGACGGCACTTACGAGGTGCAGGGCGAGGCCCTTCAGCAGGCGCAGGAAGAGTATGACGACACGGGCGCCGTCCCGTACGTCCTGCGCACGCCCGCGGAGCTGGCACGGTTGTACGAGGGGCTCGAACTGCTGGAACCGGGCCAGGTGTCCTGCCTGCGCTGGCGGCCGGAGGCGGACCTGTTCGGGGAGCCCGTGGACGTGGACGTGCACGGGGCCGTCGCCCGCAAGGTCTGATCGTCCGGCCCGTGCCGGGCGTCTCCAATACCGGCATATGGTATACGTACATATTGATTCCAATACGTACATATTGGAGGTCGGTCATGCCGGTACCGGGCCGGGGCGCGTCCCCGCCGCCGGAGGATCTGACGGCGCGGGCGCGGATCAGGGACGCGGCGCTGCTGCAGTTCGCCGAGCGGGGCGTCCGCGGCGCGACGTTCCGCAGCATCGCCGAGGCGGCCGGGGTCTCGGTCGGCCTCGTCCAGCACCACTACGGCACGAAGGAGGAGCTGCGCGCCGCCTGCGACGCCTACGCGCTGGACGTGGTGCGCGAGCTCAGCGACGGGGTCGGCGATCGGCTCGCCGACCCGGGGGCCGTGGCCGCGGCGCTGGAGGTGGACCTGCCGGTGCGGCGCTACTTCGCCCGCGCGCTGGTCGACGACTCGGCGGCCGCGGAGCGGCTGTTCGACGACCTGGTCGAGCTGACCGAGCGGTACCTGGACTCGCCGCGCCCCGGGCGGGCCCGGCCCGCCACGCGCGACCTGCACGCCTACGCCGCGGCCATGGCCGCGATGAGCATCAGCACCCTCGTGCTGCGCGATCACCTGTCCCGGGCGCTGGGCGCCGACACCCTCAGCGCGAAGGGCGCGCCCCGGCTCCGCCGGGCGGTGCTGGAGGTCTTCGCCGACCAGTTGCTGAGCCCCGAACTGGTCGCCCAGGGGCACGCTGCCCTCGACGAGTACGAGAGATCCATGCAGGCGGCGGACCAGAGCGCGGCGGAGGACGACCGGTAGGGCCCGTCCGCGCGGCGCCGGATCACCGCGGTGGTGGGAGCGCGATCGTCACGGTCGTGCCCGCGCCGGGCGGGCTGTGCACCTCGACCCGGCCCCGCAGCGCCCGCACCCTCCCGGTGAGCCCGGCGAGCCCGCCGCCCGGCACCGGCGCCGCGTTCCCGGCGCCGTCGTCGCGGACCCGCGCGACGATGCCGTCCGGCCCGGCCCGGACGCTCAGCTCCACCGAGCCCGCGCGCGCGTGCTTGGCGGCGTTCGCCAGCGCCTCGCACAGCGCGAAGTACAGGGTCGACTCGACCTCGGGCGGGAACCGCAGGTCCGGGACCTCAAGGCGCACCGGCAGCGCCGCCCTGGCCGCGACCAGCTCCAGCGCCGGACCCAGCCCCGCGTCCGCCAGGATCGCCGGGTGCACGCCGCGGGCCAGGCCGTCGAGCTCGGCGACCGCCTCGGCCAGCTCGCGGCGGCACCGGGCGGCCTGCTCGCGCGCGGACGGCTCGCCCGCCGCCGCCTCCAGCACCGCCAGCAGCTCCTCCAGCGAGCGCAG
>NZ_CAACVB010000438.1 GCF_900659635.1 Actinomadura roseirufa | reverse complement strand
CCCGGTTCGGGCAGCGCGCGCCGGTCGAGCTTGCCGTTGACGGTCAGCGGCAGCGCGTCCAGCGTCATGATCACGCTGGGGACCAGGTAGCCGGGCAGCCGCCGCTTGAGCGACTCCCGGACCCGCGCGGCCAGCACGCCGTGGTCGCGGGCGGCGACCGGGTCGTTGGCGTAGCCGGACGGCGCGCGGCCCGGCTCGGCGGGCAGGTGCGCCGCGCCGCCGCCGAACACCGCGTCGTACCTTCCGATCTCGCCGGACGGGGTGAGCACCACCTCCGGGTCCAGCGCGTAGATCTCCTCGGGTTCGATGCCCTCGGGCGGCGCGGACAGGCACGCGCGCGCCCGCTCGGCGGGGACGCCGTCGCGCAGCGCCCGCAGCGCGGCGAGCTCGCCGGACAGGCGCGGGTCGGGGATGCCGCGCACCCGCAGCGGGCCCGCGGGCCGCCGCCGCAGGTCGTCCAGGCCCGTGTAGTCGACGGCGGGGGTGTCGGGCGCGGGTTCCGTGCCCGGCCCGGCCTTGCGCAGGACGACGTCGTAGCGGTACCGGGTCAGCTCGTTGTGCCGGGTCCCGCGCTTGATGAGCACGTCCACCCGCGCGGGCCCCGACAGCGCCGCGAAGAACGCGGGGTCGAGCAGCAGTTCCTTCTCCATCCGGACGGCGCGCTCCACCGCCGCGAGGTCGGCGTCCCCCCGGCCGAGCCGGACGGCGGCGTGCAGGCCGTGGACGGTCCGCAGGTCGCGGAGGTCCCCGAGGAACAGCGCGCCGCCCGGGACGAGCAGCCGCATGGCCTTGGCGACGACGTCCTCCAGGTAGGCCGCGCCCGGGAAGTACTGCGCCACCGAGTTGATCACGATGGTGTCGAAGTGCTCCTCCGGCAGGCCCTCGGTGTCGTGGGCGGGCCGGCACTCCAGCCGGACGGGCGAGTCCGGGCCGAGGTCGGCGCGCAGCTTGCCGATGACCGGCGCGGAGAAGTCGGTGCCCCAGTACTCCTCGCTCTCCGGCGCGATCCCGGTGAGGATCAGCCCGGCGCCGACCCCGATCTCCAGGACGCGCTGGGGCCGCAGCCGGCGGATCCGCTCGACGGTGGTCTCCCGCCACTCGCGCATGTCCTCCAGCGGGATGGGCGCGCCGTCGTAGCTGCTGGCCCAGCCCGCGAACTCCTCGGCGTGGACGACCGTCCCGACCTCGGTGTACTCGGCGTCGTAGATCTGCCGCCACTCGGCGATCTGCTCGGCCGCGGCGCCCTCGCGGGAGCCGTCCGGCACGACGTACCCGACGAGCCGCCGCACCCCGGGGACGCCGGTGTCGGCGGCGACGACCGCGGCCTGCCCGACGCCGGGCTCGGCCGCCAGCGCGGCCTCCACCTCGGCGGGCTCGACCCGGTAGCCGCGGATCTTCACCTGGTCGTCGGTGCGGCCGAGGAAGTCGATGTTGCCGTCGGCGCGGACCCGCACCAGGTCGCCGGTCCGGTACATCCGGCCGCCGCCGGACGCGAACGGGTCGGCGACGAACCGCTCGGCGGTCAGGCCGGGCCGGCCGAGGTAGCCGCGGGCGAGCCCGGCCCCCGCGATGTACAGCTCGCCGGGGGCGCCGGGCGGGACGGGCCGGAGCCGCCCGTCCAGCACGTACCCGCGCGTGTTCCAGATCGGCTTGCCGACGGTGGGCGTGGCGCTGTCCTCGGTGCCGCCGCCCAGCGTGTTGATCGTGTACTCGGTCGGGCCGTAGAGGTTGTACCCGAGCACGCCGTCGGCCGCGGCGAGCCGGTCCCACACCGGCACGGGCACCGCCTCCCCGCCGAGGAGCACGAGCGGCGGCCGGTGGGCGCCGTCCAGCAGGCCCTCGTCGAGGAGCTGCTGGGCGTAGGTCGGCGTGACGTTGATGACGTCGACGTCGTGGCGGCGCAGGTAGGCGGTCAGCGCCTCGGCGTCGCGGCGCAGCTCCTCGTCGCAGACGTGCACCTCGTGGCCCTCGACGAGCCAGAGCAGTTCCTCCCACGACATGTCGAAGGAGAACGACACGGTGTGCGCGATCCGCAGCCGCCGCCCGCCGGCCGAGGCCACGACCGGGTCGAAGATCGCGGCACGGTGGTTGAACTGCATGTTGGTGAGGCCCCGGTAGGGCGTCACCACGCCCTTCGGGCGGCCGGTGGAACCGGAGGTATAGATGACGTAGGCCGGGTGGTCGAGACGGCCGGGCGTGCCGGGGGCGAAGCCGGGGGTCTCCTCCGCTCCGAGGGCGGTGCCGGGCAGCCCGGCCAGCGCCCGCGCGGTCTCCGGGTCGTCCAGCGCGAGCGTCGGGACCGCGTCGGCGGCCGGGCCGAGCCCGGCGGCGATGTCGCGGTGCGAGACGAGGCAGGCCGGGGCCGCGTCCCGCAGCATGAAGGCGAGGCGGTCGGCGGGATAGTCCAGTTCGAGGGGCAGGTAGGCGGCGCCGGTGCGCAGCACCGCGAACAGCGCGACCACCATCCGCGCCGAGCGGGGCAGCGCGAGCGCGACGACCCGCTCGGGCCCGGCCCCGTGCGCGAGCAGCAGCCGCGCCAGCCGGTTGACCTCGGCGTCCAGCTCGCCGTAGGTGAGCCGCACGTCCGGCGCCGACACCAGCGCGAGGTCGTCCGGCGCCAGCGCCGCGCGCTCGGCGAGCAGCTCGGCGACGGTCGCGTCGGGGACGGGCCGGCGCGCCGACTCCCAGTCGCGGCGCAGCCGCTCGTGCTCGGCCGGGACGAGCAGGTCGAGGCGGTGCAGCGGCTCCTCCGGCGCCGCCGCGAGCTGCTCCAGGACGTGCACGTACCGGTCGGTGATCCGCTCGGCCTCCGCCGCCGTGAACGCGTCGCCCCGGTACATCACGCGGAGCCCGGCGCCGGGCTCGACGACCATCGTGACCGGGTAGTGGGTCGCGTCGCGGACCTCGCGGCCGCGCACCCGCAGGGCGCCGTCCGGGCCGAAGCCGCGCCCGGTCGGCATGCCGGGGAAGTTCTGGAACACGAACAGCGTGTCGAACAGGGTGCCGAGGCCGGTGGCGCGCTGCACGTCGGCGAGCGCGACGTAGGCGTGGTCGAACAGCTCGGTCCGCATGGCCTGGACGCGTTCCAGCACGGCGGTCAGCGGGTCGGCCGGGGTCGCCCGCACCCGCACGGGGACGGTGTTGAACAGCAGGCCGACCATCGACTCGACGCCGTCCACGTCGGGGTGGCGGCCCGACACCGACGCGCCGAACACCACGTCGTCGCGGCCCGTCATGCCCATCAGGACCAGGCCCCACGCCGTCTCGAAGAGCGTGCCGGGCGTGACGCCGTGCTCCCGGGCGGCGGCGTCCAGCCGCGCGGCGAGCCCGCCGGGGAGAGCGCGGTGCGCCTCCCCGGCGGTGGAGAGGTCGGCGGGCCGGTCCGCGAGCGCGGGCCGGACGAGCGCGGGCTCGTCGAAACCGCCGAGCGCGCGGCGCCAGGCGTCCACGGCCGCGTCCCGGTCCCGGCCGGCGACCCACTCCAGGAACGCGCTGAACGGCGCGACGGGGCGGGCGGCCTCGGCGGCGGCGTCGGTGTAGGCGTCCAGCAGCGAGGTGACCAGCAGCCCGCCCGACCAGCCGTCCAGCAGGATCAGCTCCGAGGTCAGCACGAGCCGGTGGTCGTCCTCGGCGACCCGCGCCAGCCCGAAGCGCAGCAGCGGAGGCGCGGCGGGGTCGAACGGCTCGGCGCGCTGCGCCTCGACGAACGCCTCCACCTCCTCGGCCCCGGACACCTCGGCGAACGTCCACGGCACCTCGTAGCGGCCGGGGACGAACTGGACCGCGCGGCCGCCGTCGGCGCGGAACCCGGCGCGCAGGTTCGGGAACTTGTCCAGGACGACGCGCGCCGCGTCCGCCATCCGCGCCGGGTCGACCGGCCCGGACAGCGTGACCACCGCCTGCTGCACGTAGACGTCGCGGCCCTCCCCCGCGAGCATCAGGTGGAAGAGGAGCCCTTCCTGGAGCGGGGAGAGCGGCAGGTCGGCCGCCGGTTCCGCCCCGGAGGGAGGCACGGTCGCGGGCGCCGGGCCCGCCACGGGCGCGCAGGCCCTGGCCAGCGCCTCGACCGTGCGGAGCCGGAAGACGTCGCGGACGCCGAACGACAGCCCGGCGCGGCGCGCCCGCGCGACCAGCAGGGCCGCGCTGATGCTGTCGCCGCCGGTGCGGAAGAAGTCGTCGTCGGCCCCCACCCGCGGCCGGTCCAGCACGGCCGCGGCGAGCCGGGCGAGGACGCGTTCGGCCGGAGTCGCGGGCGCCCGCCCGGCGG
>NZ_CAACVB010000437.1 GCF_900659635.1 Actinomadura roseirufa | reverse complement strand
GGCGTCGCGCAGGACGGCCAGGTGCTGGGAGACCGTGCCCAGGCTCAGGCCGGTGCGCTGGGCGAGCTGGGTGGTGGTGCTGGTCGCGGCGGCGGCGGGCAGCGAGCTCGCCCGCACCGCCGGCGGGCTGGCCGCGCGGCTCGCCGCGCGCACCGCCGCGGTGGCGATCGAGGCCGTCATGTTCGAGCTGATGCGCGAGGCCCTCAAGCTGGCGATGAAGGACGCGCTGCGCGACCTGATGCGCGACGTCGCCCGGGACGTGGTCGTGGACGTCATGAAGACCACCTGGACGACCGCCACCCGGCCCATGCCCGAGCCTGAGCCCGAGCCCGCGCGGCCGGAGCCCCGGGCGTCCGTGACGTCGGTGGTGCCGGTGTCGGTCAGCGGGCTCGTCGCGCGCGCCGCGCGGGCCACCATCACGCTCGTCAACGCCCCGGCCCCGGGACAGGCCACGTCCGTCGCCCTGCGGGTGACGGCCCGCACCGCGCCGCGCGTGGTGCCCAGGGTCGCGATGAGCACGCTCCGCAACGCCGCCCGGTACCGGGCCGGGCGCCGCGGCGGCCCGGCCGCGGCGTCCGCGCCGATTCCGGCCGTGATCGTCGTGCGGGGGGAGACGGTGCCCGCGCCGCAGGAGCCGGGCGACGGCTGAGGCGCGCCTCAGAAGTTCCTGAGAGAACCATGAGAAACACCGGGCGGTGCCCGCGCCGCCGCCGGTGGTGCTTACGGTAAGTGCATGGAGCCTGGCACACGGGGGGCGGCGCCCGCGCGGATCCTGATCGTCGACGACGAGCCGGCCGTCCGGGAGTCGCTGTCGCGCAGCCTGGCGTTCGAGGGCTACGCGGTCGCCGAGGCGGCCGACGGGCTGGCGGCCCTCGAGCGGGTGGGCCTGGAGCGGCCCGACCTGGTCGTCCTGGACGTGCTGATGCCGCGGATGGACGGCCTGACCACGTGCCGGCGGCTGCGCGCGCTCGGCGCCAGGATGCCGGTGCTGATGCTGACCGCCCGCGACATGGTCGGCGACCGGGTCACGGGGCTGGACGCCGGCGCCGACGACTATCTGGCCAAGCCGTTCGAGCTGGACGAGCTGCTGGCGCGGGTGCGGGCGCTGCTGCGGCGCGCCGCGATGACCGGCGGAGCCGGTCCCCGCCGCGACGGCGTGCTGGCCTTCGACGACCTGACCATGGACACCGTCTCCCACGAGGTCACCCGGGGCGGGCGGGTGCTGGAGCTGACTCGCACCGAGTACATGCTGCTGGAGATGTTCCTGGCGCATCCGCGGCAGGTGCTGACCCGTGAGCAGATCCTGGAGACGGTGTGGGGGTTCGACTTCGAGCCCGCGTCCAACTCCCTGGACGTGTACGTGATGTACCTGCGGCGCAAGACCGAGGCGGGCGGGCTGCCGCGGCTCGTGCACACCGTCCGCGGCGTCGGGTACGTGCTGCGGGCGGCGTCCCCGTGAGCAGGCGGCTCACCCCACGGAGGCTGACACTGCGCCGGCTGACACTGCGCCGGCTGACACTGCGGGCCCGGCTGGCACTGCTGACCGCGGCGGCGGTGGCGCTGGCGGTCGCGGCCTGCGCGGCCGCCTCGTGGTACCTGACCCGCAACCAGCTCTACCGGGAGCTGGACCGCAGGCTCGGCACGGCGGGCGGGCCGGGGGGCGGGCCGCCGCCCCCCATGACGGTCTTCGAGCGGGACCTGAACACGGCGCTGGCGTTCTGCCGGAGCGAGCCCACCGGCCTCGAGGCCGGGCGGCACCTGTTCGGCCCGAGCGAGATCACCCAGGCGGTGGACGCGCGGGGCCGCGGCTGCACCCTCCCCGGCATGGGCTCGTTGGAGGTCACGGCCGCCGACGTCGCCGTGGCCCGCGGCGAACGCGACGGCGCGGTGCACGACGGCGTCGGCGTCACCCCGAGCGGCCACCGGACGGACGTGCGGATACGGACCCGCCAGTTGACCTCGGTGGACGGCTCGACCGCGGCGGTGTCGTTCGCGATCTCGCTGGAGGAGGTCGAGGGGCCGCTGGACAACCTCGCGCTCCTGCTGGTGGCCGTCACCGCGCTCGGCGTCCTCGCCTCGGCCGGCGCCGGCCTGATGATCGCGCGCGCGTCGCTGCGGCCGGTGGACGAGCTGACCGGCGCGGTCGAGCACATCGCGCGCACCGAGGACCTCGGCACCCGCATCCCCGAGGAGGGCACGGACGAGATCGCCCGGCTCAGCCGCTCGTTCAACAGCATGACCAGTGCGCTCGCCGCGTCCCGGGAACGGCAGCGCAGCCTCATCGCCGACGCCGGGCACGAGCTGCGCACGCCGCTGACGAGCCTGCGCACCAACATCGACCTGCTGCTGCGCAGCGAGGCCACCGGGCGGGACCTGCCCGAGGAGGCCCGCCACAACCTGCTCGTCAGCGTCAAGGCACAGATGCGGGAGCTGTCCAGCCTGGTGGGAGACCTGCTGGAGCTGGCCCGCCCGGAGGAGGCCGAGCCGGTCCGCGCGGCGGTGGAGCTGCACGAGGTCGTGGCCCGCGCGGTGGAACGCGCCAGGCTGCGCGGCCCCGGCCTGACCGTGCGGGCGGCCACCGAGCCCTGGTACGTGCTGGGCGACCCGGCCTCGTTGGAGCGGGCGGTGATGAACCTGCTCGACAACGCGGTGAAGTTCAGCCCGCCGGGCGGGACGGTCGAGGTCGGGCTCGCCGGCGGCGAGCTGACCGTCCGCGACCACGGCCCCGGCATCCCCGCCGAGGACCTGCCGCACGTGTTCGAGCGGTTCTGGCGCTCGCCGTCGGCGCGGAGCCTGCCCGGGTCGGGCCTCGGCCTGTCGATCGTCGCGCGGGTCGTGGGCGAGTGCGGCGGGCGGGTCACGCTGGAGCCCGCCGACGGCGGCGGCACGCGCGCCCGGGTCCGGCTGCCCGGCACGTCCCGTCCCGCCGCGTGACCGCTCCCGGCCCGTTTCTCATGGCGCGTTAATGAACGGCTCAGGGACCTCCCACGACCGGCGGCGAGTCTCACGGCATGAGTCACCTTGTCACCGAACGGGGCACCCCCGCCGGGCCGCCCCCGCCCCGCCGCGACGGCGGCGGGCGGGGAGGGCTGGTCGAGGTGGTCGTGCCCGTCCACAACGAGGACCACGTCCTCGAATCGAGCGTCGAGCGGCTGCACTCCTACCTCGGCGCCACCTTCCCCTACCCGTTCCGCATCACGATCGCCGACAACGCCAGTACCGACGCGACCTGGCGGGCGGCGGAGAAGCTGGCGGCCCGGCTCCCGCACGTCCGGGCCGTCCGGCTCGACCTGAAGGGGCGGGGCCGCGCGCTGCGGCACGTGTGGAGCGCCAGCGACGCCGACGTCGTCGCCTACATGGACGTGGACCTGTCCACCGACCTGGACGCGTTCCTGCCGCTGGTCGCGCCGCTGATCTCCGGGCACAGCGACCTGGCCATCGGCAGCCGCCTCACCCGCGGCTCGGCCGTCGTGCGGGGCCCGCGCCGCGAGCTCGTCTCCCGCTGTTACAACCTGCTGCTGCGCACCACCCTCGCGGCCCGGTTCAGCGACGCCCAGTGCGGGTTCAAGGCCGGCCGCACCGAGATCGTCCAGCTGCTGCTGCCGTCGGTCGAGGACGAGGCGTGGTTCTTCGACACCGAGCTGCTGCTGCTCGCCGAGCGCAACGGCCTGCGCATCCACGAGGTGCCGGTGGACTGGGTCGACGACCCCGACAGCCGCGTGGACGTCCTGCGCACCGCCCGTGACGACCTGCGCGGCATGGCCCGGGTCGGGCGGCGCATGCTGACCGGGGCGTTCCGCGCCCCGGTCGGCGGGCGGCCCCGGCCCGAGCTGCCCGACGGGATGGCCCGCCAGCTGCCCGCCTTCGCCGTCATCGGCGCGATCAGCACGGCCGCGCAGCTGGTGCTGTTCGTCCTGCTGCGCCTGGTGATGGGGCCGCTGTGGGCGAACGCGCTGTCGCTGGTGGTCACGGCGATCGGCAACACCGCCGCCAACCGCCGCTTCACCTTCGGCGTGACCGGGGTGCGGGGCGCGTTCCGGCAGCAGCTCGAAGGCGGCCTGGCGTTCCTGCTCGGCCTCGCGCTGAGCACGGGCGGGCTGGCGCTGCTGCACGCGGCGGCGCCCGGCGCGTCCCGGGCGGTGGAGGTCGGCGCGCTCGTCGCGGCGAACGGCGTCGCGACCCTCGTCCGGTTCCTGCTGATGCGGGCGTGGATCTTCCATCCGCGGCGGCTGCGCGGACCCGCGCCCGGTGCCGCCCCGGCCCCGGGCACCGCCG
>NZ_CAACVB010000436.1 GCF_900659635.1 Actinomadura roseirufa | reverse complement strand
TGGAATGTGCTGGGGGACGCGCCGGGGTGCGCGGCCGGCGCGCGGGACTGCCGCCAGCGGTGCAGCCGCAGCCCCGCCGCGACGGCGTGGGCGGCCGCGCCGGCCACGAGCACGAGAAGCCACAGCATCCCGGCGACGGACGTCACCGCCGCCAGGAGCAGCAGCAGGATCAGCAGCGGGACGATCCCGGCGATCAGCAGCAGCCCGCAGCCGCGCCGCTCGGTCCGCCGCGCGGCGCCGGACATCGTCCGGGACGCCTTCGACAGGCCCCGCCCGCCCGCGCCGAGCGCCTTGGAGATCCACGACCACGGGCCGTACCGCAGATAGTCCGCGCCCTGCGCGCGCGCCAGCATCACCTCGCCGCCGCACTGGACCGCCCAGGCGAGAACGGAGGACACGGCCAGCGTCCAGAACGGCACGGACGAGGAACGCTGGGAATGGAACCCGACCGAGGCCGTGCCCGTGCTGTTCCCGCCGCCACCGCCGAACAGGGCGTCCACCAGCGCGCTTCCGAGGAGCCAGAGGAGAAGGACGGGCAGTGTCCACAGCACGGCGCGGGTCACCGCCGCGCCGCGTCCCGCGAGCCGCCGCCGCTCCCGCTCGGCCCACTGCGCGCTCAGGGTCTGGTCGCGTTCCTCGGCGGCACGCCGGTCCCGCGCGCGCGCCTCCGCCTCCAGGACGGCCTCCGGCGCGGCCCGCATGACCGCGAGCAGCCGCAGCGGATCGTCGCCCGCCCCGTCCGCCATCCAGGCGAACCACGGCACCGGCTCCGGCACGGCGGCGCGCGCGCCGGCCGCCGCGTCCACTCACGGCCGAGCAGGCACGCGGTGCGGTGGTCGGGATGCCGCGGATCGGACGCGAGCGCGGCCAGGCCCGGCAGGTCCGCGCCGGTCAGCCGGCGGCCGAGATAGTGCGGTGGCAGCCCCGGGTCCAGCCACCGCACCAGGTGGAGCAGCTTCACGTCCGGGGGCAGCCGCGCCGCCAGTGCCCCGTCGACCAGCTCGATCCGGCTGTCGTCCGGGACGTCCGCGAGCCAGTCCCGAAGGCTGCGCCACGCCTCGCCGGACTCCCCGCGCCCGAAGAAATAGAGCGCGGCGTGCTCCCACTCCTCGACCAGCGCGCGCGCCAACTCGCCCCGGTCGTCGTAACGCCGCCCCTTGAAGGGAAGCCCCGCCCCCGGAGGCGCCGTGGTGGAAGGCGCCGTGGAAGGCGCCTCCTCCACCACGGGCGGTGAGCCGCCCTCGAGCCACAGGGCGACCTGCTCACCCGTCCAGCGCCGCCGCGGATCGCGGGCCAGCAACCCCCGGCACAGCAGCCGCAGCCGCGGATCAGCGACGTCGTCCGCCGACACCGGCCGGGTCGCGAGATGGTCGACCACCACCGTCTCGCTCAACCCGAGGAACGGCGCCCGCCCCGTCGCCAGCTCACGGACGATCATGCCGAGCGACCACCAGTCGCGGGCGGGCGACACCTGGCCCGACAGCGACTCCGGCGCGGCGTACGCCAGCGTCCGCGACGACGAGGCGAACACCACGCTCTGGTCGAGGACCTTGCTCAGCCCGAAGTCGGCGATCGCCAGCGCGAGCGGCGCCGTCCCGAGGACCAGGACGTTCTCCGGCTTCAGGTCGCGGTGCACGATGCCCGCCCGGTGCAGCGCCGTCAGGCCCTCCGCCAGCTGCGCCGCCATCTCGGCGACCGTCCCGGCGGGCAGCGGCTCCGCCATCAGCGCCCGCAGGTTCCCCTCCGGCGCGTACTCGGTGACCTCGTAGTCGCGGCCGTCCGCGTGCCCCGTCTCCAGGATCCGCAGCACGTGCGGCGAGTCGAGCGCGGGCAGCTTCGCCCACACCTCCCGGTCGGCGTCGTACCCGCGGCGGAAGATCTTCGCCACGTACTCGCCGTCCGGGACGTCGCCGCGCGGACGCACCAGGAGCAGATCGGACTCGGCGCCCTGCACCGGCAGCTCCGCCACCGCCTCGTACCGCTCGGCGAGCGCCGCGGGCAGCCGCAGCAGCGATTCGCCCGCCGCCGGCCCCTCCCGCCGCGTCGCCCCCGGGCCGGGGGCCGGGCGGGGCCCGGGCACCCTCGGGTCGCGCCGTGTCGCACCGGGATCCCGCCGCGTCTCACCAGGCACGCCGCCGCCCTCGCCGCGCCCCGTCCCGTCGCCCTCGCCCACCTGCACGTCCCGCCTAGATCTTGTCCTTGATGACCCGCAGGTGCTCGACCCCCTTGAAGCGGACGACCACCGCCTCCATGAGGATGCGGACGAGCAGCAGTTCGAACAGCCACACCAGCGGCGTGGAGACCACGAGCATGACGCCCCACGCCCACCAGTCGTCCCAGGTGGCGACCCACACGCCGAAGCTGAAGAACCCAAGGCACTGCAGGCTGATCAGCAACAGGGCCACGAGATACCAGAGTTTGATGAGCTTCGGTGTCACCAAGTAGTTGAAATTGGCATCGAACAGGGCGCCGATGAGTCCCTTTTCCGTTGGTTCGGAACGCGCCCAGGTCGGGGGGTGGGACTGGGGGCCCTGGGGTGGGGGTTGAGTTCGAGGCTGCGGCGGAGGCTGCACTGGGAACGGTCCGGTGCCGGTGTGGCTCGGGGGACGGGGGCCTGGGACCTGGCCGGGAGGCTGATGCGGGGGTGGCGGTGGGCCGTACGGCCCACCGGGAGGACCGGGCGCCGGCCGGTGCGGTGGGGGACCGGGGTCCGATGGGTTCGTCATCGCCGTCGTCTCCAGGGTGGGGCCGCCTACAGGGAGACTCTAGAGCCTGCGCGCGTCTCGTGCGGGTAGGCGGTGGGCCGGCCGGGGCCGTGCCGCGGTGGCCGGGGACGATACCGTCCGTGATGCCGGCTCGGGCGGCGAGTGGCGGGAAAGCGACACCGTCGCCGACTGAAACCTTCCAGGATAGCGATAGGCCCATGGCGAGGCCATAGGACCACAGGCCTATTCTCAGGTACTAGTGATGGGTCCCAGGCCTTAAAAAAAGGGTCTCGACCTGCCCATTTCCCTTTCAGTAATCTACTGTACAAGGGAAATTCATCGGCTTCGTATGGGGTGAATCGGAACGATCCACAGTGGGTTCTCATGCGTTTCTGCTGGACATCCGGTTCGTTCGTTTCTCTTGTTGATCTCGATGGATTCGCGCGGTTATCGTGATCTCGGTCGCCTGATGGTCGTCCCAGCGGGGGCCAGAGGAAACCAACGACGGACGCAATCGGCGCCCCGGAGGGTCTGGTGAGGAACGTGGCCGATCGGGGTCGCCCATGACCGCGGTCATGGTCCTCGACGACGTTCCGGGGCTCGGGGTCATCCGCGGCGTCGCGGCCGAGCGGGTGCCGGCCGGGTTCTCCCCGCTGTCGGACGAGGGGCTGGAGCTGACCGCCCGGATCGCCCACCGCCTGCGCGAACACCCGGCGGTGCTCGCGCTGTACCCCACCTGGCGGTCCGGGGAGGCCGAGGCGCTGCTGCGCTTCGCCCGCGCGTCGCTGCAGACGCCGCGGCTGGCCGCGGTGCCGGTCGACCTGCCGCCGCTCGCCCTGTCGCTGGTCGCGGACCAGCTCGCGTTCATGGCCCCCTATGTCAAGCCCGGCGTGCTGGCGAGCCTGGTGCCGCGGTTCGCGGAAGGCATCGTGGCCGGGGCGTGGGTGAACAGCGTCACTCGGCTGGAGCACGTGCGGACCGAGTTCAGCAAGCATCTCGCCTCGTACTTGCCGGGTAGTGAGTTCATGGTGACCTCGGCGCCACGCGCCGGGGTCCACCGCATCACGGACGCGCGCCCGGTGTCGGCCCGCGAGCAGGTACCCGTCCCGCCGGTACTGGTGCTGGCGGCCGACCACGGGGGAGACGCCGGCTGGGTGCGCGATCGGCTGGGGCCCGCGCTGGGCGCCGCGTCGGTCACCTTCGTCGACGACCAGCCCCTCGGGACGGAGTTCTGGCGCGCGAAGCGCTACGTCGAGTTCGTCGCGTTCAGCGGCGACAGCCGGGTGCTGCAGCAACTCGTCCGCCGGACGCCGTGCACGCCCTGCACCTGGTGCGGGGAGCCGGTGGGCCTGCCCGCCTGCCCCTTCTGCTCGATGATCCAGCAACGCGGCGCCACGCGGTCCACCGCGCCCGCGCCCGCCCCGGCGCCCTCGTCGCCGGCCCCGCCCGCCCATTCCGCGCCCGGCCCGGCGCCGTCCGCGCAGGTGCCGCCCGTCCAGGCGCCGTCCACCGAGGCGAAGCCGACCGAGGCGGCACCACCCGATCCCGCCGCACCCGTACCCGCACCCGCCGCGCCGTCCTCGCCCGGCGTCCGGCCGACCGCGCCCCTGCCCGGCGTCACCGTGCAGACCG
>NZ_CAACVB010000435.1 GCF_900659635.1 Actinomadura roseirufa | reverse complement strand
CGTGACGCGCCGCCTCGCCGCCGCGGGCGCGCGCGTCGTCGCCGCGGGCCGCCGCCCCCACGACTGGAACGACGAAAGAATCTCCCCCGCCGTGGTCGACCTCCTCGACGAGGCCGCCACCCGGGCGTGGGCCGGCGAGGTCGCCGCCCGGCACGGCCACGTCGACGGGCTCGTCCACCTGGTGGGCGGCTGGCGCGGCGGCACCCCCTTCGAGGACACCGACCTCGCCGACTGGGCGTTCCTGCACGACCAGCTCGTCCGGACCGCGCAGCACGCGACCCTCGCCTTCCACCCGTACCTGCGGGACGCGCCGCGCGGCCGGTTCGTGATCGTGTCCCAGCACTCGGCGCGGCACCCCGTGCAGGACGCCGCCGCCTACGCGACCGCCAAGGCCGCGGCGGAGGCGTGGACGCTGGCGATGGCCGACTCCTTCACCCGCGCCGCCGTCGGCACCGCGCCCGCCCCCGACGGCGACGGCCCCGCCGCCGCGATCCTGGTGGTCGAGGCGCTGCTGACCGACGCGATGCGCGACGAGCGTCCCGGCGCCGACCTCTCCCGGCTCACCCACGTCGACGACCTCGCCGACGTCGTCGCGGGCCTGTGGGACAGGCCCGCCGCCGAGCTGAACGGAACCCGTGTTGACCTCTCCTGACCCGTCTCCCCCACCCCCCGCGGGACCGGCCCGGCGCGGCTTCGCCAGCGACAACCAGGCGTCCGTCCACCCCGACGTCCTCGCCGCGCTCGCCGAGGTGAACCACGGCCACCAGCCCGCCTACGGCGACGACGCCGTCACCGCCCGGCTCCGCGACGTCGTCCGCGGGCACTTCGGAGAGCGGGCCGAGGTCTTCCCGGTGTTCAACGGGACGGGCGCGAACGTGCTGGCGCTGCAGGCCATGTCGGAGCGCTGGAGCTCGGTGATCTGTCCCGAGTTCGCGCACGTCAACACCGACGAGTGCGGCGCCGCCGAGAAGGTCGCGGGCCTCAAGGTGATCCCCGTGCCCGCGCCGGACGGGAAGCTGACCCCCGAGCTGGTCGACCGGCACGCGATCGGCATCGGCAGCCCGCAGCGCGCCCAGCCGGCCGTGGTGTCGATCACCCAGGCCACCGAGCTCGGTACCGTGTACACCCCCGGGCAGGTCGCCGCGGTCACCGCCGCCGCGCACGAACGGGGCCTGCGCGTCCACATGGACGGCGCCCGGATCGCCAACGCGGCCGCCGCGCTGGACCTGCCGATGCGCGCGTTCACCACCGACGCCGGGGTCGACGTCCTGGCGTTCGGCGGCACGAAGAACGGCCTGCTGCTCGGCGAGGCGGTCATCGTCCTGAACCCGGACGCGGTGCGGGGCCTCCGGTTCCTGCGCAAGGCCGGCATGCAGCTGGCGTCCAAGATGCGGTACCTGTCGGCCCAGCTCGTCGCGCTGCTGGACGGCGACCTGTGGCTGCGCAACGCCCGGCACGCCAACGCCATGGCGCGCCGCCTCGCCGACGCGGCGCGCCCGCTGCCCGGCGTGGAGATCACCCGGCCGGTCGAGGCCAACGAGGTGTTCGCCCTGATCCCCCGGGACGTCGCGGACCGGCTGCGCGAACGCTTCGCGTTCTACACCTGGGACGAACGGACCGGCGAGGTCCGCTGGGTGTGCTCCTTCGATACCACCGAGTCCGACGTCGACGCGTTCGCCGCCGCGCTCACCGCGGAACTGGCGGACTGACCGCGGGCCCGTCCCGGCCCTCGGGGCGTCCCGGAAACGCCCCGCGGGCGGCGTCCACGGTCACTCCGAACCGGATTCGGTGCGGGAAGGCGTCCCGGGCGGTCAGGGGATCGGCGCCGAGGTGCGGGGAGACGACTCCCGCTGGTCGCGCGCCTCGCGGAAGGCGATCAGGACGCGTTCGACGTCCTCGTCGCTCAGCCCGGCGTGCACGGACAGGCGGACGAGCGTACGGCGCACCGACGTCGCGGGCGGGAACAGCGCGGCACTGAAGATGTCACGGCTCGCCAGCGCGTCGCGCAGCGACGTCGCGTCGGCCTCCGACCCCGTCTGGAGCGCGATGATCTGCGTGTCGCCCTCGCCGAGGTCGCAGCCCAGCGCCGCCAGCCCGCGGCGCAGCCGGCCCGTGACCGCCGCGAGCCGCTCACGCCGCCAGCCCTCGTCCCGGACGACCCGCAGCGCCGCCGTGAGCCCGGCGATGTCGTGCGGCAGCAGCGTCGTGCTGAAGACGGCCGGCAGCGCGGTGTGCTTGAAGTAGTCGACGAACCCGGGCCGGTCGCAGGCGATCAGGCCGGCGCGGCCGGGGAACGCCTTGGCGAGGCTCGCGGTGCGGAAGTCGACCCGGCCGGCCAGCCCGAGCGCGGCGACCAGGCCCTCGCCCCGCTCGCCCTGCGTGCCGAGCGAGTGGGACTCGTCGACCAGCAGCAGGCAGCCGTGCTCGGCCGCGATGTCGACGAGGCCCTCCAGCGGGCAGACCGAGCCGTCGGTGCTGTAGACGGCGTCGGCGACGATCACGCCGGAGCCGCCGACCTCGATCCGCCGCCGCAGGTGCGCCAGGTCGTTGTGGCGGAAGTAGGCGATCTCGGCGCCCGCCGCCCGGGCGCCCTCCCACAGCGACATGTGCGCGAGGACGTCGAGGTAGACCGGGACGTCCGGGCCCGCGACGACCTGCAGCAGCCCCGTGTTGGCCGCCCAGCCGGACGGGCACAGCACACCCGCCCCGGCGCCCATGTGCCGGGCGAACTCGTTGCCCAGCCGGATCTGCGGATGGTCGTCGGGCAGGCAGGGGCCGGGCAGCGGCGCCGTCCCGTCCGCCGCCCGCAGGCTGGCGATCATCGCCCCGGTGATGGCCGGATGCTCGGCGATGGCCAGATAGTCGCTGCAGGTCAGCACGATCGCCCTGCCGCCGGGCGGCTGGGCCGGCTGCGCGGGGTGCCCGCCCCTGGTGCCGCGGAAGTCCTCGATGCGCTCGCCCAGACGCTGGTGGGCGCTGGTCATGGTCGTCACACTCCCCCATCGGGCGACGGTCACGGAAGGTAATGCTTCCTAATCATAGTGTGAAAAGAATCAATGGCGTACCCCAAAGCGGCGCCCGGCCCTTGAAAATCCACCCGGACGCGACAGTGGAACAAAGCATTCCGTTCTGCTAGACTGGAGCCACACCGCCCCCGGTGGAACGAAAGGAAGACGCAGCGATGAGCGAGATCACGAACTCCGGCTGGGACGTCCTCGACCGCGCCCACCAGGCCCTCCGCTCCACCGTCGCCGGCGTCCCCGCCGGCGCCTGGCGCCGGCCGACTCCCTGCGCCGAGTGGAACGTCGCCCAAGTCCTCCAGCACGCCGCCGGCGACCAGCTCGCCTACGCGTCCGCGATCACCGGGGCGCCGGGACCCGACTTCGACCCCTTCGCCCCGTCCGGCGCCCTCGACCGCGCCCCCGCAGACCTCCTCGACCCCGCGCTGGCGGCCTCCGCCGCCGCCTGGGCCACCATCGCGCCCGACGCCGCGCAGGCCCCCGTCCCCCTGCCGCCGCACTCGCTTCCCCCGTGGCTCGGCTCCGGCGCCGCGGCACTGGACGCCGCCGTCCACGCCTGGGACATCGCCGTCGCCACTGGCCAGGAGTCCCCGCTCACCGGCGCCCTCGCGCGCGACCTGCTCATCGTCGCCAAGGAGATCGTCGAGCCGTTGCGGCAGTACGGCGCCTACGCCCCGGCCATCGAGGCCGAGGACACCGGCGACGTCACCGCCCTGCTGCACTACCTCGGCCGCGACCCGCACTGGACGGCCTGACCCGCGACGAGGCACCGTCCGGGGACGGGCCGGGGACGCGCCCCGGCCCGTCCCCCCAAGCTCCCATGGCACGTTCCCCTCCAGGGCAGGCAACGGTCGCGCAACCTTCAACCGGAAGGCCGACAAAGAGGGTGTGGAGACCATCGCCGCCGGCGTCGGTTCCGCCGGGCTCGCCTGCCCGGACGGCGCCGCCCCGGCCCGCCCCGGCGGGGTTCCCGCGGCCCGGTGGGTCCGCCGGGCCGCCCTCGCCTGCGTCCTTCTCGCCGCCCTCGCCACCGTCACGATCCTCATCTTCGGTACCGCGCCGGCGCGCCCGACCGCCGCCGCGCTCGCCCACACGCGCTGGGGATTCCTCCCCGTCCTCGTCCTGCTGGCGGTGCTGCACTACGTCTTCGCGGCGCTGGCGCTGCGCGGCGCGGCCGGCCACCGGCTCCCGCTCACCGAGTCGACCCTCGCGCAGTTCACCGCCGCGGCCGCCAACCGGGTGACGCCGAGCGGCCTCGGCGCCGACGTCCACGCCGGTGCCATCGCCGTCGACATCGTCGGTTTCGGTGTCATCGGTTTCGGCGTCGTCGGTTTCGGTGTCG
>NZ_CAACVB010000434.1 GCF_900659635.1 Actinomadura roseirufa | reverse complement strand
CAAGCTGCACGGTGACAAGGGCTATGACTATCGGCACCTGCGCCGCTGGCTACGCTCGCGCGGCATCGTGGCACGCATCGCCCGCCGTGGCGTCGAGTCCTCGCAACGGCTGGGCCGCCACCGCTGGGTGGTCGAGCGCACCGTCTCCTGGCTGGCCGGCTGCCGCCGTCTGCACCGCCGCTACGAACGCAAGCCCGAGCACTTCCTGGCCTTCGTCGGCATCGCCGCCGCCCTCATCTGCCACCGCCGCCTCACCAAATGAAACGACCTCTAAGGCGCCCCTTCACCTCCCTTCACCCCCTTATCCCGGAGACCCCCTTGCCTTCCAAACTGAGGAACTGCCGATGAGCGGCCTGCTCGCCGTGGTTCTAGGGCGCAAGCCGGACCGGCAGACCCTTGCCGCAGCGTGCGCGGTCCGCGCCCTGCGGCACCCCTACCTCGGCCTGCCGACCCTGTCGGTGGCGGGTTCCGCAGCCCTGCCGGCGACCTTGCCCCGGCGCGAACTGAAGCGGGTCTGATGGGCGCCTCGGAGAGCGCGTTTCAGCGCCTCGACGAGTTGTCCACACTGATCGGTCAGCGCCTCCCGCACATCGCGCCGCTTCGTCCGGCCGGAACGAGCATCCTCCACCTGCTGCGCGCCGGGCTCGGCGCCCGGTACGTCATCTGGGATCGGGAGGAGGACACGTACCGCTGGTACGGCCCGTCGGGACGCGGTGCGGCGCTCGGCCGCACCGCCGGACAGGCGATCGAACTGATCGCTGCGGCACTCCCCGCCCCGGTCCCGCCGATAGGCGGGTGCGAGCCGTGCAAGCGCGGAGATCACCACCTCTGCACGCGCCTCTGCGCCTGTGCGCATTGAAGCTCGGTCTACGCGAGGCAAGAGACGCGGTGGTTTGCACGGAGGGGTAATGATGGGCGTTAATGGGGCAACAAGGCGTTAACGGCGCGTTGCCCGGCACCTCGGGCGCTCACGGAGCGTGAGGGTTATCGGGCCGCCGGATGTGATTTACGTCAAGTGGGCGGACGGTGTCCTGGGGCGGCGTGGGCGTGAGCACCGGTCAGGGAGCCCTCAGTGGGGCTGATAGGAAGCTCCTATCGGTCTTTTGGGATAGATCGATTTCTCTTTCGCTTCGGGGTGCGGCACGCTGAGTGACCTCAGCCGCGGGGCTCGGACCAGGGCGCCCGCGGCCTCCCATCACGTATTCCGTAGTCGAAGGAGCCTGCGTGCTTACTGTCGGTGACCAGTTCCCCGAGTACGAACTGACCGCCTGCGTCTCGCTGGACCCGGACAACGCGTTCGAGACGATCAACCACAAGTCCTACGAGGGCAAGTGGCGTGTCGTGTTCTTCTGGCCGAAGGACTTCACCTTCATCTGTCCGACCGAGATCGCCGAGTTCGGGCGCCTGAACGAGGACTTCGCCGACCGCGACGCCCAGGTGCTCGGCGCGTCCGTGGACAACGAGTTCGTCCACTTCGCGTGGCGCAAGGACCACCCGGACCTGCGCGAGCTGCCGTTCCCGATGCTGTCGGACCTGAACCGCGAGCTCACCGCCGCGCTCGGCATCCTCACCGAGGACGGCGTGGCGCAGCGCGCGACGTTCATCGTCGACCCGAACAACGAGATCCAGTTCTCCATGGTGACCGCCGGCTCCGTCGGCCGGAACGTCAAGGAGGTCCTGCGGGTCCTGGACGCGCTGCAGAGCGACGAGCTCTGCCCGTGCAACTGGAACAAGGGCGAGAGCACCCTGGACGCCGCCAAGCTGTTGGCCGGGGCCGGAGTCTGACCGCCCGTACGAGGACCGGCCGGCCGCGGCCTTCCGGCGCGGCCGGCCGTTCGCACGAAAGGACGCACGACCATGAGCGTTGACGCGCTGAAGAGCGCCCTCCCGGGCTATGCCAAGGACACCAAGCTCAACCTCGGCTCGCTGACCTCCACCTCGCAGCTCACCGACCAGCAGCTGTGGGGGACGGTGCTGGCCTGCGCGCTCGCCACCCGCAGCGCGACGGTCATCCGCGAGCTGGCCGACGAGGCGGGCGACAACCTGTCGGCCGAGGCGTTCGAGGCGGCCAAGGCCGCCGCGTCGATCATGGCGATGAACAACGTGTACTACCGTGCCACGCACCTCATCGGCGACGAGACCTACGCGACGCTGCCCGCGAAGCTGCGGATGAGCGTCATCGCGCGGCCGGGGGTCGACAAGGTCGACTTCGAGCTGTGGTCGCTGGCCGTGTCGGCGGTCAACGGCTGCGGGCGGTGCCTGGAGTCGCACGAGAAGGTCCTGCGGGACGGCGGGCTGTCCCGCGAGCTGATCCAGGAGGCGCTGCGCGTGGCGGCGGTCGTGAACGCGACCGCCGCGACGCTGGACGCCGAGGCGGCGCTGGCCCCCGCGGCGGTCTGACCCGCTCACGAGCGAGGCCCGGACGCGGCGCGGCGTCCGGGCCTTCTTCATGCCCGTCCCGGGGCTACTCCCACTCGATGGTGCCCGGGGGCTTGGAGGTGATGTCGACCGTGACCCGGTTGATCTCGCGGACCTCGTTGGTGATGCGGGTGGAGATCCGCTGCAGCACGTCGTAGGGCAGCCGCGCCCAGTCGGCGGTCATCGCGTCCTCGCTGGTCACCGGACGCAGCACGACGGGGTGGCCGTAGGTGCGGCCGTCGCCCTGCACGCCGACGGAGCGGACGTCGGCCAGCAGCACCACCGGGAACTGCCAGATCTCCCGGTCGAGCCCGGCGCGGGTCAGCTCCTCGCGGGCGATCGCGTCGGCCTCGCGCAGGACGTCGAGGCGCTCGCGGGTGACCGCGCCGATGATGCGGATGCCGAGCCCCGGGCCGGGGAACGGCTGCCGCCACACGATCTCGCCCGGCAGGCCGAGCTGCTCGCCGAGCGCGCGCACCTCGTCCTTGAACAGCGTGCGGAGCGGCTCGACCAGCTGGAACTGCAGGTCGTCCGGCAGGCCGCCGACGTTGTGGTGCGACTTGATGTTGGCCGCGCCGGTGCCGCCGCCCGACTCCACGACGTCCGGGTAGAGGGTGCCCTGGACGAGGAACTCGACCGGCTCGGACGCGCCGCCGGGCGCGGCCCCGGCGCCCGCGACGATCTCCCGGGCGGCCTCCTCGAAGACCCGGATGAACTCGCGCCCGATGATCTTGCGCTTCTGCTCGGGGTCGGTGACCCCCTCCAGCGCGGCGAGGAAGCGGTCCTGGGCGTCCACGACGTGCAGGTTGACGCCGGTGACGGCGACGAAGTCCTTCTCGACCTGCTCGGCCTCGCCCTTGCGCAGCAGCCCGTGGTCGACGAACACGCAGGTCAGCTGGTCGCCGATGGCCTGCTGGACGAGCGCGGCGGCCACCGCGGAGTCGACGCCGCCCGACAGCGCGCAGATCGCGCGCCGGCCGCCGACCCGCTCCCGGACCGCCTCGATGGACTCCTCGGCGATGTTCACCATCGTCCAGTTCGGGCGGCAGCCGGCGCCCTCGTACAGGAAGCGCCGCAGGATCTCCATGCCGTGCTCGGTGTGCAGGACCTCGGGGTGGAACTGCACGCCGAAGAAGCCGCGCTCGCGGTCCTCCATGCCGGCGACCGGCGTCACGTCCGTGCTGGCCGTGACGGTGAAGCCCTCCGGCGCGCCGCTGACGTAGTCGCGGTGCGACATCCACACCGCCTGCTCGTGCGGCAGCCCGGCGAAGAGCATGCCCGGCGCGGTGACCTCGACGGTGGCGCCGCCGTACTCGGCGATGTCGGAGTTCTCGACCGTCCCGCCGAGGGCCTGGGCCATCACCTGGTGGCCGTAGCAGATCCCGAACGTGGGGACGCCGAGGTCGAACAGCCCTTCCGGCGCGGCCGGGGCCCCCTCGGCGTACACCGACGCCGGGCCGCCGGACAGGATGATCGCCTTCGGCCGGCGGGCGAGCATCTCCGCGGCCGGCATGGTGGACGGCACGATCTCGCTGAACACATGGCACTCTCGGACGCGTCGCGCGATCAGCTGCGCGTACTGCGCGCCGAAGTCGACGACGAGAACGGTGTCAAAGGACTGGTCTGCGGCCACCAACAACAACGCCTTTCGCACGGCCGGAAGGGATTTCCAGTCTACGGGGCCCGCTGCCTGCGCCGATGCGCGCCGTCCCCGACCAGGACGGGGCCACCGAACGGAACTGGCCGATAACGGTCGGCAACCCTTTACCTTGATCGCGCGCCGGACGGTCTCCGGCCCTGACGGCTCTTGGTAACGTTCTGTGCTCGCACCGTCCCCGTCCGCGTTCGACTCCCTCCCGAGGAGTGCCGTGAAGCTGCTCGCCGCCGCCCTGGTCGCCGCGCTCGTGCCCGCCGTGCCCGCCGGTCCGGCGGGGCCCGCCCGCCCGGCGGCCACCGGCGCCGCG
>NZ_CAACVB010000433.1 GCF_900659635.1 Actinomadura roseirufa | reverse complement strand
CTCGCCCACCGGCGTGCCGAGCGGCGACCCCGCCAGCGCCGCGGCCAGCGCCGCCAGCGCCGCGGCCTGCCGCTCGCCGAGCCGGCCGAGGCCGTGCACGAGCGCGTCGTCGAAACCGGCGACCAGGTCGCACGCCTCGTCCACGCCGTCCGGCGTCCCGCCGGTGAGCTCCCCGAGCTGGATCCCGAGCATCAGCCCACCGCCCCGGTCGCCGGGAACCAGTGCATCTCCGGAAGCGGGCCCGGCGCCTCCGGCAGTTCGAGGTAGGCCAGATGCCGCAGGAACCGGCTGAAGACCATGGCGGCGGGCGCGGGCTCCGCCGTCCCGTCCAGGCGCTCCATCAGCGACTCGCCCTCCCCGACCTCCACGCGCAGGTACTTGGCGACCCGGTCGAGCCCGTACTGCCGGACCCCCTCGTCGGCGAGCGCGCGCAGGTGCTTGCACGGGTAGGGCCCGCCCAGCCCGCCGCACGGCCGGTTGTTGTTGGTGCTGCAACTGAACCCGTGCGTCCCCGCCGTGATGGACGAGACGTACACGCGGGCGATGTCCGACCCGCTCGACACCACCCCTTGCAACCGTCCGTCCGCCATCTCGACGAACGGCACCTTCGCCAGCTTGCGCGCCGCCATGGGCGACACCACCCGCCATGCGCTGCGCCGTTCCCACGCGGGCGTCTCCGCGTCCACCGGCCTCAACTCCCAGCCCCGTTACCAACGAATCACGATCGGGCAAGCCAACCAGAACCCGGTCCCACCAGGGGCCGCGCTCCGGAGCCACTCGAACCCTCGCACCGACGTCCGACAAACCCGGGGCCGCCTGAACCCCCGTGCGCGAAGGGATCCCGGTGGTGGACGGTAACGATTGTTGCTATCTGTTGAAGAACGTGACTTTCTGGCGGGGGAGTGCGATGGCGGCCGGCGGGACACCAGGGGCGCGCGGACGGCGGGCCCGCGACGACGCGCTGACGATGACGCGCCGCTCGAACGCGGCGTACCGGGCGGCCGAGGGCTGGACGCGGGACGAGGCGGACCGGCGGGTCCTGGCCGCGCTCGCCGGGCTCACCGCCGTCGGCTGGCACCTGCTGGTGGACCGCCGCCTGGCCGAGCCCGCGCCGCCCCCGGACGCGGCCGTGATCCTGGTCGGTCCCGGCGGCGTGTTCGTGGTCGCCGTGCGGCACTGGGCGGACGCGCCGTCCGTCCAGGACGGGCGGCTGACGGCGGGCGGGCGGTGGCGGGACGGGGAGGAGGCCGGCCTCCTCGCGACGACCCTCGCCGCCGACGACCAGGTGGGCGCGTTCGGCATGTCCCCGGTCGCGCTCCGGCCGCTCATGGTCTTCGCCGGGCACCGCCTCGACACCGCGTTCGGCCGGATCCGCCTGCTCGGCCATCCCGACGTGATCCACATGCTCGTCGCCGAGCCGAGACGGCTCACGCCGCCCATGGCGCGGGCGGTCGCCGCGCATCTCGCCGAGGCGTTCCCCGACCTGGAGGCCGTCACGATCGAGGAGGGCGGGCCGTCCGGGGACGAGGCGGAGCCGGGCGCGCTCTTCGAGACCGAGGAGGTGGAGAAGGCCGCCCTGGAGTCGCTGCGGCACGCGCCGATCGAGCGGTGGATGACCTTCCTGCACCCCGACCAGGCCGCCGTCGCCCGGCGCGACTGGAGCGGCCCGGCGCGCATCAGCGGCCCGGCGGGGACGGGCAAGACCGTGGTGGGCCTGCACCGCGCCGCCGAGCTCGCCGCGCGCGGCACGGGACGGATCCTCTATGTCACCTTCGCCAACAACCTCCCGCTCGTGCAGAAACACCTGTTCGCCAGGATGGCGGGGACGTTCGCCGACCGCGTGGAGTTCTCCAGCCTGCACAAGTGGGCGCAGTCGTTCCTCGCCGGACGCGGCGTCCCGGTCAGGCTCCACGCCGACCGGGTCGACGACGCGTTCTCCCGCGCCTGGATGGCCGAGGGGCGCGACAGCGTCCTCACCGAGATCGACCCGTCCCCGTCCTACTGGCGGGAGGAGATCGACCACGTCATCAAGGGACGGGGCCTGGCCTCGCTGGAGGAGTACCGGGACATCGCCCGGCACGGCCGCCGCACCGCCCTGCAGACGGCGCACCGGGAGGCGGCGTGGCTGCTGTACGAGGAGTACGAGCTGCTGCGCGCCGAGCGGGGCGTCCACGACTTCAACGACGTGCTGACGGCGGCGCTCGCGGAGCTGGAGCGCGCCCCGGCCGACCCGCCCTACGCCGCGGTGATCGTGGACGAGGTGCAGGACCTGCCGCTCGTGGGCGTCCGGCTGCTGCACGCGCTCGGCGGGGACGGACCGAACGGCCTGCTGCTGATCGGCGACGGCCAGCAGGCCGTGTACCCGGGCGGTTTCCGGCTGGCCGACGCGGGCCTGGGCATCAAGGGGCGCGGCGCGGTGCTGCGCACGAACTACCGCAACGCGGCGCCCATCCTGGAGACGGCGATGGAGGTGGTGTCCGGCGACCCGTTCGACGACCTGGAGGGGCCGAGCCCCCACGGGCGCCGCGCCGTCGAGACGACCTACCACGACGGGAAGGTGGTGCGGGTGCGGGCGGGCGACGGCGCCGACCACGACCGGCGGCTGGTCGAGGCGATCAGGGCGCTCGCGGAGACGGCGGACGGGCCGGCGGCGCTGGCCGGCGCGGCGGTGCTGTGCCGGTCGCTCCGGGACGTCGAGGACTACCGGCGCCACCTCACCCGCGCGGGCGTGCCCGTGCTGCGGCTGGAGCGCTACGACGGGCGGCCCGCGGAGGCGGTGAAGATCGGTACCTACCGGCGCGCCAAGGGACTGGAGTTCAAGTACGTCTTCCTGCCCCGCCACGACGCGGGTCTGCCGGCCGGCGACGACGGCGATCGCGAGCGGGCCGAGCTGACCCGCAGGCAGCTGTTCGTCGCGATGACCCGGGCCCGTGACCTGCTGTGGCTCGGATCGGTGGCGGCCGAGGGCGGCTGAGGGCCGCGGGATCAGTCGAGGAGGGGGTGCAGGACGGTCGTGCCCCAGCGGTCCCAGTCCAGCTGGGGCTCGTCGCGGCGGGCCTCGGCCAGCGCGGATTCCAGTGCCGCCTGCAGCTCGGTCTCGGCGGCGGCGCCCCCGGCGAGGACGGCCAGCCGGGTGAGGACGTGCGGGTAGAGGACGGCGGCGTGCCCGGCCGGGACGGCGCCGCGGCACGCGAGGAACGCCGCGGGCCGGTCCAGGCTGCGCCGCAGCGCCCGGGTGTGGCCCGCGGCGGCGCCGTCGTGGCAGCCGAGCACGACCAGCCGGGCCCGCAGGCCCGAGCCGTCCGCGGCGCGCAGCCCGGTGAGGTCCAGGCCGCCGACGAGCAGCCGCGGCGGGGCGGTGGCGTCGCAGTGGTCGTCGATGAAGATCACCGGAGCGGCGCGGATCGCCTCCCGGCGCCGCTCGACGCTGTCGGACGCGCACACCCGCACGTCGAGCCCGCCGAGCCCGGCGCACCGGTCGCCGACCTCGCGCAGGCGCCGCGCGATGCCGGTGATGCGTCCGCGCGTGACGAGCGCGACCGGAAGCGGGTCGGGCAGCACGCCGTTCGCCGGGCCGTCCGTCGAGCCGACCGGTAGGGGATCCGGGGCTGGGGCCTCGGTGGAGCCTCCTGGGGGCGCGCTCGGCGCGACGCCGCGGGGGAGCAGCCCCGGCAGGTGCGGCAGCAGGTGCTCGGCGTCGCGGTCGCGGACCTTCACCTCGACCGAGGCGCTGCCGTCGGCCCGCACCTCGCACTCGATGGACAGCAGCACCGCCGCCATCGGGTCGGCGGCGGCCCGGCCGCCGTCGACCAGGCCCGAGACCGTCCCGGTGAGGACGGTGAACACGCCCACCGCGACCCAGGCCAGCACATTCCCCTGCACGTCGGTCGCGATGTTGACCGCGACGCCGACGGCGGACGCCGACACGGCGGCGGCGAGGCCGACCAGGAACGGGCGCGGGGAGCGGCTCACGCGCCCTCCTCGCGCGCCCGCGCCAGCCCGGCGCGGGCGCTCGCCACGATCTCGGCGCCGGCGTTCGAGGCGGCGTCCTCGGTGAGTACCCTCTCGAACAAGGCCGCGGCCCGGCGCGGCTCGCCGCCGCGCAGGTAGAGATGGCCGAGGCCGGTGCCGGCCCGCAGCGTCGCGGGATGGGCGGGGCCGAGCCTGCGGGCGCGGATCTCGTGGACCCGGAGCAGCAGCGCCGCGGCCTCGTCCGGGCGGCCGAGGTCGACGAGCACCGCGGCGAGCCCGGCCTGCGGGACCAGCGTCGCCGGATGCTCCACGCCGAGGTCCGCGCGGGCCCGCTCGAACGCCTCGCGCAGCAGCCGCTCGGCCTCGGGCAGGTCGCCGAGGTCGCGGTGCACGGCGGCGAGGTTGGCCTGCAGCGCGAGGGTCCGCGGGTCG
>NZ_CAACVB010000432.1 GCF_900659635.1 Actinomadura roseirufa | reverse complement strand
GGCAGTACGAGGCCAGGCGCGCCGTGGAAGGACCGGACTCCAGATGGTGACGCCGTCCGAGCACGGTGAGCGCGGCCGGGTACTGCGACTCCGCCGCCTCCACCGCGAGAACGAAGGCGTCCGAGGCGTCCGCCCAGCGGCCCACCGCGGCGAAGGCGTTGCCGAGGCGGAGCGCGGACCCGGAGCAGAGACCAGGGTTGCTTTCGAGGGTATGGACCTGAAGGGCCTGCTGGAGGAGGACGGCGCGCTCGGCCCAGTACCGATCCGGATCTGTGACGGCGGCGTGTTCGCTCAAGGCCATCTCCAGCATCAGGCGGTTGCGGGCCCAGCCCTCAGGATCGGCGTCCCTGTCGTAGACCTCGGCACTGGAACGCAGGGTGGCGATGTTGCGCTCAAGCCGCCGAATCCCTGCCTCGTCGCCCTTGGCACCACGCTCGTCCTTGGGAGCGCGCTCGTCTTGGGGGGCGCGGTCGGCGGCGGGTTCGGTTTCCGGGAGCGTGGCGTCCTCGTTCTGCAGGACGGTCATCAGCTGCATGGCCCTGGCCCAGCCCGCTGGATCGGCCTCTCGGGTACGGACGGTGAGGACGTCGTCTAGTGCCTCCCGGGCTCGCCTGAGATCGTCCTTGCGATGTCCGTTCGGCGAGCCGTCCTGCGCGCGCTTCAGGTAGATCATGCTCAGGCTCTGCTGGAACATGGCGCGGCGACGCGGATCGTCCGAGCGGTCGCCGCCGAGGGCGGTTGTGAGGTGCTCGACGGCCCGGTCGAGGTTGGCGCCCCGGTCGCCCGCGAGACGGTAGTCGTAGGACGCGGCCAGGCTGTGATGGGTGATCTGCCAGTTCTGCCGGTCCCGCAGGGGGTCGATGTGCCGTAGCGCCTCGGTCAGATGCTCGATGGCCAGCTCGATGTTCTCGGCACGGTCACCGCGCCGCCGGCTGTTATAGGCGACTCCCAGGGCATGGTTGGCGTTCGACCACGCCTCCGGGAACGTCCGGGGATCCGCCACACGGTGCATTCTTTTAAAGCAGTCCAGCGCGAGCTCATTGTTGCCGGCCTCGTCCCCGGCGATCCTGCGGGAATAGGCCATGCCCAGTTTGTAGATCGTTTGGAGCCATTCGCCCGAACCCTCGACGTAGCCGTCCACAGCGGCCTTGTGGCAGGCGATGGCCTCCTCCAGGTTGTCGCGGCGGGAGCCGGTGCGCCGCTCCTCGTAACACAGCCCGAGGAGGGAGACGGCGTCCGCCCGGCACGAGGTCTCGCCCGCCGCGCGATAGCCCTCCACCGCGATCCTCAGATTGGCGATCGCGGCTTCGGTGTCGCCCGCGGGGTCGTCGCCGGCCCGCGCGCGGTAGCGCCGGGCGAGTTCGTAGGCCGCCATGGCGCGGGTCGTCGGCACCGTGGCGAGCCGGAGCGCGCGGCTGTGGCAGGCCATGGACCGCTCGATGTTCTGGGCGCCGTCTCCGGCGATACGGTCCGCGTAGACGGTGCCGAGGGTGTGCAGGGTCGCGGCGAGCTGGGCGTCGTCGTCCAGGCGCTCGTAACCCGAGACGGCCTCCAGCAGCGCCTCCAAGGCCAGTTCCACGTTCTCCCGGCGATCACCGTCCGCGAGGTCGCGCAGGCCACGGCCGTACCTGACCTGGACCGCCGCCAACCCCCGCGGACTGGCCCGGACGAGGGGATGGCGGAGGGCGCGGCGGCACCACAGCACCGTCCTCGCGGGGTCGCCCGCGCTCCGATCGATCTCCGCGATGATGGTCGGTAAATCCTCCTCGCGGCCGGGATCGCCGCCCATCGGCCTTCGCGCCATTCGTCCGCCCTTTCGACTCCGGCTTCGTTCAGAAGGTCACGCACGTGCGCCACTACTGTCCTAGGCCGCCGGGCGCCCTGCCCGTTCTCGTCCCGCTTTGGTCTCACACTGAACCGTCGCGTCCGGGACCCCTCCCCACCGCGGCCGCCTACCGTGAAACGGCGGGCCGCGAGCGTTCGGATAGGGAGACCGTGCGTGAGGCGGACGAGGTCATCACCGACCCGGCCCTAACACGTGACTTCAATCAGCGTCGTTGTCGGGTCGGGCGAGCACGTATTGAAAGGGGTATTGCACGAAGCCGCCGTCGGGCAGGCGGACATCGGAATGGTAGGTCTGGTCTCCGGTCTCGATGACGCGCCAGCCCGCGTCCCGGTACAGGGCCGCCAGGTCGTCGATTTTCTGCACGCGGAGACCGGCTCGGTCGACGTCGGCGACCCGGTCGGGCACGCGCCCGTACAGAGTGCGCAAGATCTGAACGCGGGTCGCCTGACCCGGGTGGCGGACCTCGGTGTCGAAGACGCGGCCACGCCCGCCCGCCAGACGAGCCAGGACGGCCAGGGCGGAGGTCCGCGCGTGAGCGGGAATGGCGTGCAGGACCCCGCGCAGATGCAGGTCGACGTCTCCCAGCCGGTCCGTGATCCGCCGGGCACCGATCTCATCGGACAGGTCGAGCACATCGAACTCGACATTGGGCTCCGACGTGCGCTCCCGGGCGCGGGCGATCGCGCTCGGCGAGACGTCCAAGCCCACCACGCGCTCGAAGAACCGGGCCAGGTGGCGGGTGATTCCGCCGTCCCCGCACCCCATGTCCACCAGGGGCAGCCCGGCGGTCATATGCCGCAGCATGATCGGCAAATAGGGCGCCGTCGTCGTGCCGCGCTCGACGTTCCACGGTGGTGCGCCGAGATCGCCTCGGGCCACCCGGTGCCAGTAGTCCTCCCAGGCCAAGCCGCTGTTGACCGTATCGTCCTCCGATGCGCCCCCGGCCGGTGGATTCTCGTTATCGGTCATCCTGTCCCTTCACTGGGGCGAGGTAGGGCGGTTCACCGGGCCGACTACCCGTGCGGGCGGAGTTCGACCATCCGGAGTTCGTGGGCCGTGTGGACGGCGACCACGCCCAGCGCGGCGGCGTCGGCGAGCCGGGTGAGCTCCGAAAGACTCCGCTCCCGGCCGCCGAACATCACCAGCATGCGCAGATCCATGGACGATTCCGGCCGCTCGTCGTCGGGCACGCGTTCGATCACCATGACCCGGCCCGCCCGTCCGGCCGCCTGTGCGCAGCGGCGCAGGATACGCGCGCAATCCTCGTCGCCCCAGTCGTGCAGGACGTTCGCGAGCACATAGCCCCCGCCCTCCGCGGGCAGCGCGTCGAAGAAGCTGCCCACCACGACCTCGGCACGGCCGGCGACCCCGGCCTCGGCCAGCGCCGCGCGGGCGTCGGCGGCGGGGCCGGGCTGTTCGACGAGCGTGCCCCGCAGCGCCGGGCAGGCGGTCAGCAGCGCGGCCAGGAACCGGCCGTTACCGCCTCCCACGTCGACCACGTGCCGGAGACTCGCCCAGTCGTAGGCGAGCATCAGCGCGGGCAACGAGGCGGCGAGCCAGGAGGCCATGAAGGCGTCGAAGTCCGCCGCGAGGCCCGGATCGTCCTGCATGTCCTCCCAAAGGGTCCGGCCGTAGCGATGGGGGTAGGCGGCCTCTCCGGTGCGCACGCTGTGCAGCAGTTCGACGAAGGACAGCTCCGCTCGTCCCAGCGCGCCGCGAGTGTCCAGCAGGGCCCGCATACTGCGCGGATGTCCCTCGCGCAGGGGTTCGCCCTCCGGGGTGAGCCGGTAGCGCCCGTCGGCGCCGCCGGCGAGAACACCCACGGTGACCAGGTAATCCATCAGACGCTCCAGCGCGCCCGGATCGACGCGGACCCGCTCGGCGACGTCGGCCGCCGTGCTTCCGTCCTCCGCGATCTGGTCGGCGAGCCGCAACGTCGCCGCGACGCGCACGGCCATCGGCGTGGCCAGGTTCGCCCGCCGCCGCAACCAGTCGTCCCCCCGTGCGCCGCCGGCCGGCCCGGGCCCGGAGACCACGGGGTCGGCCATGGTCCGTCCGCTCTGAGCGGGGACGGCGCCCGCGTCCGGCGCCGCTCCTGCCGTCACGTCCATGGTGGCCTCCTCCGGTTCGTCGGCGTCGCCGTCGTCCGCCCACGGAGCCCGAACGCCCGGCGCTCATCGAGCGGGACGACGAGATCGAACCGCCGTTCATCTACCGAGCGACCAGGCACATCGCCAATCGCACACAGTGACGCTAGCACCGCACAATGTGAACACAGGTGGCACCCAAGTAAGATCAATACACCGCCCCCGCCCAGCCCACCCTTCCCCGACCGTGGTGCGGCCGACCCGACCCGGACGGCGACGACCTGGGTCCACGGCCTGGCCGATCGCGCCCTGGGCCCCGATGTCACCGCCGTGACCATGCCACAACTGCGCGCGACCTCTCGTGAGCTAACAAGGAGAACTTCAGGAAGGAGGAATCGCCGTGCCGGTCCGTCCAGCGAAACTGGGAGACACCGCCAGGAAGATACCGCCAGGAAGGCGCGGCCGCCGATTCTCCTTGCC
>NZ_CAACVB010000431.1 GCF_900659635.1 Actinomadura roseirufa | reverse complement strand
AGGACGCGCCCACCACGAGCCCCGCCGTCGCGGCCAGCGCGAGCGCCGCGGACGCCAGCGCCAGCGCGAGGGCGCGCGGCCCGCGCGGGGTGTGACCTGCGTCCACGCCGTTTCCTCGCCGTCTCCTCGAAGGTGCGCCCAGGGCCCGGCAGGGAGGTGTCCGGGCCCTGGGCGGTCAGGGTCGCCCGCGGGAGGGGGTGCTACTTCTTCCGGTGCGCCCAGGCACCGCACTTGTCGAACCCGATGTGCGCCTCACAGACGCGGATCTGGGTGATGACGGTGCCGGGGCCGGTCTCGCTGCAGCCCTTGTCGCCGCGGTTCCACTTGGAGCCGCCGTTGCCGGACTTGCGCTCGTAGTCCACCTTCACATCGGACTTGTTGCGGCTGCCGTCGCAGATGACGACCTGGCGGTCCTTGTTCTTCGTGTAGGCGCGGTTGGCGCCCAGCTTGGCGGTGTAGGCCCAGGCCTGGGACCCGCCGGTGGTGACGACGACGGCGGCCAGGGCACCGGCCGCGCAGCGTGCGATGAAGGACATGCCGGACTCTCCTCTGCGGTCGAGAGAAAGGGAGGGAGAGTCGCGGACCGGCCATGGTCGCCGCTTTCCGGCGAGCGGGAATCGGATCGCATCCGCGCACTCACCCCGATGCATGGAACGGTAGAAAGGCGCGGCGCGACCCCGTAGGGCCCTAGGGCCTCAACCCGGCGTTCGGGGGCCCTGCCCGAGGTCAGTAGGCGGCGTCGATGGTGTCGGGGGCGAGGATGCGGTCCAGGACCATGGCGGCGCAGCCGATGAGGCCGGCGGACTCGCCGAGACGGCTGGGCTCGATGCGCAGGCTGCGCGTGGCGAGGGCCGTGGAGCGCTGGTAGACGACCTCGCGCAGGCCCGCGATGAGCGGGGCGTCGGCGCCCGCGAGGTCGCCGCCGAGGACGACGACGGCGGGGTTGAGCAGGTTGACGGCGATGGCGACGACCTCGCCGATGCGGCGGCCGGCCTCGCGCAGCAGCGCGACGGTCGGGGCGTCGCCGGTGCGGGCGAGCTCGGCGAGGCCGGGCAGGTCGGCGGCGGGCGAGCGGGCGAGCAGGGCGGTGCCGCCGGCGACGGCCTCGACGCAGTCGAGGTTGCCGCAGCGGCACGGCCGGCCGCCCGCGCCGGGCACGGCGACATGGCCGATCTCGCCCGCGGCGCCGAGCGCGCCGCGCTGGATCCGGCCGCCGATGATCAGGCCGGAGCCGATGCCGGTGGAGACCTTCACGAACAGGAGGTCGTCGACGCCCGGGTGGGCCTGGTGCTCGCCGAGCGCGGCGGCGTTGACCTCGTTGTCGAGGTGGGCGGGGACGCCGAACCGGTCGCGGATCGCGGGGCGGATCTCCACGCCGTCCCAGCGGCCGGCCTCGTGCTCGACGGCGTCCGGGACGCCGAGGCCCGCGCCGCGGACGGTGGCCGGGTCGACGTCCGCGGCGGCCAGCAGGTCGGCCCACCGGTCGAGCAGCCGGGGGAGCGTCGCGCACGAGGACGTGCCCGCCGCGGGGCCGTCGGCCCGCGCGAGGATCGTCCCGGCGAGGTCGCAGACGGCGATCTGGCCGCGGGACTGGCCGAGGTTGGCGACCAGGACGGCGCCGCCCGCGGCGTTGAACTCCAGCCGGGCGGGCGGGCGGCCGCCGGTGGACGGCCCGTCGGCGCGCTCGGCGACCAGGCCGCGGCCGATGAGGTCGGCGACCCGGGAGGCGACGGCGGGGCGGGACAGGCCGGTGATGCGGCCGAGCTCGGCGCGGGTGGCGACCCCGTCCTCGCGGATCAGGCGGAGTACGTCGCCGCTCGTGCAGGGGCGGGTGCGGGGACGCGGCATCCGGCCAGTCAAGCACGGTGTTGTTCAGTGAGTCCAGTTGGCTCAAGAGTCGAACTTTTGTTAGCTGGAGTTCATAAGTGAGGTTGTCCGTATGACCTATGTCTCGGTAGTTTTGCGGTGAGGTCGTCCCCCCTGGTCTGGAGCACCCCATGGCTGCGCATCCCGTGCTGGAACGTGTCACCCGGCGCGTCGTCGAGCGGAGCGCCGCGACGCGCTCGGAGTACCTGAGCCGGATCCAGGACGCGCGGACGGAGGGTCCCGTGCGCGGCGGCATGGGGTGCGCGAACCTGGCGCACGGCTTCGCGGCCTGCGGCGTCCAGGACAAGCTGTGGCTGCGCGGCGACGTGACGCCCAACATCGCGATCGTGTCGGCCTACAACGACATGCTGTCGGCGCACCAGCCGCTCAAGGAGTACCCCGACCTGATCAAGGCGGCGATCCGCGCGGCGGGCGGCACCGCCCAGTTCGCCGGGGGCGTGCCCGCGATGTGCGACGGCATCACGCAGGGCCGCGCGGGCATGGAGCTGTCGCTGTTCAGCCGGGACGTGGTCGCGATGGCGACGGCGGTCGCGCTGTCGCACGACATGTTCGACGGGGCGCTGCTGCTCGGCGTCTGCGACAAGATCGTCCCCGGGCTGGTGATCGGCGCGCTGTCGTTCGGGCACCTGCCGGCGATCCTGGTCCCGGCGGGGCCGATGGCCTCCGGGCTGCCGAACGCCCAGAAGGCGAAGGTCCGCAAGCGGTTCGCGGCGGGCGAGATCGGCCGGGACGAGCTGCTCGCCGCCGAGGCCGCGTCCTACCACTCGCCCGGCACCTGCACGTTCTACGGGACGGCGAACTCCAACCAGCTGCTCATGGAGGTCATGGGCCTGCACCTGCCGGGCGCGAGCTTCGTCCCGCCGGGCACGCCGCTGCGGGACGCGCTGACCGAGGCGTCGGCGCGCCGCGTCCTGAAGATCACCGACCTGGCCGGCGCGTACACCCCGATCGGGGAGATGCTGGACGAGCGGGCGTTCGTGAACGGGATCGTCGCGCTGCTGGCCACCGGCGGGTCGACGAACCACACGCTGCACCTGCCCGCCATGGCCGCCGCCGCGGGCATCGAGCTGACCTGGGACGACTTCGACGACCTGTCGAAGGTGACGCCGCTGCTGACCCGGCTCTACCCCAACGGCACCGCGGACGTGAACCACTTCCACGCGGCGGGCGGCACCGCGTTCCTCATCGGCGAGCTGATCGACGCGGGCCTGCTGCACGAGGACGCGCGGACGGTCGGCGGGGAGAGCCTGGCCGACTACCGGCGCGTCCCGGACGTCGCCGACGGGCGGGCCGTGTGGCGGGACGCGCCGGCGGAGTCGGGCGACCTGGACGTCCTGCGCCCGGCGGCCGAGCCGTTCGACACCCACGGCGGCCT
This sequence comes from Actinomadura roseirufa, assembly GCF_900659635.1. Taxonomy (GTDB): domain Bacteria; phylum Actinomycetota; class Actinomycetes; order Streptosporangiales; family Streptosporangiaceae; genus Spirillospora; species Spirillospora roseirufa. Next base: position 1,155 of record NZ_CAACVB010000431.1, on the reverse strand, counting down.
GCACACCGTCCGGGGGAACCTGGGGCGGGCCGTGGTGAAGGTGTCGGCGGTGCGGGCCGAGCACCGGACGATCGAGGCGCCGGCCCGCGTGTTCGGGTCGCAGGAGGAACTGCAGAAGGCGTTCGCCGACGGGGAGCTGGACCGTGACATCGTCGCGGTCGTCCGGTACCAGGGGCCGAGCGCCAACGGCATGCCGGAGCTGCACCGGCTGACCCCGCCGCTGTCGGTGCTGCAGGACCGGGGACACCGCGTCGCGCTGGTCACCGACGGGCGCATGTCGGGCGCGTCGGGCGCGGTGCCCGCCGCGATCCACGTCTCGCCCGAGGCGGCGGCGGGCGGGCCGCTCGCGCGGGTCCGCGACGGGGACGTGATCCGGCTGGACTCGGACAAGGGTCTGCTGGAGGTCCTCGTCCCGGCCGAGGAGTTCGCCGCGCGGGAGGCCGCCGGCTCGGCGCCGGACGCGCGGGCGTGGGCGGGCACCGGGCGGGAGCTGTTCGGCGCGTTCCGGCGGGCCGTCGGCCCGGCCGAGCGGGGCGCGGGCGTGTTCGGGCACGGCGCCTTCGGGCCCGGCCCGGCCGGGCACGCTCCGTTCGGCCCCGGCGCGTTCGAATCCGGTGCGTCCGGGCAGGGAGCCACCGAGCCCGGGGATCCCGGGCACCGTGCCCCCGACCCGGGCCCCGCCGGGCCGGGGCCGTCGGAGCACGGTGTCTCCGAGCGGGGAGCGGAGGTGCCCGCGTGAGCGCGGCGCAGGACGGCCCGTGGCTGGTCGCCGACGTCGGCGGCACCAACGCGCGCTTCGCCCTGGTGGACGGCCCGGATCGCGCGCCCGCGCGGATCGCGTCGCTGCCCACCCGTGACCACGCCGGGCTTGCCGACGCCGCCGCGGCCTACCTGGAGCGGCACGCGCCGGGCGTCCGGCCGTCGGCGGCGTGCCTGGCCGTCGCGGGCCCGGTCGCCGACGGGACGTTCCGGCTGACCAACGCGGGGTGGCCCGTCGACACCCCCGAGGCGGTGCGGGAGCGGCTCGGCCTGCCGCATCTGGAGATCATCAACGACTTCGCGGCGCTGGCGCTGGCGCTGCCGCGGCTCGGCGCCGCCGACCTGGTCGCGGTCGGGCCCGCGGCGCCGGGCGGCGGCAGATCGGAAGAGCACACG
>NZ_CAACVB010000430.1 GCF_900659635.1 Actinomadura roseirufa | reverse complement strand
GGCCGTCGGCGAGCTGCCGCTGGCGGAGATCAAGCGGATCGGGCGGTCGCTGGGCGGCAGCGTGAACGACGTGGTCATGGCGCCGCGCGCGTCGCGGACGGCGGGCCGCGGGCGGTCGGCCGGCAGCGCCAGCCGCGGCAGGCCGTCCAGGGTGCGCCGCCAGTGCGCGAGCTCCGCCTCGACGACGTCGGCGGTGAGCCGCCCGCGCTGCCAGACGGCGTAGTCGGCGTACTGCACCGCCGGGGCGGGCGGGAGGTCCTCCCCCGCGCACAGCGCGCGGATCTCCCGTTCGAGGATGACGGTCGTCCAGCCGTCGGACGCGATGTGGTGCGTCGTCACCAGCAGGACGTGGTCCTCGCCGGGGATCCGGACGAGCAGCGCCCGCCACAGCGGGCCGTTCTCCAGGTCGAAGCCCCGCTCGAACTGCTCGCCGAACAGCCGCACCAGCTCGGTGGCCGGGGCGTCCTCGACGCGCAGCTCGACCGGCCCGGGGGGCACGGCGTGCTGGTACGGCTCGCCGTCGGCGACGGTGTAGCGGGTGCGCAGCGCCTCGTGCCGGGCCTCGACGGCGGCGAGCGCGCGGCGCACCTCGTCCTCGGTCACGGCGGCGGGCAGCCGCAGGTGGAGCGGGGCGACCCACTCGTGTCCCTCGGGGTGCATCCGGTTCAGGAACCACAGCCGGTGCTGGCCGGGCGACAGCGGCAGCGGCGCGTCGCGGGGCACCGGCCGGATGGCCGCGGCCGTCGCCTCCTCCGGCTCCCCTTCCGGCGTGACCCCTTCCAGCAGGGCGGCCTGCTCGGCGACGGTGGCGGCGGAGAACAGCCCGCGCAGCACCGCCTTCCCGGCTCCGGCCGACGCGCCGCTCAGCCGTCCCGCCAGCCGGGTCAGCAGCAGCGACGAGCCGCCGAGCGCGAAGAAGTCGTCGTGCACGCCGACGTCGTCCACGCCGAGGAGCTCGCGCCAGGCGCCGGCCACGGCCCGCTCGGCGGCGGTGCGCGGCGCGAGATGCGGCGGGCGGGCCGGCGCGTCGTTCTCGGCGGCGTCCAGCAGCGCCTTGCGGTCGGCCTTCCCGCCGGGCGTGCGGGGGAACTCCTCGACCGTGACGAACGCCGACGGGACGTGGGTCTCCGGCAGCCGCTCGGACAGGTAGGCGCGCAGCCCCGCGGCGGGCGCGCCGGTCCCGCGCAGGAACGCCACCAGGCGCCCGCCGCCCGGCCCGGGACGCGCCGCGACCACGACGCCGTTCACCTCCGGGTGCCCGGCCAGGACCGCCTCGATCTCGGCGGGCTCGATCCGCACGCCGTTGACCTTGACCTGGTCGTCCAGCCGCCCGAGGTACTCCAGGACGCCGTCCTCGCGCCAGCTCACCCGGTCGCCGGTGCGGTAGAGCCGCTCGCCGCCGGTGCCGTAGGGGTCGGGGACGAAGCGCTCGGCGGTCAGCCGGGCGTGCCCGAGGTAGCCGCGGGCGACCGCCGGGCCGCCCGCGTACAGTTCGCCGGGCACGCCGACGGGGGCGAGGGCACCGTGCTCGTCCAGCACCCGGATCCGCACCCCGGTGATGGGACGGCCGATCGGCACCGGGCCGGTGTCGTGCTCGGGGTCCCACCGGTGCGCGGTGACGTCGATCGCGCACTCGGTCGGCCCGTAGGTGTTCCACAGCTCGGCCCCCACCGGCGCGGTGAGCCGGGCCGCGAGGCCGCCGTGCAGCGGCTCGCCCGCGCTGAACAGCAGCCGCAGCGACGCGCACGCCGCCCAGCCGGGCTCCTCCACGAGCGCCGCGTACACCGACGGCACGGCCTGCAGCACGGTGATCTCGTGCTCGGCGACCGCGGCGGCCAGCGCGGCCGGGTCGCGTTCGGCGCCGTCCGGGGCGAGGACGACCGTGCCGCCGGCGACCAGCGGCGCGAAGAACTCCCAGACCGCGGCGTCGAAGCCGAGCGAGGTCTTCTGCAGCACCCGGTCGCCGGGGCCGAGGCCGTGCCGCTCGACCGTCCAGGCCACCCGGCCGGCGATGCCCTCGTGGGTGACCACGACGCCCTTGGGCAGCCCCGTCGAACCGGAGGTGTAGATCGCGTAGGCGGCGTCCGCGCCGCGCGGCGCGGCGGGCTCGAACGCGCCGTCCGCGCCGCCGGACGTCGGGACCTGCGGGAGGGCGCCGTCGGACGGCACGGCGAACGGCGTCGCGGCGCCCGTGGTCGGGCCGCCCCCGTCCTCGTCGGTGTTCTCCTCGGTGAGCAGCACCTTCGTCCCGGTGTCCTCCAGGATCAGCCGGACGCGCTCGGCCGGGTAGGACGGGTCGATCGGCACGTAGGCCGCCCCCGTCCGCCACACGGCCAGCAGCGCGGTGACCAGGCCGATCCGGCGGCGCATGCGGACCGCGACGAACGCGCCGGGGCCCACGCCGAGCCCGCGGAGCCGCGCGGCGAGCCGGTCGGACCGCGCGGCCAGCTCCGCGTAGGTCAGCGTGCGCGTCCCCTCGGCCACCGCCACGGCGCCGGGGGCGCGCCGGGCCCGCCGGGCGACGAGTTCGGGCAACAGCAGATCCATGACGCTCCTTGGACGGTCCGGTCACATCTGTTCGGCACGCATCTGTTCCGCTCGCATCTGTTCGGCTCAGATCCGGGCGGCTCACCTCTGTTCGGCGAGGTCCGCGGTGGGCTCCCACGGCGGCGTCTTCCACAGGTGGGAGATCTCGCCGAAGTGGGTGGTCACCCAGGCGTCGTCGTAGATCGTCCCGAGGTAGCGGTCGCCGCCGTCCGGGAAGATCAGGACGCAGGTGGCGTCCGGCGCGATCGCGCCCTCGGCGGTGAGCCGCTCCAGGGCCGCGACGGTGGCGCCCGAGGAGCCGCCCGCGAGGATCGCCTCCCGGTTCACCAGCCGCCGGCAGGCGACCACGCACTCCTGGTCGGTGACGTGGACGACGGCGTCGGCCGCGGACGGGTCGGCCAGCGCGGGCCGCACCGAGGCGCCGTGCCCGGGGATCAGCCGCCGCACGGCGGGCGGCCTGCCGCCCGGCTCGACGAAGATCGCGCTGCCGAGCGCGTCGACGCCGACGACGGTGGTGGGCATCGAGTGCGCGCGGGCGTGGTCGGAGCAGCCGCGCAGCGTGCCGAACGTGCTGGTCGCGCAGAACAGGTAGTCGGGCGGCGCGCCGAGCGCCGTCACGATCTCCGACATGGTCTCGCCGTGCGCGCCCGGGTTGAGGGGATTGGCGTACTGGTTCGGCCAGTACGCGCCGGGCAGCTCCGCGAGAAGCTCGCGCACCCGGCGCAGCCGTACCGGCAGGAACTCGCCGGTCTCCGGGTCGCCCTCGGTGACCACCTCCACCTCGGTGCCGTAGGCGCGCATGATGCCGAGGTTCTGCTCGGTGGTCCGCGCGTCCACCACGCAGATGAACCTGAGGCCGTGGTAGCGGCAGATCTGGGCGAGCCCCACCGCCAGGTTGCCCGAGCTCGACTCGACCACGATCGAGCCCGGTGGCAGCGCGCCGCTCTGGATCCGCCCGCGCAGCATGCTCAGCGCCGTCCGGTCCTTGATGCTGCCGCCGGGGTTGAAGCGTTCGAGCTTGGCGTAGAGCCGCTGGTCGCGTCCCGGCAGCAGCCGGGTGAGCTCCACCAGCGGGGTCCGCCCGATCGTGGACAGGATCCCGGTCAGGCCGGAATGGGGCACCGTCTCCTCCTCATCCGCTGCCGAGGGCCAGCAGCCGGGCGATCTCACCGGCGTCCTCGGCGAGCGGGACCCTGCCCACCCGCGCGCCGGGGTCCTGAACGGTCACGCGGACGAACCGGAGGTAGCGCTCCAGCAGCCGGGCGACGGTCTCGCGGGTGAACAGCTCGACGTCGTAGCGGAACGCCACCGACAGGCCGCCGGTGGTGGCGCCGATCTCCACGGTGAGGTCGTTCTGTCCCTCCAGCCGGGGCAGGTCGAGCACGGCCACGCGGTGGCCCGCGTGCCCGGTCCAGGCGCCGGAGGCGGCGAGGTCGAGCAGCCGGTCGCCCCGGCCGCCGACCATCGTGATGCCGACGCGCAGCGCCGGCGGCCGGCCGTCTCCCCCGTCCATCAGCGCGAACGGGTGGCGGGCGTACCGGGACACGGCGCCGAGCCGGTCGCCGGCGGCGGCCGCCGCCGCCCCGAACGTGGTGGCCGGGCCGAGCGTGGAGCGCAGCGGCACGGTGTTGACCAGCAGCCCGACCAGGTCGCGGGTCGCCAGGCCGCGGCGCAGCGTGGTCGGGCAGCCGACGAGCAGGTCGCCCTCGCCGGCGTACCGGTGCAGCAGCGCCTGGAAGGCACCGAGCATCAGGGCGAAGGGGGTGAGCCCGGCGCCGCGCGCGGCCTCGCGCACCTCGCGGGACGGCTCGCCGCCGAGCCGGCGGAAGACCGTGCTGCCGCGGAAGCCGGGGGTGGCCGGGCGCGGCCGGGACAGCGGCAGCTC
>NZ_CAACVB010000429.1 GCF_900659635.1 Actinomadura roseirufa | reverse complement strand
CCGGCTGCCAGCGCGCCCCCGGCGCCGAGCGTGATCACGACCGAGCGGGGGCCGCGCGCCAGCAGCGCCCGCCCCGTCTCCTCCACGGCGGCCGCCTCCCCGCCGGACCCGCCCGGGACGGGGCCACCGGGCCCGCCGAGGAGGCGGGCGGCCTCGTGCTCGTTCACGACCAGGGGGTCGCACAGGGCCAGCAGGGCGTCCGGGACGGGCGCGGGCGGGGACGGGTTGAGCACGAACCGGGCGCCCGCCGCCCCGGCCGCGCGTGCGGCGGCCTCCACCGCGGGCAGCGGGACCTCCAGCTGGCACGAGACCACCGCGGCGGCGCCGATCGTCTCCCGGGCGGCGGCGACGTCGGCGGGCGAGAGCCGGGCGTTGGCGCCGGGCGCGACGATGATGCTGTTGTCGCCGTCCGGGCCGACGGCGATGAGGGCCACGCCGCTCGGGCCCGGCCCGGCGGTCAGATGCGCCAGGCCGACGCCGGCCGCGGCCAGGGACGCGCGCAGCAGCCCGCCGTGCGCGTCGTCGCCGATCCGGCCGACGAGCGCGCTCCGGCCGCCGAGCCGGGCCGCGGCGACGGCCTGGTTGGCGCCCTTGCCGCCGGGATGGGTGACCAGGTCGGAGCCGAGCACGGTCTCCCCCGGCCCCGGCCGCCGGTCCACCCCGACCACCAGATCGGCGTTGACCGAGCCCACGACGACGACATCGAACCTCTGCGGCACGGCCCTCTCCCCCGCTCGTCCCCTGGTGCGCCGCGGACCAGCATGCGCGGACGGCGGCCGTCAGTCCATGTGCAGACGCGACAGATCGACGACCTCCGCCAGGTCCTCCACGGACGGGAAGTAGCCGACGAGCGCCCCGTTCCGGGTGACCAGGAAGGCCGTGTCCCCCCGCACCCCCGCGCGGTCGGCCCAGACCCGGTGCGCGCCCGCGAGCAGCACCGCCACCACGTGAAGGCCGTCCGGGCCCGTCCACCCCCTGTGCTCATCCTCCATGGACCGAACGCTACGCCGCGTGACGATCCGCAGGTGAGGCAGGGGTTCGCGGAGGCCGGTGATGGGCGCCCCGGGGCTCCGCTAGCGTGTCCGCCGTGAGCGAGGTACAGGAGTCCCGGCTGGCGCGCCGGGTGGACGAGGCCGCCGCGGACCTGCTGAAGAGATCGCGCTCGGTCGCCCCCGTGGACGTCTTCACCAGGATCGGCTGGATCCGAGCCGCGCGGGTCGAGGAGTGGCGGCAGGGACGGCACGACCACCTGCACGCGGCGATGTCCGTCCACCCCGACAAGATCGCCGCCGCGCTGCGAGCGCTGCGCGCGTGGGCCGAGCGCAACGGCCTGGAGCCCGCCGAGGCCGCGTACACGGCGGCGACCCGCGACCGCCGGCCGCTGCGCTTCACCGCGGCGGGCGCGGAGGCGGCGGAGCTCGCCCACCGCACGCACTGGCTGTCGCCCGCGCTGACGCCCGCGCAGCGCGAGCGGCTGGCCGCCCGGCGCGACAAGGCCCCCGACATCACCGCCGTCGACCCGGACGGCCCCTGGACCTGCGGCGGCTGTCACGGGGCGGGCGGCCTCCAGGTCGTCGAGGACTCGGTGCCGCTGTGCCTGGACTGCGCCGATCTGGGGCACCTGGTGTTCCTGCCGTCCGGCGACGCCGCGCTCAGCCGCCGCGCCAAGCAGGAGAGCGGGCTGTCGGCCGTGGTCGTCCGGCACAACCGGCGCCGCAAGCGCTACGAGCGGCGCGGGGTGCTGGTCGAGGAGGCCGCCCTCGAACGGGCCGAGGAGCGCTGCCTGGCCGACGAGGACCTGCGGGCGCGCCGCCGCGACCGCGACCGCGAGCGCCGCGCGGTGCGGGACGTGGAGTTCCTGGACCGGCTGGCCGCCGAGATCGGCCGCCTGTTCCCCGGCTGCCCGCCCGGCCGGGCCGAGGAGATCGCCCGGCACGCGGGGCTGCGCGGCAGCGGCCGGGTGGGCCGGACGGCGGCCGGCCGCGACCTCGACGCCGAGGCGGTCACGCTCGCCGTCGTCGCCTCCGTCCGGCACCTGGACACCGGCTACGACGCGATGCTGATGGCCGGCGTGCCCCGCCGCGAGGCCCGCGACCGCATCCGCGCGGATGTGGAGGCGACCCTCGCGGCCTGGCGCGCCGGCCCCTGACGACGGCCGCCGGGAGCCGGGCGCGGCGGTCAGGGGCCGGAGCGGGCGCGGCGGTGCCGGCCGGCCCTCGCGGCCGGTCAGCCCTTCAGGAAGTCGCCGCGGGCGGCGACGGCGGTGTCGGAGTTGTCGCTGAAGAGCCCGTCGATGCCCGCCTTGAAGAAGGCCTCGTACTCCTTGAACGCCTGGCCGTAGTCGGACGGGACGGTCCCGTTGCGCAGGTCGGCGGGCAGGAACTGGTTCTCGTTGCGGAAGGTGTAGGGGCCGACCTTCAGCTTCGCGGCGTGCGCGTCCTTCACCAGCGCCGTGGGCGTGCCCAGCGTGCCGTCCGCCTTCGGCGGGATCACCAGCGACTTGTCCGGGCCGATCCACTCGGCGTAGGTGCGGATCTCGCGGAGCCCCTCGGGCGTGATCATCTGCGCGTACGTCGGGCCCTTGCCGGTCGCGATCGTGTCGTAGGGGGCGCCGGAGGCCGAGAGGGTCTGCAGCGCGGGCACCCGCAGGTCGCGGCGCAGCAGCCGCAGGCTCGACGGCTCGAACGACTGGACGATCGCGCGGCCGTCCCGCTTGTCCAGCCCGTTCTCCTTGAGCGTCTTGACCAGGCCGGGCTCCAGCGGCAGGCCGATCGAGCGGAAGTAGGTCGGGTGCTTGGTCTCGGGGATGATGCCGATGCGGCGGTGGTAGCGGGCGCCGAGACCCTTGGCCAGGTCGATGACCTCCTGCAGCGTCGGCACCTGGTAGCGGCCGTCGTAGAGGGTGTTGCGCCGCCGGACGTCGGGCAGCCGCTCGACCGCGCGCAGGGTCTTCAGCTCGGCCAGCGTGAAGTCCTCGGTGAACCAGCCGGTCACCTTCGTCCCGTCCACGGTCTTGGTGGTGCGGCGGGAGGTGAACTCGGGGTGGCGCGCCACGTCCGTGGTGCCGCCGATCTCGTTCTCGTGCCGGGCGACCAGCACGCCGTCCTTGGTCGGCACGAGGTCGGGCTCGATGTAGTCGGCGCCCAGCTGGACGGCCAGCTCGTACGACCCGGCGGTGTGCTCGGGGCGGTACCCGGACGCGCCGCGGTGCCCGAAGATCGTCGGCTCGGCCGCGTGCGGGGCCGCCTGCGCCGTCCCCGCCACCCCGGCGCCCACCGCCGCGACCGGCAGCAGCACCGCGGCGGCCGCGATCAGGACGGCCTTCCCGGTCATCATCCGGGCGATCCTGTCGGCTCCCATGTCGGCTCCTCTCGCGGCGGCGTCCCACGGGCGACCGTCGCCGGAGGATCACCGCCGCCCGGAAGGTACCGAGCGGGCGGTACCCGGGCCAGGACCCGTCCGGTGACGGCCGCGGCAACCTTGCCCGGCGCCCCGGTGAACGGGCCCGCGCCCGGAATGCCCTGTTCATGTTGCCGCCCTCCGGCCCGAAGAGGATCATGATGCGGATGACCGACACGACGGGCGGGCCCCCCGACGGCCTGGACGCGGGCTCCCCCAACGTCGCTCGGATGTACGATTTCTGGCTCGGCGGCAAGGACAACTTCGCCGCCGACCGGGAGGCCGCCGAGCGCGTGGTGGAGATCTCCGAGGGGCGTGTGGTGCGGGGCGTGCGGCTCAACCGGGCGTTCCTCGGCGCCGCCGTGCGCGCCGCCGCGCGGGCCGGCGTCCGGCAGTTCCTCGACCTGGGCTCGGGGCTGCCGACCAGGGAGAACGTCCACGAGGTGGCGCTCGGCGTCCGGGACGACGCGCGCGTGGTCTACGTGGACTACGACCCGGTGGTGTGCGTGCACGGCCGCGCCCTGCTGGCCGGCGCCGAGGTCGGCTTCGCCGAGGGGGACCTGCGCCGCCCGGACGAGGTGCTCGGCCATCCGGCCGTCCGCGGCATGATCGACCTCTCCCGGCCGGTGGCGCTGCTGCTGGTGTCGGTGCTGCACTTCGTCGCCGACGAGGACGACCCGGCGGGGCTGGTGGCGCGATACCGGGACGCCCTCGCGCCCGGCAGCCGGCTGATCCTGTCGCATCTGGCCACCGATGCCTTCCCCGAGGCGATGGCCCGCACCGAGCGGGTGTACCAGGACGCCAGCGCCCGTCTCGGCGCCAGGCCGAGCGCGCGGATCCGCGGGTTCTTCGACGGGTTCGAGCTGCTGGAGCCGGGGCTGACGGGCCCCCGGGAGTGGCTGGACGGCGGCGTCCGGACCGACGGCGAGCGGTTCGCCGGCCTGGTCGGCGTCGGCGAGCTGCGCTGATCGTCGGCGCCGGGACCGGCCGCCGGAGTCCGCCCGGGTCACGGGCCCTTCACGCCGTGTTGCCCTCCCGGTCGACCGCGTCTCTCGCCGCCCTCAACCGGGTGACCTCCACTGGATCACGTGGACATGACACGCAGGGCGTTCCTGGCCACCACCTCGCTCGCCGGCGCGTCGATCACCGGCGCGCCACCGGCCCCGGCCGCGGCCCCGCCCGGCCCCGGGAC
>NZ_CAACVB010000428.1 GCF_900659635.1 Actinomadura roseirufa | reverse complement strand
GTCTCGGTGAGGGCGCCGAACACCGCGACGACCAGCCCGTCGCCGTCCCGGCCTCCCGGCGTGCCGCGCAGCGCCGCCAGCCCCGGGGTCAGCGCGGACCCGTCCGACCGGCGGGCCACCGCCAGCGCGTCGAGCAGCGGCCCCTCGAACGCCCCCTCCGCCGCCGAGCCGGAGCGCAGCGCCTCACCGGCGTCGGTGACGTAGCGCAGGCTCATCCCCATCCGGGCGAGATGCACCCCGATGGACGCGGTGACCGACACCGCCTGCTCGAACGAGGCGCCGGGGCCGTCGCCCCAGTGGGCGGTGCGGCGGGCGTCCAGGAACAGCGTGCCGCTGCTCTGCCAGTGCTGCTCCTCCCGCCGCACCATCAGCTCGCCGCGCCGCGCGGTGGACCGCCAGTGGACGCGGCGCAGGTCGTCGCCGTGCCGGTACTCGCGCGGGGCGATGTCGTCCTCGCCCGCCGCCGCGACCGCGCGGGCCACGCTGTCGCCGCCGCCCGTCCACGCGCCGGCGAGCCGCCCGGCGGGCAGGGGGACGATCGTCGGGGTCACCGTCAGCCGGTCGGACAGGCTGAACGAGCGCACCAGCTCCACCATGCCGAACGGGTCGGCCAGCCGGACCGTCAGGGGACCCACCCGGTAGCGGCCCCGCACGTCCGAGCGGATCCGGTACCCGAGCTCCCGGGAGCCGTGCGGCTCGATCCTGTCGAGGACGAACCTGGCCCGCCCGCCGAGGGTGTAGGGCACCTGGTCCTCCACCATCAGCAGCCCGCTCGGCAGCCGCGACACGTTCTCCATCCGCAGATCGACGCGGGACTCGTGGCCCACCTGCAGCCGCGGGGGGTCCAGCCGGCGGGCGCACGCCAGCCGGTAGCGGGTGCGCGAGACCGCCAGCGTGGACAGCAGCGGGAGCACCAGCACGAGCACCCCGGCCCGCAGCAGGTCCCGCTCGCCCAGCACGAAGGCACAGATGATCGCGGTCGCCCCGGCGGCGACGAAGGACCGCCCGCGCGTGGTCAGACCGGCCAGCGCTCGTCTCAACAGGTCACTTCCCGGGGGCGGGGACCGGCAGCCGGCGCACGATGTCCTGCACGACCTGCTCGGGCCGGCGCCGCTCCACCTGCGCCTCGGCGGTCGGCAGCAGCCGGTGCGCGAGCACCGGGACCGCGAGGTCCTGGACGTCGTCGGGGACGACGTAGTCGCGGTCGTCCAGCGCCGCGTACGCCCGCGCCGCCCGCACCAGGTGCAGGGTGGCCCGCGGCGAGGCGCCCAGGCGCAGCTCGGGGTGGACGCGGGTGGCGGCGACCAGGTCGATGGCGTACTGCTTGACCGACTGCGCGACGTGCTGGTGCCGCACGACGTCGATGAGGTCGCGGACGTCGGCGGCGTGCGCCACCGGCGTCAGCCGGTCCAGCGGGGACGCCTGCCCGTGCACCTCCAGCATCTCCAGCTCGGCGGCCGCGTCGGGGTAGCCCATCGAGATGCGGGCGGTGAACCGGTCGCGCTGCGCCTCGGGCAGCGGGTAGGTCCCCTCCATCTCGACGGGGTTCTGCGTGGAGATCACCATGAAGGGGCGCTCCAGCGCGTAGGTGGTGCCGTCGACGGTGACCTGGCGCTCCTCCATGCACTCCAGCAGCGCCGACTGGGTCTTCGGGGACGCCCGGTTGATCTCGTCCCCGACCACGATGTTGGCGAACACCGGCCCGGCCTTGAACTCGAACTCGCGCAGCTCCTGGTTGTAGGCGCTCACCCCGGTGATGTCGCTGGGCAGCAGGTCGGGCGTGAACTGCACCCGCCGCACCGAGCAGTCCACCGAGCGCGCGAGCGCCTTGGCGAGCATGGTCTTGCCGACGCCGGGCACGTCCTCGATCAGCAGGTGCCCCTCGGCCAGCAGCACGGTCAGCGCGAGCCGCACCACCCCGGGTTTGCCCTCGATCACCGACTCCACCGCGTCCCGGATCTTGTTGGCGACCTGCGCGAGGCCGTCGAGCCCGCGGCCCGTCCCCGGGCGGCCCGTCCCCGCGGGCCGGGCGGAGCGCGATGACGGGGGGTCGGTCTCCATGAACGACTCGCCGTGCGTGCCTACTGCCACCAAACCCTCCTCAGCCGTCCGGCCGCGTGGTGTGCTCGAAGGCCCCTGGAGGGGCCCGCCTCCGGACCGGAGGCCCGCCTCCCGCGAGCCGGTGCGGCGCTTCTGCGCCCGTCCAACCGACAGTACGTCGTCGGGAGGTCCGCCGCGATGTTCATGTGGAACGGGAGCCCATTGTGCTGCACCGCGCTCGCCTCCACGGCCAGGAGGGCTTCACCACTTCGCTCCACGGCGGTGATTCCGGGTCCGCCGATGTCCGTTCCGGGAATGTTGCGGCGCCGTTTCGCGGGCGTTCTGAACCGTTCTGCCGGAACCGGGGGCGAGCGCGGCGCGCGGCGGGGGCCCCGCCGCGCCCCACTCCGCACCACCCCCTCTGACCTGGGACTTCCTAGACGATCTAGGCGCGTGACACGGGTTTTCCTTGTTGACGGTGGGGAAGAGTGGAGTAGAGTGGGGCGCCGTGGGGAGAAGGAGCGCCTCATGCGGCGCGGGAGGTGGGGCCGGTGTTCCTCGGCACCCATTCACCGCGTCTCGACGACAAGGGACGACTGTTCCTGCCGGCGAAGTACCGCGAGGAGCTGTCGGGGGGACTGGTGATCACGAAGGGCCAGGAACGCTGCCTGTACGTCTTCCCCATGGCGGAGTTCCAGCGGATCACCGAGGCCCTGCGCGCCGCGCCGGTCACCGAGAAGGCGGTCCGCGCGTACGGCCGGGTCTTCTTCGCCAGCGCTTCCGACGAGGTTCCCGACAAACAGGGCCGCGTCACCATTCCGCCGCCGCTGCGCACGTACGCGGGGCTCACCCGCGACTGCACGGTCATCGGCGCCAACACGCGTCTGGAGATCTGGGACGCGCGGGCCTGGGAGTCCTACCTCGAGCAGGAGGAACAGGCGTTCGCCGACGTCTCGGAGGAGGTGTTGCCAGGGATCCTCTGAGAAACGACTCGTCGGTCCGTTGACCGGCCATGGCCCACGTTCGGCCAGGTCTCCAGCCGCTCTCCGAGCCAGCTGGCGCAGCTTCCCCGGTGCCAGACGGCGACCCCCCGCGGACAACGCGGTGATCTTCCTCTAGGGCAGCGGATGGGGACCTGGCCGGGCGAGGCCGCCGCCGGGGGCGCGGACACGGTCCGGTCCGACGATGCCACGAAGTCCGCGAGCGAGGTGGCAGCAGCACCAGGGGGTGGAACCATGGACGTGGGGAACCACGCGGCCGAGGCCGGTCACGTACCGGTCATGCTCGGTCGCGTCCTGGAACTTCTCACCCCCGCCGTGGAGTCCGCCGCGCGGGCCGCCGCCGCGGCGCCCGCCGCCGGCCGGGAGCCGGTCTACCTCGACGCCACCCTCGGGATGGGCGGCCACGCCGAGGCGATGCTGCGGGCGCACCCGCGGCTCCGCCTCGTCGGCCTCGACCGCGACACCACCGCGCTGGAGCGCTCCGCGCGGCGCCTCGCCCCCTTCGGCGACCGGGTGACCCTGGAGCACGCCGTCTACGACGAGATCCCCGCCGTGCTGGACCGGCTCGGCCTCCCCGCCGTGGACGCGGCCCTGTTCGACCTCGGCGTGTCCTCCCCGCAGCTCGACGAGGCCGACCGCGGCTTCGCCTACTCCTACGACGCCCCCCTCGACATGCGGATGGACCGCACCCAGGACCTGACCGCGGCCGAGGTGGTCAACGGCTATCCCGCCGCGGAGCTGGCCCGGATCCTGCGCGAGTACGGCGAGGAGCGCTTCGCCCAGCGGATCGCCGCCGCGATCGTCCGCGAGCGAGAGCGCGCCCCGCTCGACTCGACCCGGCGGCTCGCCGACCTGGTCCGCACGTCCATCCCGGCCGCGACCCGCCGCACCGGCGGCAACCCGGCCAAGCGGACGTTCCAGGCGCTGCGCATCGAGGTGAACGGCGAGCTCGACATCTGGCGGCGGGCGCTGCCCGCCGCCCTGGCCGCGCTCCCGGTCGGCGGACGGGTCGTCGTCCTCAGCTACCACTCCCTCGAGGACCGCATCACCAAACAGGTCCTCGCCGCCCAGGCGGCCGACACCACCCCACCGGACCTGCCCGTCCCCCTTCCCGAGCACCAGCCGAGGTTCCGGCTGCTGACACGCGGGGCGGAGCTGCCGTCCGGCGAGGAGACCACGACCAACCCGCGGGCCGGATCGGTGCGGATGCGCGCCGCGGAACGGATCCGGGAGGCGACATGAGCACGACGACCAGACGACCGGCGGGTTCCGCGCCGCAGCCCAGGGCCCGCACGGGCCGCGGGCGGCCGCGTCGCGGCTCCGGCGAGGACGCGCCCGCCGGCCCCTCCCGCCAGGAGACGGCCGGGGGAGCCCAGGGGAACGCCCCGGTCACCGAGACCGCGCCGGCGAAGAAGCCGGGCAAGGGCCCCGCGAAGGGCGCGGCGAAGGGCACCGGAGCCACGGCGGCTCCCGCCAAGGCCGCGCCCGCGAAGCCCGCCGGGAAGGCGCCCACTCGGAAGGCGGACCCGGCGAAGGGCGCCACCGCGAAGGGAGCCACCGCGAAGGCGCGGCCGGAGGCGAAGCCGCGGACCGCGACCGCGGG
>NZ_CAACVB010000427.1 GCF_900659635.1 Actinomadura roseirufa | reverse complement strand
ACTGGCCCGTCCACGCCGAGCGCTTCGTGGCGCAGCTGGAGAACTGGGCCGGGCGCACCCCAGCCCCGGCCGTCGAGCCGGAGCCCGAGCCGGTGGAGCACGGATCGGGGAGGCACGGTTCCGGAAGGGACGGGGCGGGGACGGGCAGCCCCGCGCGCAGCTGGGCGAACGCGGAGTCCAGCAGCTCGGGCAGCCCGCTCCCGGTCTCGCCCTCCGCCCACAGCTCGGCGGCGGTGCGCATGGCGAGGGCGGCCGCCCCGGCGACCAGGTGCGGGTACGGGTCGCGGACGGCGTCGGTGCCGGTGCGGTCCGCGACGATCTCGGCGATCGAGCACTGCATCTCGCCTATCCCGCAGAGCCGGCTCGCCACCAGGGCCGGGTTCTGCTTGACCACCCGCAGCAGCGCGCGGACCTCGTCGCGCGGGCCGGCGGGCGCCAGCGCCTCCCGGATCGCCTGGCGCAGCGCGTCCCAGACGGGCTCGTCCCGGGGCCGGGCCCGCAGTCCCTCGATCACGGCGCGCGCCCCGTCGGTGAGGGGCGCGACGATCGCCTCCTCCTTGCCCGCGAAGTAGTTGTGGAACGTGCGCGGCGACACCCCCGCCGCGGCGGCGATCGCCTCGATCGTCACCCGCTCCACGCCCAGCTCGAACGCGAGCCGCACCGCCGCCCGGCTGAGCGCCTCGCGGGTCGCGACCTTCTTGCGCTCGCGCAGGCCCGGCGGTGTCATGACACCACCGTAGGGCAAACTTGCACAGCCTGCAAAAATTCAGGATCTGTCACTTAAGTGACGTGCATCTCACCGGCGCCGGGGACGCCCCGGCTCAGCCCTCCAGCGGCAGCCCCGTGTAGTTCTCCGCCAGCGTGCGCGCCGCCGCCTCGGACGACACCACGTAGTCCAGGTGCGACCGCTGGAGCCGCCTGGCGAAGCCGTCGGCGGCCGGGTCCACGTGCAGGAGCGTGGTCATCCAGTACGAGAAGTGCTCGGCCCGCCAGACCCGCCGCAGGCACGCGGCGGAGTAGGCGTCGAGCAGCCCCTCCGAGCCCGACGCGTACCGCTCGGTGAGGGCCCGCGCCAGCAGCGTCACGTCCGACACCGCCAGGTTCAGGCCCTTGGCGCCCGTGGGCGGGACGATGTGCGCGGCGTCCCCGGCCAGGAACAGCCGGTCGTGGCGCATCGGCTCGGCGACGAAGCTGCGCATCGGCGTGACCGACCGGTCGGTGACCGGGCCCCGCCGCAGCTCCCAGCCGTCCGCGGTCGCGAACCGCGCGGCCAACTCGTCCCAGATCCGGGCGTCGGGCCAGGCGGCCAGGTCCTCGTCCGGCGCGACCTGCAGGTACAGGCGGCTCACCGTGGGCGAGCGGAGGCTGTGCAGCGCGAACCCCCGCTCGTGCATCGCGTAGATCAGCTCGTCGGTGGACGGCGGGACGTCGGCGAGGATCCCGAGCCAGGCGAACGGGTAGTCGCGGGAGAACGTCCGCACGCCCGGCACGGCGGGCCTGCTCACGCCGTGGAAGCCGTCGCAGCCCGCGACGTAGTCGCACTCCAGCGTGTGCACGCGGCCGTCCTGCCGGAAGGTCACGCTCGCGCCCGCCGTGTCGATCGCGAGGACCTCCGCCCCGAACCGCACGTCGCCGCCGTCCGCCAGCCGCCGCGCGACGAGGTCCTTGACGATCTCGGTCTGCGCGTACACGGTGACGGTGCGGCCGGTGAGATCGGTGAGCGGGACACGGTGTCCCGCCCCGCCGAACCGCAGTTCCAGGCCGTGGTGGACGAGTCCCTCCCGGTCGAGCCGCTCGCCCACGCCGCTCTCACGCAGGACGTCGGTGGTGCCCTGCTCCAGCATCCCGGCCCGCTGCCGCCGCTCCACGTACGCGCGGTCGCGGCTCTCCAGCACCACCGAGGCGATCCCCCGCAGGTGCAGCAGATGGGACAGCAGCAGCCCCGCCGGCCCGCCGCCGGCGATCGCGACCTGGGTGCGCATCGAGCCTCCTCGTCATCGGTTCACCTGCGATGCTGGCGGTCGCCGCCGCGGTTCAGGCGCCGGTCTTCCGGTCACCGGAAAGGACCCCGGAAGGTCCGGGCCAGTGCGCGGCGACGTCGCGGGACAGAGCCCGCGCCGCCGTCGTCAAGGGTGGCACCAGCCGCCGCGGGTCGGCGCCGCGGGTCCGGGCGACCAGCGACAGCGCCGCGACCACGCTGCCCGCCGCGTCGCGCACCGGGACGCCCACCGACGCGGCGCCGAGCGTCATCTCGTCGCGGGTCACCGCGTAGCCGGTGCGGCGGACCCGCGCCAGGCAGCGGCGCAGCTCCGCCGGGTCGGTGATGGTACGGGCCGAATGCCGGGGCAGCCCGTCGGCCAGCACCGCCTCCAGCACGTCGGGCGGCGCGTGCGCGAGGAGCACCTTGCCGACGCCCGTCGCGTGCGGCGGGAGGGTCGCGCCGACCTGGGTGAGGACGGGCAGCGAGCGGGTGCCGCGCAGCCGCTCGACGACCAGGACCCGCAGGTCGCGCAGGACGGCGAGCTGCACGTTGTCGTGGGTGGCCTCGTAGAGGTCCTCCATGTGCGGCAGCGCCAGCTCGCGCAGGCCGGTGACGGCCGGGGCCTGGCTGCCGATGCGCCACAGCCGGGTACCGATGCGGTAGGTGCCGTCGGGCAGCCGCTCCAGGAAACCGCCCCCGGCCAGCTCCCCGACCAGCCGGTGGCCGGTGGCCAGCGGCAGGCCCGCGCGCCGGCAGATCTCACTCAGGGTGAGGCGCACGTCGCCGAGCGCGAAGGCGTTGAGGATCGCCATCACCTTGCCGGTCACGCTGACCGGACGCGCGTGCTCGGACGTGCCCGCCATGCCCCCTGCTCTGCCTCTGCCCCGTACCGCCGCCGTCCCGGTTCCCGGCCGGCTACTCCTGCTCTGCGAGTACCCGCTGGGCGACGGCGAACGCGGAGTTCGCCGCCGGGACTCCGCAGTACACGGCCGTCTGCAGGAGCACCTCCTTGATCTCGTCGGGGGTCAGCCCGTTGCGCAGCGCCGCCCGCACGTGCATGGCCAGCTCGTCGAGGTGGCCTCCGGCGACCAGGGCGGTCAGCGTGACGCAGCTGCGGGTCCGGCGGTCCAGGCCGGGCCGGGTCCAGATCTCGCCCCAGGCGTACCGGGTGATCATGTCCTGGAAGTCGGCGGTGAAGCCGTCGGCGCGGGCGACGGCGCGGTCCACGTGGGCGTCGCCGAGCACCTCGCGGCGCGTGCGCATGCCCTCGGCGTGGCGCCGTCCATCGGTGCGGTCGTCGTCGCGGCTCATCGGCCCCGTCCTTTCCACGTGCGGTCCAGGTGTTCGGTGATCGCCTCGGTGACCGCGTCCGGCCGCTCCACGCCGGCGAGATGCCCGGCGTCCGCCAGGACGGTCAGGCGGGCGCCGGGGATGCCCTCGGCCAGCCGCGACGCGTGCCCGTCCGGCGGGGTGGGGCGGTCTCGCGCGCCCGCGACGACCAGGGTCGGCGCGACGACGCCGGCGAGGCGGGCCGTCACGTCGAAGGCTGCGAGGGCCTCGCAGCACGCGGCGTACCCCTCGGGGTCGGTGCCGCGCAGCATCGCCACGTAGGGCGCGGCGCCGGTGAACCCGGGGGTGAACCAGCGTCCGGCCGCCGTCTCGGCGACGGGCCCGACGCCCTCGCGGCGGACGAGGGCGGCCCGTTCGCGCCACGGCTCCGGATCGCCGAACCGCGGCGACGTGCAGCACAGCACGAGGGAGGCGACCCGGCCGGGGGCGCGCAGCGCCAGCGCCGTCCCGACGGCGCCGCCGAGCGACACCCCGGCGTACCCGGCCTCGGCGGCGCCCAGCGCGTCGAGCAGGTCGAGCACGCCGCCCGCGAGGTCGCCGACGGTGAACGGGCCCTCCGGCGGCGGGGCGCCCCCGTGGCCCGGCAGGTCGTAGCGCAGCACCCGCCACGACGCGGCGAGGACGGGCAACTGCGGCAGCCACAGGTCCATCGAGGTGCCGAGGGACGGGCCCAGCACGAGGACCGGCGCGTCCCGCGGGCCGTCCAGGCGGTACCGCAGCGGAAGGCCCGGCGAGCGGCTCGCGGCGGGGCGGGGCGTCACGGGCGGCTCCTGCGGTAGGCGTCCAGGGCCCGGTCGACCAGGGCGGGCGCGGCGCCCGGCCCGGGGTCCTCGCCGAGCACGTCCAGCAGCGCGGCGAGGTTGGCGCGCAGCCGGTCCGGCGCCACCTCCAGCCCGCTGAGCAGCTCGGCGGCGGTCTCGGCGGCGCCCCCGGTGAGCCGCAGGCACTCGCGCAGCGGTTGCCACTCGGCGTGCCACTCCCCCGCGGGCCGCTCCAGCGGCGCCGCCTGCGCGGCGAGCAGCACCTGCGCGTGGGCGGGCACCTGGAGCGCGGCGGAGCGGACGAGGGTCGCCAGCGCCGGGTTGCGCTTGTGCGGCATCGCCGACGAGCCGCCCCGGCCGGGCCCGGCGGCCTCGGCCACCTCGCCGACCTCGCTCTGCGCCAGCAGCCACACGTCAGTGGCGATCTTACCGAGCGCGCCGGCGGTCAGCGCCAGCGCCGCGGCGAGGTCGGCCACCGGCGTGCGGCGGGTGTGCCAGGGCAGCGAGGGCGCCGCCAGCCCGGTCTCGGCGGCGAAGCCGGCGACGAGGTCGAG
>NZ_CAACVB010000426.1 GCF_900659635.1 Actinomadura roseirufa | reverse complement strand
CGCGCCGGCGGCCTCGCCGTACGCGCCGGGCCCGCTGGAGTTCGAGGAGGCCGAACCCGTCCTCGCGCCGCGTCGCGCGCGTGGCCGGGCGCGGGCGGAGGACCCGCCGCCCGAACTCGCCGGGGACCCGCCCCCGCCCGCCGACGGCACGGTCGCGCTGGAGGGCCATCTCGCCGAGGAGACCCGGCCGGGGCCGCGGCTCGTCCGGGACGAGGAGGCCGGGCACGTCCCGCCGCGCGAGGACCTCGGGCGCACCGAGAACCGGGGCGGGGCGATCTACGTTCTGCGGGACGAGCCGAGGCGCGACTGACGCGAACCGGGCCGCCGGGACGAGAGCGGACCGGGAGGGCTCAGAACAGGTCGCCGTACTTGTCCATGCTTCCCGCGGGCCAGTGCATCTTCTTCTCGATCTTCGGGAAGTACTCGTGCCGGCACACGCGCTCGTCGGCGTGGGTGTTGGCGTCCCCGATGCACTCCTGATAGCCGCTCAGCTCCGGCCACAGGTACGCCGACACCGCGACCGACAGCGCCGACACCGCCAGGCCCACCGAGCCCAGCGCGATGCCCGCCGTCGCGCCCGGCGCGACGCCGCGCGCCCGGCCGGCCGCGCGCCGGGCCCGGATGCCGACGACGAGCGCGGCCACCCCGAGCACGAGCCCGAGCGGGTAGAAGAAGAAGCCGGTGAGGAGGGCGAAACCGCCGATCCACAGGGCCCTGCGGCCCGACGGCTCGACCGGGCCCCGGACCGGTGGCGGCCCCTCGGGCGGCTCCGGAGGCCCCTGCCGGCGATCTCCGGAACGGGCCGGGGTCTCCGGTTGCTCACTCACGTTCGTTTCCTCCCGGTGATACGGCCGTGACGTGGATTCATGGGCACCGAGCCCGGCCGATAGGCTGCATCCGAACTGCACAACCCCACGTCCACCAGGGAGTCATGGTGTCCGCCCGGCTCGTCGTCCTCGTCTCCGGCGCGGGGACCAACCTACAAGCGCTGCTCGACGCGTGCGCGGATCCAGCCTACGGGGCGCAGGTCGTGGCCGTGGGAGCGGATCGCTCCGGCACCGGCGGCGTCGAACGCGCCGAGCGCGCGGGGCTGCCCGCCTTCACCGTCCGGATCCCCGACTTCGCGAGCCGCGCCGACTGGGACGCCGCGCTCACCGACGCCGTCGCCGCGCACGAACCCGACCTCGTGGTCTCGGCCGGCTTCATGAAGATCCTCGGGCCGCGCTTCCTGGCCCGCTTCGGCGGCCGCACGGTCAACACCCATCCGGCGCTGCTGCCCTCCTTCGCCGGCGCCCACGCGGTACGGGACGCCCTGGCGTACGGGGTCAAGGTCACGGGTTGTACCGTGCACTTCGTCGACGAAGGCGTGGACACCGGACCCGTCATCGCCCAGGAGACCGTCCCCGTGGGCTGGCACGACGACGAAGACTCCCTGCACGAGCGCATCAAGCAGGTGGAGCGCGGCCTCCTGGTCGACGTCGTCGGGCGGCTGGCCCGCGACGGGTGGACCGTCCGAGGCCGGCGGGTCTCCATGAAATGCAGAACCTGCGGTGACTCGGATGACACCGTTTCGTCCCACAACGAGGGGAGCTCGGCCGGTGAGTCGGGTGGCGATTAGGCGCGCGCTGATCAGCGTGTACGACAAGTCCGGGCTGGAGGAGCTGGCCCGGGGGCTGCACGAGGCCGGAGTGGAGATCGTCTCCACGGGCTCCACGGCGGGGCGGATCGCCGCCGCCGGCGTCCCGGTCATGAAGGTGGAGAAGCTCACCGGGTTCCCCGAGTGCCTGGACGGGCGGGTCAAGACCCTGCACCCGAAGGTGCACGCGGGCCTGCTCGCCGACCGGCGCAAGGACGACCACCTCCAGCAGCTCGACGATCTGGACGTCGAGCCGTTCGACCTCGCGGTGGTGAACCTGTACCCGTTCGCCGAGACCGTCGACTCGGGCGCCGGCCCGGACGAGTGCGTCGAGCAGATCGACATCGGCGGCCCCACGATGGTCCGCGCCGCGGCGAAGAACCACGCGTCCGTCGCGGTCGTGGTGGACCCCGCCGCCTACGGGGCCGTCCTGGAGGCCGTGCGGGGAGGCGGCTTCACGCTGGACGAGCGGCGCCGCCTGGCCGCGCGGGCGTTCGCGCACACCGCGTCCTACGACGTGGCGGTCGCGTCCTGGTTCGCGGGCTCCTACGCGCCGGACGAGACCGCGGGCGAGACGCGGTGGCCCGACTTCCTCGGCGCCACCTGGGAGCGCGCGAACGTCCTGCGGTACGGGGAGAACCCGCACCAGAGCGCGGCGCTGTACGTGGGCGGTGACGGCGGCGGCCTGGCCGGAGCCGAGCAGCTCCACGGCAAGGAGATGTCCTACAACAACTACGTCGACGCCGACGCCGCGCGCCGCGCCGCGCACGACTTCGCCGAGCCCGCCGTCGCGATCATCAAGCACGCCAACCCGTGCGGCATCGCGGTCGGCGCCGACCTCGCCGAGGCGCACCGCAAGGCGCACGCCTGCGACCCGCTGTCGGCCTTCGGCGGCGTCATCGCGGTGAACGGCACGGTCACCGCGGCGCTGGCCGAGCAGGTCGCGGAGATCTTCACCGAGGTGCTGGTCGCCCCCGCCTTCGAGGACGCGGCGCTGGAGATCCTCACCCGCAAGAAGAACATCCGGCTGCTGCGCTGCCCGCAGGCGCCCGCGGGCGCCACCGAGTACCGGCGGATCGACGGCGGCGTCCTGCTGCAGACCGTCGACCGCGTGGACGCCCCCGGCGACGACCCGGCCGGCTGGGAGCTCAAGGTCGGCGCCGCCGCCGACGAGGCGACCCTGCGCGACCTGGCGTTCGCCTGGCGGGCCTGCCGCGCGGTGAAGTCCAACGCGATCCTGCTGGCCTCCGGCGGCGCCACGGTCGGCGTCGGGATGGGCCAGGTCAACCGGGTCGACTCCGCCAAGCTCGCGGTCACGCGGGCCGGGGCGGAGCGCGCCGCGGGGGCGGTCGGCGCCTCCGACGCGTTCTTCCCGTTCCCCGACGGCCTGGAGGTGCTGACGGCGGCGGGCGTGCGCGCGATCGTCGAGCCGGGCGGGTCGGTCAACGACGACAAGGTGATCGCGGCGGCGGAGAAGGCCGGGATCACGCTCTACTTCACGGGCGTCCGGCACTTCTTCCACTGACGGTCCGCGCCGTTCCGGCCACTCCACCCGGGTCCGGTTGGTAGCCTCTGCCTGGCCGTGCTCCCTTCCTGCCCCCTCTGTGCCCCCTCCTTGCCCCGACCCTCGCGCGGCCGTCCGCCGTTGGAGGCGCGATGGACGCCGTACTGACCCTCCTCGTGGGCTCGATCGCCCAGGCCGACTCCCTGCTGATGGAGTCCCGGCAGCTGATCGGCCTGATCGCCGCGGCACTGGCCGCGATGCTCGCCGCGCACCTCGGCTGGCACGGCACCGACCGGCTGATCACCTGGCGGCAGCGCCCCGACGAGGACTGACCGCCGCCGGTTCGTCCCGGACGGCTAGCATGGCGTTCGACGCGACTGGCGCGGTCAAGGTGGATCACCACCGGGGAGCGAACCACAGTCCGGACACCGCGCGCCTGGGTGGACGGGACCTCGAGCCGGGGTGCTCCGGTCCCCGGCGGGACAGCGCGGAGGAACGCATGACGGCACAGATTCTGGACGGGAAGGCCACCGCCGCCGAGATCCGGTCCGACCTCAAGGTCCGCGTCGAGGCGCTCCGCGCGCGCGGCGTGTCCGTGGGCCTCGGCACCGTCCTGGTGGGCGACGACCCCGGAAGCCACGCCTACGTCGGCATGAAGCACCGCGACTGCGCCGAGGTCGGCATCCAGAGCATCCGCCGTGACCTGCCCGCCGACGCCACCCAGGAGCAGGTGGAGCGGGCCGTCGCCGAGCTGAACGACGACCCCGCCTGCACCGGCTACATCGTCCAGCTGCCCCTGCCCAAGGGCCTGGACGAGCAGCGCGTGCTGGAGCGCATCGACCCCGCCAAGGACGCCGACGGGCTGCACCCGATGAGCCTCGGCCGGCTCGTCCTCATGCAGCCCGGGCCGCTGCCCTGTACCCCGAAGGGGATCATCGAGCTGCTGCGCCGCTTCGGGGTCCCGATCGCGGGCGCCGAGGTCGCCGTCGTCGGCCGGGGCATCACCGTGGGCCGCTCGCTCGGCCTGCTGCTGACCCGGCGCACCGAGAACGCCACCGTGACGCTGTGCCACACCGGGACCCGCGACCTCGCCGCGCAGACCCGCCGGGCCGACATCGTCGTGGCCGCCGCGGGCGTCCCCGGCCTCATCACGGCCGACATGGTCAAGCCCGGCGCCGCGGTGCTGGACGTCGGGGTCTCCCGGGTGGACGGCAAGCTCACCGGCGACGTCGCCGACGGCGTCCGCGAAGTCGCCGGCTGGGTCGCGCCCAACCCCGGCGGGGTGGGCCCGATGACCCGCGCGATGCTCCTCGCCAACGTCGTCGAGGCCGCGGAGAACGCCGCGGAGAACGCCGCGGAGAACGCAGCCTGACCGGCCCGCCCTCGCGGTGGCGGCCGCGAGGTCGTCCGGTGGGGTCGTCCTGCGGGCCGCCGCCGCACCCTGGCGACGGCCCGTCCGGAGTCCGCCCGGGACCGCACGGCCCGCGCGGAGGCCCGCGCGGTCCCGGGGCTGGCGGCCGCCCTGTTCGCGCTGCGCCT
>NZ_CAACVB010000425.1 GCF_900659635.1 Actinomadura roseirufa | reverse complement strand
CCTGCGCTCCTCGTCGCGCAGCTCGGCGACCGCGCGGGAGATCGGCCAGCGACGGCGGGCGGCGAGCCGCGCGCCGCACGCGCAGACCGCGAGCGGCAGCAGGCCGCACAGCCCCACCAGCGAGCGGGCGGCCTCGTCCTCGCGGTCGACCCGGTCCCGGCCGACCAGGCGGCCGAGCAGCTCCAGCGCGCCGGACTGGCCGAGCGGGCTCAGCTCCAGGAACTCCGCCCCGTCCACCAGCAGCCCGGACAGGCGCCGCCGGGTGGTCACCACGATCAGCGCCGGCCCGGCGCCGGGCAGCAGCGGCCGCACCTGGGCCGCCGAGACCGCGTTGTCGAGCATGATGATCAGGCGCCGGCCGCTGGTCATCGACCGGAACAGCGCGGACTGCTCGTCGATGCCGGCGGGGATGCTCTCCTGGGCGGCGCCGAGCGCGCGCAGGAAGCGCTCCAGCGGCTCGGCCGGGGCGAGCGGCTCGGCGCCCGAGAAGCCCCGCAGGTCGACGAAGAGCTGCCCCTCGTAGCGGGCCCTGATCCGGTGCAGCCAGTGCAGGGCCAGCGTGGTCTTGCCGACGCCGCCCTGTCCGGTGACCACGACCAGCCGGGGCCGGTCCGTCCCGGCGGGGGCCTCCGCCATCCGGGTGAGGGAGGCGAGCTCGTCGGCGCGGTCGGCGAACAGGCCGGGCGGGGGGAGCTGGGCCGGGGCGGGCAGCCGCGGCCGCGGCGCCGCGGTGATGTGGACGCCGCCCTCGATGGACCCGGCCTGGACGCTGGACCCGGAGATCATCCCGGTCAGCTCGTTGCGCCACGGGACCTCTCCGGACCCCGGCTCGTCGGAGGACTGCACCACCCGATCCATTCCGTCGCCGCAGCGGCGCCGGGTCCGGACGCGCCCGAGCCGCTCATTCCTCGTCAACGTACTCGGTCACGCAATGCGATCGCATAAGGGAAGGAAATATTGACAGATAAGTGCTGTATAAAAAATGCGGCGATGTTGGGAAATGGGGGTTTTGTGGGTTAGGCTCTCATGAATTCACGAGGTCTTTGCTGCTTTCGCCGACGAGAGTCGTCAGTCGGGGCGCGTGGGGCGGGGGTGGCCGAGGCGGCGGGCCGTCAGGTAGGCGAGGACGGCGTTGACGCGGCGGTTGCTCGCCGGGTCCTTGCCGATGCGGAGCTTCTGGAAGACGTTGCGGGCGTGCGAGCTCACCGTCGCCTCGGTGATGTACAGCCGCGTGGCGATGCCGCGGTCCGACAGTCCCTGCGCCATCAGGGTGAGGACCTCCCGCTCGCGCCCGGTGAGGGAGTCCAGGGCGTCGGCCCCGCCGGGCGGCCCGACCAGGCCGGCGACGACGTCGGGGTCGACGGCCGTGCCGCCGGCGGCGAGCCGGCGCAGCACCTCGTCGAACTCCTCGGCCCGCGAGATCCGGGACTTGAGCAGGTACCCGACCCGGGCCGGGTCGTCGCGGAGCAGGTCGGCGGCGTAGTTCTCCGCGTAGTGGGACACCAGCAGCACGGCCGTCGCGGGGTGCTCGGCGCGGACGCGGGCGGCCAGCCGCAGCCCCTCCTCGCCGTAGGTGGGCGGCAGCCGGACGTCCAGCAGCACCAGGTGGGGCCGGTACCGGGCGACCAGCGCCGGGACGGGCTCGGCGCGGACCGCGGTGGCCGCCACCTCGTGGCCCAGCGCCGCCAGCACCCGCACCATGCCCTCGCGCTCGAACAGGCCGTCCTCGACGACGATCACTCGCACGGCGGGTCCAGCGGCGCGGCGCCGGGCGGCGCGGCGGGCAGGTCGGCGGTCAACACGGTCCCCTTCCCGGGCGGGCTGTGCACGGTCAGCGTCCCGCCGACGGCGGCGACGCGGTCGGCGAGGCCGGTGAGACCGGACTCGGGGCCCGGCACCGCGCCGCCCGCGCCGTCGTCGGCGACCCGGACGAGCAGCCGCCCGCCCGCCACCCCGGCGCCGACCCGGACGGTCTCGGCGCGGGCGTGCCGGGCGGCGTTGGCGAGGGCCTCGCTGACGACGAAGTAGGCGGTCGCCTCCACGGTCGGGTCGAGCCGGGGCAGGTCCGCGACGTCCAGGACGGTCCGCCCGGCGCAGCGCATGACCAGCAGCTCCAGCGCGGGCCGCAGCCCCCGCACGGTCAGCGTCGCCGGATGGATCCCGCGCGCCAGCTCGCGCAGCTCGGTGACCGCGGCGCGCAGCTCGTCCTCGGCCTGCCCGAGCAGCCGCGCGGTGTCCGCGGTGATCACGGTGTCGCGCAGGCTCTCCCGGACGGCGCCGAGCGCGTCGCCCAGGCGCAGCATCCGCTGCTGCGCGCCGTCGTGCAGGTCGCGTTCGAGGCGGCGCCGCGCCGCGTCGGCGGCGGTGACCAGCCGGGCCCGGGACGCGCGGACCTCGGCGAGCCGCGCGCGCACCTCGGCCTCCAGCCGCGCGTTCTCCAGCGCGAGCCGCGCGGTGGCGGTGACCGCCTCCAGCAGGCGCGGCTCGTCCCGCAGCGTCGGGTCGTGCAGCAGGACGGCGACGGGCCGCTCCAGCGGGCCCACCACGGTGAGGCGGCGCGGGTCGGGGGCCTCCGGCAGCGTCACGGGCGCGCCCGCGCCGTCCGCCCATCCGCCCGTGACCGGGTAGGCGACCCGCAGCTGCGGGTCGCCGAGCGCGGCGGCCAGCGCCGCCTCCAGCCGGCCCGCCGGCATCACCGCGATGACCCGGACGAGGTCGGACACCCGCGCCTCGTAGAGCCGCTCGCGCAGCAGCCCGAGGAAGAACGCCGCCGGGACCGCGAGCAGCGAGGTGAACTGGGCGGCGGCCAGGGTCGAGTCGACGCCGGTCGCGCCCGCGGGCGGCAGCTCGGCCGTGCTCAGCAGGTTCAGCGTCGCCCACAGCACCGCCGCCGTGATCATCGCGGCGGTGGGGAAGGCGAGCAGCCGCCGCTCCCGCCCGCCCGCGCGCCGGAACCGGCGCATGATGACCGACGCGCCGACGAGCACCAGCGCGGCGGTCCCCGCCGCGAGGGCCTGCGCCGCCGTCCGGGCCGCGCCCGGGTCGTCCACCAGGCTGAGCGGCGCGCACACGTCCCTGCACCGGCCCGCCGGGCGGGCCGGGCCGAACACCACCAGGACCAGCGCGCACAGGGCACCGAACACGTACCCGGCGCGGGCCACGGCACGGCCCTCCCGGTCGTGCACCTCCCCCGACGGATAGGCGAGGAACACGTGCGCGCCCAGCGGCAGCTGGAGCGCGGTGAGCAGCAGCCCGGCCGCGACCGGCAGCCGCAGCGCGAGGCCGGTGCCGGCCAGCGCGAACGAGGCGGGCGCCGCGGCCGCCAGCAGCAGCCCGAGCCCCGTCATGAGCGCGCCCATCCGGGACCGGGGGCGCAGCCGCGCGACGAGCTCCCCGGCCACCAGCCAGCCCATGACCTGCGCCAGCTCCTTGGTGTAGAAGACGGCGCCGTGCGTGCCCCAGCGCGCCGCGAGCCACGCGTCGCACAGCACCAGGGCCGTCCCGGCGGCGAACATCGCCGGGACCGGGTCGCGGCCGCGGGGGGCCGGCGGGCGGGGCGGCCGGAATCTCAGGGTTTTCCCTGTGGTGGGACGAACGCCGGTCACGTCACTCTAGGGGCGTCGCTGAGGGAACGGCATCGCGTGGATCATTCCACGCTCCTTTTCCGGGGGGTCGAAGGTGCTCAGCTGCATGGTGACCGGACGTCATCATAACTGCGGGTGGCACTCACGGAACGGTCGGTTTCCGGAGTTGGCCGGGACGGTCGTGAAAGGTCCGGCCGGGGGCGGCCGGCACCACTCACTCGGCGGATCCACAACGGTTTCCGAAACGGCGGAGACGACCTTGGCGTGAGGTTCGCCGAGGGGGACCGGCTTTCCAGGGGGGAACGGGATGAGCTGGAAACTGGACGGGTTCACCGAGATCGGTGAGCTCGGCTCGGGGGCACAGGGGCGGGTGGTCCTGGCCCGCAGGGACGGCCGGGACCGGGCCGCGCCCGTCGTGGCGATCAAGTACGTGGTGCCGCGGGACGGCGCCCGGGTGCCCTCCCGGCGGGAGGCGGACATCCTCAAGGCGGTCGACGACCCGCACGTCGCCCGCCTGTACGACCTGGTCGAGGGCCCCGGCGGCACGGCGGCCCTGGTGCTGGAGGCGGTGCGGGGCGTCCCGCTCGGCGTCGTCATCGAGCGCAACGTCGCCGAGCGCGGCGGCGGGCTCCCGCCGGAGGCGGCGCTGGTGGTGCTCAAGGGCTCGCTCGGCGGCCTCGCCGCCGCGCACGCCGCCGGGGTGGTGCACCGCGACTACAAGCCGTCGAACGTGATCGTCCAGGCGGACGGGGACAGCAAGCTCATCGACTTCGGCGTGGCGGGGCCCGCCGGGGCCCGCTCGCGGTCGGGCACGCCCGCCTACATGGCGCCGGAGCAGTGGGAGGGCGACGCGGCCACCCCCGCCACCGACGTGTACGCCGCGACGTGCGTCTTCTTCGAGTGCCTCACCGGCCACCCGCCGTTCGCGGGCGAGGGGGCGCTGGAGCTGTGGGCGCAGCACGGCGCCGAGCCGGTGCCGGTGGCCGAGCTGCCGCCGCCGGTGCGCCCGCTGGTCGAGCACGGCATGGCCAAGGACCCCGCCCGGCGCCCGGCGGGCGCCGCGGAGTTCGCCGCCGAGCTGGAGGCGGTCGCCGCCGCGGCCGCGACCTTGTGGTCGTCGCTGGTGTCGAGGTCCAGGCGGTAGATCATCGCCAGGCCGAGCCCGTTCAGCGCCACCGACAACGGCAGCA
>NZ_CAACVB010000424.1 GCF_900659635.1 Actinomadura roseirufa | reverse complement strand
ACCGGCGGGGCCGTGCCGATCAGCGCGCGCAGCGCCGCCTCCTGCTGGCCCGCGAGCCGGCCCAGCTCGGCCGCCTCGCCGCCCAGCTCGCCGCCGCGCCGCTGCACCATCGCCAGCACCTGGAGCACCGAGTCGTGGATGCGCCGGGCCAGCCGCTCGCGCTCGCGGGTGGCCGACTCCAGCTCCACGGCGCGGGCCAGCCGCGCCTCGGCCTCCAGCGCCAGCCGCACCACGTGCCCGACGACGAGGCCGGCGAGGAACAGCAGCACGATCCCGTTGAACGTGGTGCCGGTGACCCCGCCGGTCCCGGCGATCGCGTGCAGCGCCAGGTTCGTCGCGGCGATCACGGCGGCGGCGGCGAGCCCGGCCCGGCGGCCCCCCGCCACCGCCCAGGACAGCACGGCGGCGGCGACCCACGACACCGGCAGCGTCGGATGGCCCGCGGAGATCTCGCCGCGGGTCTGCACCCAGGCGGTGGCGAGCACGCAGCCGGCCGCGACGGCGAGATCGGCGGCCAGCAGCGGCCCGCCCCGGCGCCGCCGGTCGCGGTAGGCCGGCACCGACAGGGCCGTCCAGGCGGCCATGACGCCGAGCACGATCCAGCCGCCGAGCGGGCGCGCGTAGCCGCCGAAGTCCCGGACGATCAGCACCGCCGCGTAGCCGAGCGAGGCGACGCGGTAGACCGCGACGGCCCGCCACAGGGCGGCCTCCAGCCCGGTCCCGCCGCCGGACCCCGTCCTCGCCGTCACCGCCGCCCCCGTACCGCCGCCCCTCGCGCGGTCAGCCCGCGCCCGTGATCCCGTCGTCGTCCTCCGCCGGGCGGGCGGTCCCGCCCGCCGTCTCCGCCTTGACCTCGGCGGCGTACCGGTCGACGTACTCCTGGCCCGACAGCGCGCGGATCGCCCCCATGATCTCGTCGGTGATCTCGCGGAGCACCTCGTGGTCGTCCTCGCGGCCGTAGTGGCGGGAGAAGTCCAGCGGGGCGCCGAACCGGACGCCGGGCCGGATCCCGAGCCGCGGGAGGGCCCGGCCGGGCGGCATGAGCTCGAACGTGTTGATCATCGCCATCGGGATCACCGGGACGCGCGACTGCAGCGCCAGCCGGGCCACGCCGGTCTTGCCGCGGTAGAGCCGGTTGTCGGGCGCCCGGGTGCCCTCGGGATAGATGCCGAGCAGCTTGCCCTCGCGCAGGATCCGCAGGCCCGTCCGCAGCGCTGCCTCGGCGGCGTCGCCGCCGGTGCGGTCGACGGGGACCACGCCGACGCCGGTGAAGAAGCCCTTGTTGATCAGCCCCTTGACGCCCCGGCCGGTGAAGTACTCGCCCTTGCCGATGAAGAAGATCGGCCGCAGCAGCGGCAGCGGCCCGAAGAAGTGGTCGGCGAACGACAGGTGGTTGCTCACCAGCAGCGCGGGACCGCGCCGGGGGACGTTCCGCATGCCCTGGTTCCGCGGCCACCACACGACGTACATGATGGGGGACAGAACGATCCTCAGGAGGATCCAGAACCACAGCATGCCGACACCTTCCCTGGCCGCGCGCGCCTGCGGCCGCAAGCCGAGTCCCCGCCCCGAGGGGGAGATGATGGGACATCTTCGCATCCCCTCGGCCGGCGGCCCACCTCATCGCCCCGGCCGCGCCGCGCGCTCCGGCGCGCCCCGCCCGCGGAGCGACGTAGGCTCTTCAGCGAAATCTCAATCGGGTGGGCCCGGGGGCTTGTCCAGGGCGGCGCAGCGAATACCGTGGGACACACCCTCCGGGGTGCCGGGCGGTGCCGCCGTGTACCGCAGGCGCGACCGGGCACATGTCTATCGGGGAGCGGAGGCCGTCATGCCGGTGCTGTCGGTCACGCCGCAGTCGTCGAAGGAGCCGGCCCCGTGAATCGCCGTGGCAATGGACTGTCCGCCGACGCCTACGCCCCCCTGGTCGATCTCGCCCCCCACCTGGCCGACGCGATGCTCGCGGCGCTCGGCGAGGCCGGGGTGGCCGCCTACGCGATCGCCGCCGACCCGGCCGTGGAGCCCGCGCCCGGCGACCCGCTCGACCGGCTGTACGTGGACGTGGAGCTGAAGCCGGCGGCCGAGGGCATCCTGCGGGCGCACCTGACGCGGCTGCGCGACGCGGGCGCCCGCGGCGACGGCGCCGAGCGTCCCGAGACCGACCTCGCCGAGTCCGCCGCCCGCGAGGCGCACCTGGACGGGCACCGCGAGGGCGCCCGCGAGCCCCACCGCGAGGAGGGCCCCCTGGACGAGGGCGACACGGCCGTGGGCGACGAGCCCGGCCAGGACGGCGGCCCCCCGGGGCTCGACGAGGACGCCATCTGGGCCGAGATCGTCGCCGGGTTCGACACCGCCCCCGACGGCGAGGTCCCCTGGCCCGAGCAGGAGAACATCGAGGAGCCCGCCGCGCCGCCGCGCGAGGGCGACGACCGGACGGGCCGGCTGCCCCGCGCGCGGGTGGTCCGCACGGCCGACGTCGCCGAGCTCCCCCCGGACGACGACGATGACGGGGGCCATTACGTCCCGCCGCCGCCCCCGCCGCTGCCGAGCGCCGACCCGCTGACCAAGGGCGCCTGGATCGCGCTGGTCGGCGGGCCCGTCTACCTGCTGGTGACGGTGATCCTCGACTGGGAGGTGCCGGGCTGGGCCGCATTCCTCGCGGTCGCGGCGTTCATCGGCGGGTTCGTGACACTGGTCCTGCGGATGGGCGACGAGCCGCGCGATCCCGACGACGGCGCCGTGGTCTGACCGTGGTCTGATCCGAGGGCCTGACCCGATCAGCCGCTTGGCGGCCGGCGCGGAGGGGCCGGGGTCAGGCGCCGGGCAGGCGCAGGTCGGCCCGCAGCGGCAGATGGTCGGTCGCGAGGACGTAGTCGGCCTCGGGCGCCGCGTCGCCGCCGGGCACCCCGCAGCCGGCGACCCCGATGCCGGCGTCGGCGAACACGCCGTCGATGCGCCGGTTCGGGCCGCGGGCCGGGAAGGTGAGCTCCCCGCCGTCGGGCGCGACGGCGTAGCCGTCCTGGAAGCGGCCGGCGAGCAGTGCCCAGGACGGCCCGCCCGGCTCCTCGTTGATGTCGCCGGCCAGCACCACCGGGGCGCCGTACCGGCGCCGGGCCCGGTCCAGCAGGTCCAGGATCTCCCCGGTGTGCCGGAGCCGGGGGCCCTCCACGAGGTCCAGGTGGGTGGAGGCGGCGATGAGCCGCCGCCCGCCGGCGAGGTCGAGGACGGCGACGGCCAGCCCCCGCCGGTGCAGCCCGGGGGCACGGCTGAGCAGGTGGAACTCGCGGCGGACGGGCCGCACGCCCGGCGCCGCGAGCACGGCCAGCCCGCACGCCCGCCGCCCGGCCGCCACGGTCATCCCGCAGTCCGCGGCGAGGGCGCGGCGCCTGGCCCGCCAGCCGCGGAACCGCGGGACCTCCTGCAGGCACAGCACGTCCGGGCGGATCGCGCGGACGACCCGGGCCACGGCGGCGGGGTCGTCGCGCAGGGACCGGATGTTGTAGCCGAGCACGCGGACGGACGTCACGTCCCTGTTCCTCCCCTGTTCCTCGCCCGCCGGGCGGCGGTCAGACGACCGCGTCCTGCAGGGGCCTGACCCGGGCGAGGTCGGCCGCGCCGACGATGCCCGCGGCCGAACCCAGCTCGGCGATGCGGATGTCGGGCAGCGGGCGGTGCCCGCGGCCGGTCAGCGCGTCCCCGAAGGAGGCCCGGATCGGGTCGAGGAGGAGGTCGCCGGCGTCCGAGAGGCCGCCGCCGATGATGAACGCGCCCGGGTCCAGGATGGCGCTGAGGTCGGCGAGGCCCTGCCCCGCCCAGTGCGCCACGGCGCGGAAGCACTCCAGCGCGGCCTTGTCGCCCTCGCGGGCCGCCTGCGTCACCTCGGGCCCGCTGATCCCCTCCGGCCGGCCCTCGCCGAGCTCCAGCAGCCGCCCCGCCATCGCCGGGGCGACCCGCGCCAGGTCGCGGGCCTCGTGCACCAGCGCGTTGCCGCTGGCGTACTGCTCCCAGCAGCCCCGGTTGCCGCAGCCGCAGCGCCGGCCGTCCGGGACGACCCGGAAGTGGCCCATCTCCGCGCCGATGCCGAACTGGCCCCGGTAGAGCTCGCCGTTGAGGATGATGCCGCCGCCGATGCCGGTGCCGAGCGCCACCAGCACGATGAAGTTCTCGCCGCGCCCGGCGCCGTACTTGGCCTCGCCCCACGCGGTGGCGTTGCCGTCGTTCTCCACGACGACCGGGAGACCGACCAGGCTCTCGACCTTCTCCTTGATCGGCTCGTCGCGCCAGGCGAGGTTGGGCGCGAACAGCACGGTGGACCGGGTCCCGTCGACGAAGCCCGCGGTGCCGAGCCCGACCGCCGTCACCTCGTCGAACTTGCCCTTGAGCAGGTCGACGACCTCGGCGATGACCTCGGCGGTCTCCCTGGGGTTGGTCGAGGGAGTCGGCCTGCGGACCTTCTCCAGGATCGTCCCCCGGTCGTCGACGACCCCGGCGGCCACCTTCGTGCCGCCCACATCCACGCCGATGGTCAGGGCCATGTAACGCTTCCTCCTCCTCACGCGCCCCGGCTGGAGCCCGTCCCGCACTATCCGATGTCGATGGGGCCGCCGGTGGCGGCCGACCACGGCTCGCCGGCGTCCGGAGGGGCCGCCGGCTCACCGGCGGCCCGCCGGTCCCGCGGCGATCGACCCGACCGATCGGACGTACCCGCCCGGGGGCTCGCCGACGCCTCCGGCGGCCGGTTCCGGCGGCTCGCGGGGCCGTCCGGGGAGCCGGTGCGGCCGGCGGCGGCGGCG
>NZ_CAACVB010000423.1 GCF_900659635.1 Actinomadura roseirufa | reverse complement strand
GTGCCGGCCGCCGCGGTGAAGGCGCCGCCCGCCCCGCCGTCCCCCTCGGCCAAGCCGCTGTCGCCGCCGCCGCAGATGCGCGAGCTCGACTTCATGCTCGGCTCGTTCAAGTGCCTCGACACCCCGTCGACCGGCCAGGAGCCGTTCTACGACTACATCACCACCCGGCGGTCCATGGGCGGCCACTACTACGAGTCCGTGATGTGGACTCCGGGGGTCATCCGGGCGCAGCGGACCTGGGGCTGGGACCCGGTCGGCCGCAAGTACCTCAGCCAGTACCGCGACGACTGGGGCGTGGCGGCCACCTCGACCGCCGGCCCGGTCAAGGACGGGCGGCTGGTGTCCACCGGCCCGGTCACCCTCGTGATCAAGCCGAGCCCGACCGGCGAGGCCGAGGGCATCAAGGCCGACGTCAAGGAGGAGATCCGGGCGCTCGGCCGCGACCACCACACCAACGTCCAGTCCACGACGTTCCCCAACGGTTTCGTCGTGACCCACACACTCGACTGCCACCGGCGCTAGCGCGCCGGGGCCCGCCACCGGCGGGACGGCGAGGAGGGCCCGCATGACCACCGAGGGCACGTGCCCCGAAGTGCGGCTGAGCGCCCACGACCTGATGGTCGACCCGTACGGCGGGTTCGGGCGCGTCCGCGAGGAGACGCCGATCGCGCGGAGCTCGTGGGACGGCGCGCCGGTCTGGATCATCACCCGGCACGAGCACGTCACCGAGGTGCTCACGGACCGGCGCTTCAGCACGACGTCCGCCGCCCTGCCGGGCGGCGCCGACGTCTACGCCGAGGTGCTGCACGCGATGGGGATCTCCCCCGAGCTCGCCCCGCACCTCGTCGGCGACCTGGTGCGGACCGGCCCGCCCGACCACACCCGGCTGCGCAAGATCGTCCTGAGGGCGTTCTCCGCAAGGCGGGTCGCGGCGCTGCGGCCGCGGATGCGGGCCCTCACCGGCGCGCTGCTCGACACCCTGCCGGACCATGCCCGCGGCGGCTCCGTCGACCTGATCGAGCACTTCGCCCAGCCGCTCCCCACCATGGTCATCTGCGAGCTGATCGGCATTCCGGCCGCGGACATGCCGCGCTGGCACGGCTGGAGCCGCGACTACACCAGCGCCGACCCGCGGCGGCTGAACCGGATGCTCGCCGAGGTCGACGAGCACGTCCGGGAGCTGGCCGCGCGCCGCCGCGCCGAACCCGCGGACGACCTGATCGGCGAGCTGGTGCGCGCCCGCGCCGACGAGCGGCTGTCCGAGCGGGAGCTCGTCACGATGGTGCTCACGCTGATGATGGCGTCCCAGCAGCCGACCCCGCACCTCATCGGCAACGCGGTACTGGCGCTGCTGACCCATCCCGGGCAGCTCGCGCTGCTGCGCGCGGACCGTTCGCTGCTTCCCGGCGCCGTCCAGGAGCTGCTGCGCTGGTGCGGCCCGTCCGTCGTGGCGCTGATGCGCTACGCGACCGAGGACGTGACGGTCGCCGGGACGCCGATCCGGCGCGGCGACCGCGTCCAGCTGGTGCTCGGCTCGGCCAACCACGACCCGCGCCGGTTCCCGCATCCGGAGCGGCTGGACCTCACCCGCCCGCCGGACACCGGGGGCACCGCGCACCTGGCGTACTCGCGCGGCGAGCACTACTGCCTCGGCGCGACGCTGGCCAGCCAGGAGGCCGAGGTCGCGCTCGGCGCGCTCCTGGACCGCCACCCCGGCCTGGCGCTCGCCGTGCCGCCGGACGAGGTGGAGTGGAAGCCGCTCGCGCTGACCCGCCAGCTCGCCCGGCTGCCCGTGACGCTGGGCGAGCCCGCGCGGTAGCCGCCGCGCACCCGAACCTCAGGAGGAGACCGTGCGCGTACTGTTCGCGAGCTGGGCCTGGCGGACGCATTTCTTCAACATGGTCCCGCTGGCGTGGGCGCTCCACACCGCGGGCCACGAGGTGCGCGTGGCCGGCGAACCGGAGCTGGTCGACGCCATCACCGGGGCGGGCCTCACGGCGGTCCCGGTCGGCTCGGCCGAGACGCTCAAGGAGAAGGTGGCCCGCGCGCAGGAGGAGGGCGTCTTCCCGAGCGCCGAGGAGTGGGAGGAGATCGGCCCGAAGGTCCTGGAGCTGGCCCACCTGCCCGAGGAGAAGCTGACCTGGGAGCAGCTGGCCTGGAAGTACCGCGTGCTGCTGGTGCCGAAGGCCAGGATCAAGAACGACTCGATGGTCGGCGACCTGGTGGCGCTGTGCCGGTCCTGGGGTCCCGACCTCGTGGTGTGGGACTCGCTGACGCACGCGGCGCCGGTCGCCGCGGCGACGTCCGGCGCCGCGCACGCCCGCGTCCTGACGACCACCGACGTCGAGGTGGGGCTGCGCCGCAACTTCCTGCGGATGCGGGATCTGGCGCCGCCGCGGGCGCGGGAGGACCCGATGGCCGAGTGGCTCGGCGAGCTGGCCGGCCGGTACGGCGCGGAGTTCTCCGAGGAGCTGATCACGGGCCACTTCACGATCGACCAGCTGCCCGAGTCGTTCCGGCAGGAGTCCGACCTGCTCTACGCGTCGCTGCGCTACGTCCCCTACAACGACCCCTCCGTCGTCCCGCGATGGCTCTCCGAGCCGGTCCGGGCGCCGCGCGTCCTGATGACGCTCGGCATGTCGTCACGGGACTGGACGGCGCTGGAGTCGCTGTCGGCCGAGCAGGTGCAGGAGACGCTGGACGCGGTGGCCGACCTCGACATCGAGCTGGTGGTGACGCTGCCCGCCGAGTTCAGCGAGAAGCTCGAACGGGTGCCCGCCAACACGCGCGTGGTCGAGTTCGTCCCGCTGGACGCCGTCATCCCGTCCTGTTCCGCGGTGATCCGCCACGGCGGCGTCGGCGGCCTCAACGGCTCGCTGCTGCACGGCGTCCCGCAGCTCCAGATCGGCAGCAAGGTCCCGGACCCGGACGTCAAGCGCCGCTGCCTGCGCGCGGCCCGCGCGGGCGACCTGCTGGAGCCGGACGAGGTGAGCGGACCGGCGATCCGCGAGGCGCTGGTGCGGCTGCTGGAGGACCCCGCCTACCGGGCCGGAGCGCAGCGGCTGCGGCGGGAGGTGCTGGCCCAGCCGACTCCGAACGAGCTGGTACCGGAACTGGAGCGGCTGGCCGCCCGATTCCGTACCGAGCCGCCCGCACAACTGCACTGAGCATTCATGGGAATTAGGCCAGCTTTAGCGGTGCCGGTGATGCTGAAAGCCTGCGCGCCGTAACGGCGCCGGCAGCTGTCCGGTCAGCAAAGGAACCAGGTCGGCCGCCTGGTTCTCGCGGAGGGAAATGGGTGCGCCGGTAATGGCAACCAAGGAAGAGAAACTCCTCGGCTACCTCAAGCGCGTGACGACGGATCTGCGTCAGGCGCAGCGTCGGCTGAAGGACGTCGAGTCGGGCGGGCACGAGCCGATCGCGATCGTCGGGATGGCCTGCCGCTTCCCGGGCGGCGTGCGGTCGCCCGGCCAGCTGTGGGACCTCGTGGCCGACGGGCGGGACGCCGTCGCGGGCTTCCCCGCGGACCGGAACTGGGACCTGGAGAACCTCTTCGACCCCGATCCCGACCATCCGGGGACGTCGTACGTCCGGGAGGGCGGCTTCCTCGACGACGTCGCCGGGTTCGACGCCGGGTTCTTCGGCGTCGGCCCGCGCGAGGCGCTCGGCATGGCGCCGCAGCAGCGCCTGGCGCTGGAGACGGCGTGGGAGGCCATCGAGCACGCCGGCATCGGCCCCGAGTCGCTGCGCTCCAGCCTGACCAGCACGTTCATCGGCTGCGACCGGCTGGACTACTACACCGACCCGGCGCAGGTCCCCGACGGCTCGGCGGGCTACTTCACGATCGGCAACACCGCGAGCGTGGTGTCGGGCCGCGTGGCCTACACCCTCGGCCTGGAGGGCGCGGCGGTCACCGTCGACACCGCGTGCTCCTCGTCGCTGGTCACGATGCACCTGGCGGTCCGCGCGCTGCGGCAGCGCGAGTGCGACCTCGCGCTGGCCGGCGGCGTGTTCGTGATGTCGTCGTCGGCGCCGCTGATCGGCTTCAGCCAGCTGCGCGCGCTCGCCCCCGACGGCAGGTCCAAGTCGTTCTCGGCGGCGGCGGACGGCATGACGATGGCCGAGGGCGCCGGGATGCTGCTGGTCGAGCGGCTGTCGGACGCGCGCCGCAACGGCCACCGGGTGCTGGCCGTGATCCGCGGCTCGGCGATCAACCAGGACGGCGCCAGCAACGGGCTGACCGCGCCGAACGGCCCCGCGCAGGAGCGGGTGATCGGCGAGGCGCTGGCGGACGCCCGGCTCACCGCGGCGGACGTCGACGCGGTGGAGGCGCACGGCACCGGCACGGCGCTCGGCGACCCGATCGAGGCGCAGGCGCTGCTGGCGACCTACGGGCGGGCGCGCCCGGCGGACGCCCCGCTGTGGCTGGGGTCGGTGAAGTCCAACATCGGGCACACGCAGATGGCCGCGGGCGTCGCCGGGGTCATCAAGATGGTGATGGCGATGCGGCACGGGCAGCTGCCCGCCACCCTGCACGTCGACGAGCCGACCCCGCACGTGGACTGGGAGTCCGGGGCGGTGCGGCTGCTCACCGAGCCGGTGGCCTGGTCCCCCGACGGCGCCCCGCGCCGGGCCGCGGTGTCGTCGTTCGGCATCTCCGGTACCAACGCCCACGTGATCCTTGAGCAGGTCCCCGAACTGGAGCCCGCCGCGCCGCGGGACGAGCCGGAGCCGGGGGCCGAGCGGCCGCCGGCGGCGGACGGCGCGGGCGTGCTGCCCTGGACGGTGTCGGCGCGCGGGGCCGTGGC
>NZ_CAACVB010000422.1 GCF_900659635.1 Actinomadura roseirufa | reverse complement strand
AGCCGCGCGACCAGGGCGCGGCCGTCGCGCACCGCGAGCTGCGGCTCGTCCGGCACCAGCGGCAGCGCGGCCGCCACCGCCGCGTCGGCGGGATCCCCGGTGACGAGGGAGGCGAAGCGGCCGGGATGCTCGGACTGCGCGCTGCGGAGCAGGCCCCGCACCGCCTCGTGCGCGAGGTCGTCCGGCCGGGTGACGACGAGGAGGCGGGACGTGGCGGCGCGCGGGTCGTCCGGCCAGTCGCGCAGCACGCGCAGGACGTCCGCGCCGGTCTCGCGGACGCGTTCGGCGACAGGCCGCGCGGGGTCGGGGACACCGACGTGGTGCACGACGACGTCCGGCACCGCGCCGCCGGTCCGTCCGGCCGGGACCCACGTCACCTCGAACAGCCGGTCGCGTGCCCCGTGCGCGGTGAGCAGGCCAGGGGGGACGGGACGCACGGTGAGCGACTCGACGTCGACCACGGGCGTCCCGGACGGGTCCGCAGCGCTGATGGCCACGGCGTCGGGCCCGGCCGCGGTCAGGTGGACGCGCAGCGTGCGGGCCCCGGTCGCGTGCAGGCGCACGCCGGACCAGGAGAACGCCAGGCGCGGCTGGTCCGGGCCGGGGAGGAGGCCGGCGGCGGCGATGGGGTGCAGCGCCGCGTCGAGCAGTGCCGGGTGGAGCCCGTAACCGCCGGGGTCGGCCTGCTCCGGCAGACGCAGTTCGGCCCACGCCTCCCCTTCGCCGACCCAGACGGCGTGCACCGCGCGGAAGGACGGGCCGTACTCGACGTTGAGGTTCTCGTAGAAGCCGTCCAGGTCCAGGGGACGCGCGTGCGCGGGGGGCGGCCAGGGAACGCCGCGCCCCGGCCCGGCGTCCTCCGCCAGCGTCGCGGTGGCGTTCTCCGTCCACTCCGACCCGGCGCCGTCGCGCGTGTGCACCCGGACGGCCCGTCCGTCGACCGTGATCTGGAGGTCGAGCGCGCCGCCCTCGGGCAGCACGATGGGCGCGGAGCCGGTGAGCTCGGCGACGGCGGGGGCGCCGCGCAGGCCGCCGATGTGGTGGAGGGCGTCGAGCAGGGCGGTGCCGGGGAGCAGCACGGCGCCGCCGACGCGGTGGTCGGCGAGCCAGGGGTGATCGCGGCCGGTGAGCCGTCCGGTGAACACCGCGCCGCCCGACCCGGCGAGCGGGACGACCGCCCCGAGCAGCGGGTGCCCGGCCGGTTCCGGTCCGGCGGCCGGGCCCTGCGCGGGTTCGAGCCAGTAGCGCTCGCGCTGGAACGCGTAGGTCGGCAGTTCGACCGGCCGTGCTCCGGGTCCGGCGAGGGCGGCCGTCCAGTCGACGGGCACGCCGCGCACGTGAAGCTCGCCGAGCGAGAGGAGGAGGCGGCGGAGCCCGCCGTCGTCACGGCGGAGGGTCCCCACGACGGCCGAGGGTTCCGTGACGACCTCGGACAGGCCCGGGGCCAGGACGGGGTGTGCACTGACCTCGATGAACACCCGGAACCCATCATCGCTCAACGCCTGGGCGGCATCGGCGAAACGGACCTGCCGCCGCAGATTGCGATACCAGTAACCACCGTCAAGGGAGGACGTGTCGAGCCACTGCCCCTCGACCGTGGAGAAGAACGGTATCCGCGACTCCTGCGGAGACAAACCCTCCAGAAGGGTCGCCAACTCGTCCTCGATCGACTCCACATGCGAGGTATGCGAGGCGTAATCGACCGGGACACGACGAACCCGCACCTCCTCGGCCTCCAGCACCGCGACCAGTTCATCGAGAGCGCGGGGTTCGCCCGCCACCACCACCGACGCCGGGCCGTTGACGGCGGCGATCTCCAACCCGTCGGTCAGCCGCGCGGCCACCTTTTCCACCGGCAGCGCCACCGACACCATCCCGCCACGACCCGCAAGCCCACGCGCGATCGCCTGGCTCCGCAACGCCACCACACGCGCCGCGTCCTCCAGCGACAACGCCCCCGCCACGCACGCGGCGGCGATCTCGCCCTGCGAATGGCCGACCACGGCGTCCGGTGTCACTCCGTAGGAGCGCCAGACCTCCGCCAGCGACACCATCACCGCGAACGACACGGGCTGCACCACGTCCACGCGGTCCAGCGGGCCCCGCAGCGCGTCGGTGAGCGACCAGTCCACGTGGGCGGCGAGCGCGGCGGCGCAGTCGGCCATCCGCGCCGCGAAGACCGGGCTGGTCTCCAGCAGTTCAGCGCCCATGCCCGCCCACTGCGTCCCCTGGCCGGGGAAGACGAACACGGTCCTGCCGTCGACGTCGGCGGCGCCGGACACCACGGCCGGGGCGGGCGTTCCCGCCGCGAGGGCGGCGAGGCCGTCGAGCGCCTCGGCCCGCTCCCCCGCCACGACCACCGCGCGGTGGTCCAGCGCGGCCCGGGTCGTGGCCAGGGAGTGACCGATGGCGGCGAGCCCGGTGCCCGGTCGCTCCCGCACGGCGTCCCGCAGCCGCTCCGCCTGCGCCCGCAGCGCCTTCGCGGTGCGGGCCGAGACCGGCAGCGCCACCGCGCCGGGATCCGCCGCCGGGACGGCGGGAGCCGCGACGTCAGAGGACACGCCGTCGGGGGCCTGTTCGACGATGACGTGAGCGTTGGTGCCGCTCACGCCGAACGACGACACGCCCACCCGCCGGGGCCTGTCCACCTCGGGCCAGTCACGCTCTTCCGCCAGCAGCCGCACGCCGCCCGAGGACCAGTCCACCCGGGAGGTCGGCGCGTCGACGTGCAGCGTCCGGGGCAGCACGCCGTTCCGGAGCGCCTGCACCATCTTGATCACACCGGCCACGCCCGCCGCCGCCTGCGCGTGCCCGATGTTCGACTTCAGCGACCCCAGCCACAACGGCTGGTCGGCGGGCCGGTTCTGCCCGTAGGTCGCCAGCAGCGCCTGAGCCTCGATCGGGTCGCCCAAACGGGTACCCGTTCCATGACCCTCCACCGCGTCCACGTCCGCGCCCGACAGACCCGCGTTCGCCAGCGCCTGCCGGATGACGCGCTCCTGCGACGGGCCGTTCGGGGCGGTCAGGCCGTTGGACGCCCCGTCCTGGTTCACCGCCGAACCCCGCACCACCGCCAGCACCTCATGACCGTTGCGGCGCGCGTCCGACAACCGCTCCAGCACCAGAACGCCTACGCCCTCGGACCAGCCGGTGCCGTCGGCGGCCTCGGCGAACGGCTTGCAGCGGCCGTCGGCCGCGAGCGCGCCCTGCCGGGTGAACTCGACGAACGACGTGGGCCTGGCCATCACCGCCACTCCCCCGGCCAGCGCCAGCGACGACTCGCCCGAACGCAGCGACTGCGCCGCCAGATGCAACGCCACCAGCGACGACGAGCACGCCGTGTCGACGGTGACGGCGGGCCCCTCCAACCCGAGGGTGTAGGAGACGCGGCCGGAGGCGACGCTCCCGGAGTTGCCCGTCCCGAGGTAGCCCTCCAACCCGGCGGGCAGCACCCCGAGGTCGGTCGCGTAGTCGTGGTACATCAGCCCGGAGAAGACGCCGATGTCACGGCCGCGCAGCGACGTGGGGTCGACGCTCGCCCGCTCCAGCGCCTCCCACGACACCTCCAGCAGCAGCCGCTGCTGCGGATCCATCGCCAGCGCCTCACGCGGGGAGATGCCGAAGAAGCCCGCGTCGAAGTCGCCGGCGTCGTGGAGGAACCCGCCGTGCCGGGTGATGGAGCGCCCGGTCGCGTCCGGATCGGGGTCGTTCAGCGCGTCCAGGTCCCAGCCCCGGTCCGCGGGGAACTCCGAGATGGCCTCCCCTCCCTCGGCGACCAGCCGCCACAGGTCCTCGGGCGAGGAGACCCCGCCCGGCAGCCGGCAGGCCATGCCCACGATCGCGATCGGCTCGTCCGACAGGGCATGCGGGACGGCGGCGTCCTCGGGCGCGTCCTCGTCGAGCAGCAGGGCCCGCAGCCGCCGCGCCACCGCGGCGGGCGACGGCTGGTCGAAGGCCAGGGTGACCGGCAGGGACAGCCCGGACACGGCGGTCAGCCTGTCGCGCAGCGCCACCGCGGACGCCGAGGTGAGCCCCAGGTCGCGGAAGGCCGCGTCGGCGGGAACGCCGTCCCGATCGCCCGGGCCGAGCAGGGCGGCCACCTCGGCGCGGACCAGATCGGTCAGCAGCCGGTCGCGGTCGGCCCCGCCGGCGAGCTCCAGCAGCCGGCGCCGCAGCCCCGTGGCCACGCCGCCGTCCGGCGCCGTCCTTGTCGGCGCCTCGATCAGCCCGCGCAGCGGCGCGGGGACCTCGTCCGCGCGCACCGCCGCCGGATCCGGCCGCAGCGCGGCGAGGCTGGTCTCCCCGGCCGCGACGGCCGCGTCGAACATCGCCGTCCGCTCCTGCGCGGTCAGCCGCCCGATCCCCGGAGACGACGGGCGGCCGTCGCCCTCGACCGGGCCCAGGGCCAGGGACAGGGCGGGCAGGCCACGGGCCGCGCGGCTCCGGGCGAGGTCGTCGAGGAGGACGCCGGCGATGGCCTCCTCCTCCCGCCCCGCCGCGCCGAGCAGCCCCGTGGCCGGGGACAGCAGCACGAACGCCTCCAGCCCGGAGCCGGCCGTGAGGTCGGACAGGTTCACCGCGCCGGCCCATGCCGCCGCCGCGTCCTGTGCCGCCTCTTGGACGGTGGGGGCGTGGACGACGGCGGCGAGCCGCGGCCCGTCCCCGGCGAGCACCGCGGCGAGCGCGTCCCGGTCGGCGACGTCGCAGGCGGCCACGGTGACGCGGACGCCCCGCGCGGTCAGCTCGTCGCCCAGCGCGGTCGCGGCCCGCTCGCCGACGAGCAGCAGCTCGCGCACCCCGTAGGCGCCGGCCAGGT
This sequence comes from Actinomadura roseirufa, assembly GCF_900659635.1. GTDB lineage: Bacteria > Actinomycetota > Actinomycetes > Streptosporangiales > Streptosporangiaceae > Spirillospora > Spirillospora roseirufa. Next base: position 15 of record NZ_CAACVB010000422.1, on the reverse strand, counting down.
GCCGGGCGACGGCCG
>NZ_CAACVB010000421.1 GCF_900659635.1 Actinomadura roseirufa | reverse complement strand
GGGCGCGCCGGTCGTCGCCGTCGCCGGGACGCGCGGGCTGACCGGGGAGCGGCTGCGGCGGGCGCGGATCCAGGCCGTCTACGCGCTGGCCGACATCGAGCCGGATCCCGAGCGGCGGATCCGGCGGGCGGGGCCGCTGCTGGAGCAGCTCACGGTCGCCATCGCCGACGAATGGCTGCCGCCCGCCCCGTGACGGCCGCCGCGACCCGGCCCCCGCGACCGGCCCGCCGCCCCGTTTTACACATTGTCATCCAATGAGGCGATACCTTTGCACTCTGCACATGGCCGGGCGGGGTGGGACGGCCTCACTCTAGGCGTAAAGCCTGGTCAGCATTGATGGAGGACACCCGTGAAGATCGGCGTTCCACAAGAGATCAAGAACCATGAGTACCGGGTGGCCATCACCCCGGCGGGTGTGCACGAGCTGACCCGCCACGGTCACGAGGTGTTCGTCGAGCGCGGCGCGGGTCTCGGGTCGGCCATCCCCGACGACGAGTTCTCCGCGGCCGGCGCCAAGATCCTCGACGGCCCGGACGAGGTGTGGGCCGAGGGCGACCTGATCCTCAAGGTCAAGGAGCCCATCGCGGCGGAGTACCACCGCATGCGCGCCGGGCAGACGCTGTTCACCTACCTGCACCTGGCCGCGTCCCGCGAGTGCACCGACGCGCTGCTGTCGGCCGGCGTGACGGCCATCGCCTACGAGACCGTCCAGCTGCCGGACCGCTCGCTGCCGCTGCTGGCCCCGATGTCGGAGGTCGCCGGGCGGCTCGCCCCGCAGGTGGGCGCCTACAACCTGATGGCCTCCAACGGCGGGCGCGGCGTGCTGCCCGGCGGCGTGCCGGGCGTGGCCCCCGCCAGGGTCGTGGTGATCGGCGGCGGCGTCTCCGGGTTGAACGCGGCGCAGATCGCCGTCGGCATGGGCGCCGAGGTGACGATCCTGGACGTCAACGTCGACCGGCTCCGCCAGATCGACGCCATCTACCAGGGCCGGCTGCGCACGCTGGTGTCCAACGCGTACACGCTCGAGCAGCAGGTCCGCGAGGCCGACCTGGTGATCGGCGCGGTGCTCATCCCGGGCGCCAAGGCGCCCAAGCTGGTCTCCAACGAGCTCGTGGCCGGCATGAAGGCCGGCGCGGTGCTGGTGGACATCGCGATCGACCAGGGCGGCTGCTTCGAGGACTCGCGGCCCACCACGCACGCCGACCCCACCTACCGCGTACACGACTCGATCTTCTACTGCGTGGCCAACATGCCGGGCTCGGTACCGAACACCTCCACCTACGCCCTCACCAATGTCACGCTCCCCTACGCGGTCACCATCGCGGACAAGGGGTGGCGGCGCGCCCTGACCGAGAACGCGGCGCTGGCCCTCGGCCTCAACACGCACGCGGGCGAGCTGGTCTACGACCACGTCGCCGAGGCGCACGGCCTGTCCTACACGCCGCTCGCCTCCGTCCTGGAGGACTGACCGGCCGTGAGCGCCGGACCCCCATGGGGCCCTCTACAGTGGGGCCCATGGGGGAACTGATCGTTCTGAGGCACGGCGAGACCGAGTGGAGCCGCGGCGGCCGGCACACGGGCCGCACCGACGTCCCGCTCACCCCGCGCGGCGAGGACCAGGCGCGCTCGCTCCCCTCCCTGCTCGAAGGGCGCCGCGTCGTCCGCACCCTGTCCAGCCCCGCCGAGCGCGCGCGGCGCACCGCCGAACTGGCGGGCCTGCGCGTGGACGACGTGGATCCCGACCTGTGGGAGTGGGACTACGGCGGCTACGAGGGGATCACCAGCGCGGAGATCCGCGAGGAACGGCCCGGCTGGTTCCTGTGGGACGACGGCGTGATCGCGGGCGACGCCGGGCACCCCGGGGAGAGCGTGCGGCAGGTCGGGGAGCGGGCCGACGCGGTGCTGGAGCGGGCGCGGCCACTGCTGGCCGACGGGAATGTGGCACTGGTCGCGCACGGGCACGTGCTGCGCGTGCTCACGGCGCGCTGGCTCGGCCTGGAGCCCGCGCTCGGACGGCTGTTCGCCCTGGACACCGGGACCCTGTCGACGCTGGGCGCCGAGCACGGCCGCCCGGTGATCACGTCCTGGAACGTGCCCTCGCGCTGACGCCCGCCCCGGCGGCGGGACGGCGCGGAGCCGGCGGCGGGACGGTCGCGGCCGAGCGAGCGTCCCCGCCAGCGCATAGGATGCACCTGGGCGGATCACCCCGGAGGGGTATGGCCGAAACCGCCCCGGGATCGATTGCGAGGACGGAGATGGCCACCAGCGAGACCCCCATCCGCGGCTACACCGCCACCAAGGACCAGCTCCAGACCCGGCTCCACCGGATCGAGGGCCAGGTGCGCGGCATCGAGCGGATGGTGGAGGACGACCGCTACTGCATCGACGTCCTCACCCAGATCAGCGCCGTCCAGGCCGCCCTGGACAAGGTCGCTCTCGGCCTGCTCGACGGGCACGTGCGGCACTGCGTCGCCGAGGGCGCCGAGGAGGGCAAGGGCGAGGCGATGTCCACCGAGCTGATGGCCGCCGTCGGCCGCCTCATGCGCCGCGGCTGACCGGCGCGGTCCCGCAGCACAGTCCTCCGGCCCGGTCCCGCGCCAGTTCTCCGGCTCAGTCCTCCGGCTCGTCCACCGCCTCGTCGCGCTCGCCCGGCTCGGTCTGCTCGGCGACCCAGGCGAGATAGTCCATGCTGCCCGCCACCACGGGCGTCGCGATGATCTCGGGGGTGTCGTAGGAGTGCAGCTCGGTGATCAGGGTGGCCAGCTCGTCGAAGCGGTCGGCGGTGGTCTTGAACACCACCATCCACTCCTCGGCCGACTCGATCTCGCCCTCCCACCAGTAGGTGCTGGCGATGGGGCCGACGAGCTGGGCGCACGCCGCGAGCCGCTCGGCGACGGCCGAGTTGGCCAGTTCGGCGGCCTCGGAGCGGGAGTCGCTCGTGGTCGTCACCTGGACGTAAGACTGCGCCATGGCACGACTCCTTCCCTCTCCCCGTCCGCGCACGCCTGACCCGCGGGCCCTAGCGGGCCGGGGTGACGACGAGCGCGCTGCCGCCGCCGCGGCGGACGGGTTCGGCGACCGCCTGGACGAGGCCGGGCCGCAGCACCTCCAGCGCGGTGGCGGCCCCGATGACGCCCCGCGGCGGGCCGGGGAACGGTTCCAGCCGGTGCCCGCGCGCGGCGAGCTCCCGGCCGTACCGCTCGATGAAGGCCGGCTCGGCGAACACCTGCGGGGTGTTGCGCTGGGTGGCGCGCGGGGCGGCGAGCGCGGCGGGCAGGTCCAGGCCGAGGTCGATCCGGTCGAGCAGGATCTGCAGGACGGTCGTGATGATGGTCGACCCGCCGGGCGTCCCGAGGGCGAGCCTCGGCCGGCCGTCCTTGAGCACGAGGGTCGGCGCCATGCTGCTGCGCGGCCGCTTGTGCGGGCCGGCCAGGTTCGGGTCGGCCGGGGCACCGGGCGCGGGCGGCTGCAGGGTGAAGTCGGTCAGCTCGTTGTTGAGCAGGAACCCGCGGCCGGGAACGGTGATGCCGCTGCCGCCGAACTGCTCGATGGAGACGGTGTAGGCGACGACGTTCCCCCACTTGTCCGCCACGACCAGGTGCGTGGTCTGCGGGCCCTCGAACGCCAGCGCCCGGGTCTGCGTGCCGGGCGGGACGCACGGCGCGTACCGGCCGTCCGGCGACCCCGGCGGGACGGGCGCGACGGCGGCCTGGCCGGGTTTGATCAGGCAGGCCCGCTCGCGGGCGAACCCGGACGACAGCAGTTCCTCCAATGGCACGCTCACCTTGGCGGGGTCGCCGACGTAGGCGCCGCGGTCGGCGTAGGCGAGCTTGGACGCCTCCAGGTAGTAGTGCAGGGCGGTGACCGGGTCGCGCGCGTCGAGCCGGAAGTTGCCCAGGATGTTGAGGGCCTCCCCGACCGTGGACCCGCCCGACGACGAGGGCGGCTCGCCGTACACGTCCAGCCCCCGGTAGGGGACGTGCGTCGGCTGCTTGGACAGCGCGCGGTAGGCGGCGAGGTCCCCGGTCGTCATCAGGCCGGGACGGACCTTGCGGGTGGCGGCCGGGTCGACCGGCGGCGCGGTGACCGTCCGCGCGACCTCCGCGCCGAGACCGCCCTTGTACAGCCAGTCCGGGCCGCGCCGGGCCAGCTCGCGATAGGTGCGGGCGAGGTCGGGGTTGCGGAAGGTGCTGCCCACCGCGGGCACCCTGCCGCCCGGCAGGAAGAGCTCACGGGTGGGGACGATGTCCCGGAAGCGCGCCTCGTTCAGCGCGGTCTGGTCGTGGAACTCCTGGTCGACGGTGAAGCCGCGCTCGGCGACGCGGATCGCGGGCCGCAGCAGGGTGCGCAGGTCGCGGGTGCCGAAGCGGCGCAGCGCGAGGTCCCACTGGGCGAGCGTGCCGGGCACGCCGACGCCGAGCCCGCTGGTGACGGCCTCGTCGAAGGGCAGCGCCCGGCCGGTCGCCGGGTCGACGAAGGAGTCCGGCCGCGTCGCCTTCGGCGCGAACTCGCGGCCGTCGAGGGCGTACACGCGCCGGGACCGGGCGTCGTAGTAGGTCAGGTAACCGCCGCCGCCGATCGCCGACACGTACGGCTCGGTGACCCCGAGCGTGGCCCCGGCCGCGATCGCGGCGTCCATCGCGTTGCCGCCGTGGCGGAGCACCTCGACGGCCGCGCGGCTGGCGTCCGGGTCGACGGTGGACACGGCGCCGCCGTAGCCGGTGGCGACCGGCCGCCGGTCGGGCGGGGCGGGCCGCGCCGCGGTGCCTTCCCCGGTCCCGGTGGGCCAGGCGCCCCTGGGCAGGGGCCCGGGTTCGCTCCGCCGGGTGGCCGGTCCGGCG
>NZ_CAACVB010000420.1 GCF_900659635.1 Actinomadura roseirufa | reverse complement strand
GGCGCCGCGCTGGTCGCGGGCGCCGTCGGCCTGCCCGCCGCGCTCGCGGGCGCCGACCTGGTGCTCACCGGCGAGGGCCGGCTGGACGGGCAGAGCGCGGGCGGCAAGGTCGTCTCCGTCGTCGCGGCCCTCGCGGGGGAGCGCGGCGTGCCCGCCGTCGCCCTCGCCGGGGGCGTCTCCGGGCCGCTGGAGGACCTGCACGCGCTCGGGCTCACCGCGGCGTTCAGCCTCGCCGACGGCCCGCGCACCCTCGCCGAGCTGAAGGCCGAGGCGGCGCCGCTGCTGACCGCCCTGGCCGACCAGGTCGTCCGGCTCGTCCGCTGACCCGGGTCCGGCGGGGCCGCCCGGCTCGAAACGCCCCGCCGGGGACGCCGTGGATCAGCCGCGGACGGGTTCGGGCTCCGGAGCCGGCGCCTCCGCCGTCCCCGCCTCCTTGATCTGCAGGGCGGGCAGGAAGACGTGCGTCAGCGGCCCGATGGCCAGCGCGTACAGGACCGTTCCGGCGCCGACCGTCCCGCCGAGGAGCCAGCCCGCGGCCAGCACGCCGAGCTCGATCCCCGTCCGCACGACGCGGATGGAGCGGCCGCCCCTCGCCAGCCCCGTCATCAGCCCGTCGCGCGGGCCGGGGCCGAGGCCGGCGCCGATGTAGCAGCCCGTGGCGAAGCCGCCGACCAGCACGGCCGCGATGAGCAGCGCCCAGCGCGCGGCGAGCGCGTCCGGTTCGGGCAGCAGCCACAGGAACAGGTCGGCGAAGGCGCCGACGAGCACGACGTTGCTGATCGTCCCGATGCCGGGCCGCTGCCGCAGCGGGATCCACGCGAGCATCACCAGCGCCCCGGCGATGATGATCCACGCGCCGATCGACAGCCCGAAGCGGCGGGACAGGCCCTGGTGGAACACGTCCCAGGGGTCGTTGCCGAGCCCCGACGACACCTGAAGGGCTATGCCCAGCCCGTACAAGGCCAATCCGACGTAGAGCTGCACCAGACGGCGCGCCATCAAGGCCATTTTCCCGCTCCCTGGGGTCCGATCGTCATCCTCTCCATCGACTTTGCCGTCAGTGGCCTGGTATTGGTAGAGCCAATATGCGAAAGTGGTCGGCATGAGCACGCGCTATGTGGGAGGTCCGCAACTGGCCCGGCTGCTGGGCGACGTGCCGCGCGAGCGGCCCGTCTACGCCTCGCTCGCCCGCGCCGTCCGCGCCCTGGTCCTGGACGGGCGGCTCGCCCCGCGGACCCGGCTGCCCGCCGAGCGCGACCTGGCCGCCGCGCTCGGCGTCAGCCGGACCACCGTGACGGCCGCCTACGACCGGCTCCGCGAGGAGGGCTACGTCGAGAGCAGGCAGGGCGCCGGGAGCTGGACGGCGCTGCCGCCGGTGCGGAAGTGGTCCCCCGAGCCTCGCCCGGCGGGCGGGGCCGGCCGGTTCGGCAGTGCCCACGCCCCGCCCGCGGACGCCGGGTTCATCGACCTCGGCTGCGCCACCCCGGGCGCCCCCGGCATCTTCGGCGAGGCGGTCGCCGCCGCGGTCGAGGAGCTGCCCCGCTACTGCTCGGGGCCCGGCTACGAGCCGGCCGGGCTGGCGTGCCTGCGCGAGGTCGTCGCCGCCCTGTACGCGGCGCGCGGCGTGCCCACCCGCGCCGACCAGATCGTGATCACCACGGGCGCGCAGCACGCCTTCACGCTGCTCACCCAGACGCTCGTCGAGGCCGGCGACCCCGTCATGGTCGAGCGGCCCACCTTTCCGCACGCCCTCGGCGCGCTGCGCCGCCGCGGGGCCCGGCTCGTCGCGGTCGGGGTGAACGAGGGCTGGGACCTGGAGCTCACCGCGGGCGCCATGCGCCAGGCCGCCGTCCGGATGGCCTACATGATCCCCGACTTCCAGAACCCGACCGGCCACCTGATGACGGCCGCCGACCGGGCGGCGCTGGTCGACGCCGCCCGGCGCGCCGACGCCTTCGTCGTCGTCGACGAGACGTTCGCGGAACTGGCCCACGACCCGGAGGCGCCGCGCGAACCGCCGCTCGCCTCGTTCGACACCGGCGGGCGGGTCATCACGATCGGGTCGGCCTCCAAGCTGCTGTGGGGAGGGCTGCGGATCGGCTGGATCCGCGCCACCGCGCCGCTCGCCCGCCGCCTGACGATGGCGCGCGAGCCGATCGACATGGCCAGCCCGGTGCTGGACCAGCTGATCGTCCGCGAGCTGCTGCTGCGCGTGGCGGAGGTCCGCGCCGAGCGCGCGGAGACCCTGCTGAGCAGCCGCGACGCGCTCACCGGGGCCCTGCGCGAGCGGCTGCCCGGCTGGCGGTTTCAGCCGCCCGCCGGGGGGATGTGCCTGTGGGCGCGGCTCGGCGCGCCGGTGGCGACCCAGCTGGCCGAGGCGGCCGGGCGGCTCGGCGTCCGCGTCATGCCCGGTCCCGTGTTCGGCGTGGACGGCGTGCTGGAGGACTACGTCCGCCTTCCGTACGTCCTGCCGCCCGTCGTGCTCCGCGAGGCCGTCGACCGCTTGGCGGCGGCCTACCGGGACGTGGAGTCCGCCCCGGTGGGCCGTCCCCTGCCCGCCTACGTCTGACCGGGGTCAGGGAGCGCGCTGGATGTAGTCGACCAGGTGCTCGCGCTCGGACTCCAGCTCGTCGATGGCGCTCTTGACCACGTCCCCGATGCTCACGATCCCGACGAGCCGGGCGTCCTCGACGACCGGCACGTGCCGGAAGCGGCGCTCGGTCATGGTCCGCCGCAGGTCCTCCACGTCGTCGCCGGGCCCGCAGGAGCGGACCTCGGCCGTCATGATCTCCGCCACGGGACGGTCGAGCAGGTCCGCGCCGTGCTCGTGCAGGCGCCGCACGACGTCGCGCTCGGACACGATGCCGGTGATCGACGTGCCGTCGGGCGACACCACGGCCGCCCCGATGTTGTGCTCGGCCAGGACGGCGAGCAGCTGCCGCACGGTGGTCTCGGGCCGTACCGTGGCCACCGCGTCTCCCTTCCTCCGCAGGATCTCGCGAATCCGCATGCCTCACGCTCCGCTGCCGGTCTCGGGCCCGTGCCGCGACCGCCGCCGGGGGACGGGACGCCGGGCCTGTCCTGCAAAGGTCGCATGTTCCGGCGCCGGGGAAAACCCCACGGCGGTAAACCCTCCGGGCGTGGTCTTCGGCATAAAAACCGTCAAGAGGGAACCACTGGGGCATGACGACGGCGACGAGGACCATCGAAACGAACATCCCCGCGAGACTCGACAGGCTGCCGTGGTCACGGTGGCACTGGACCGTCCTGATCGGCCTCGGAGCCGTCTGGATCCTGGACGGGCTGGAGGTCACCGTCGTGGGCGTCATCGGCCCGCGTCTCACCGACCCCTCCGCCGGGCTCGGCCTCACCGACGGCCAGGTCGGGCTCGGCGCGTCGATCTACGTCGTCGGGGCGTGCCTCGGCGCCCTGCTGTTCGGGCATCTCACCGACCGGTTCGGGCGCAAGCGGCTGTTCCTGCTGACGCTGGCGCTCTACCTGTCCGCGACGGTCGCCACCGCCGTGTCCTTCGACCCGCTGTGGTTCTACGCCTGCCGTCTCCTGACCGGCGCGGGCATCGGCGGCGAGTACGCGGCGATCAACTCGGCGATCGACGAGCTCATCCCGGCGCGCGTCCGCGGCCGGGTGGACGTCGTGGTCAACGGGTCGTTCTGGGTCGGCACCACGATCGCCGCCGCGCTGTCCATCCCGGTGCTGAACGGGAACCTGATCCCCGAGGACGTCGGCTGGCGCGCGCTGTTCGCGCTCGGCGCGCTCCTCGGCCTCGGCGTGCTGATCGTCCGGCGGGCGGTCCCGGAGAGCCCCCGCTGGCTGTTCCTCCACGGCCGGGAGGACGAGGCGGAGCGGGTCGTGCGCGACATCGAGGAACAGGTGGAGGCGTCCACCGGAACCGCGCCGGAGCCGGTGGAGGAGACCATCCGCGTCCGGCAGCGGCGCGCCGTGGCCTTCCGCGAGATCTTCGAGACGGCCGTGCGGCGCTACCCCCGGCGGACCCTGCTCGGGCTCGCGCTGTTCGTCGGCCAGGCATTCCTGTACAACGCGGTCTACTTCACCTACGCGCTGGTGCTGAGCACGTTCTTCAAGGTCCCGGACGCGCGCGTGGGCTACTACCTGATCCCGATCGGCGTGGGCAACTTCCTCGGCGCCTTCTTGCTCGGCAAGCTGTTCGACACGCTCGGCCGCCGCGTCATGATCACCTCGTCGTACGTGCTGTCGGGCGTCCTGCTGATCGGGACCGGCCTCCTGTTCCGCGCGGACGTGCTGAACGCCTGGACGCTCACCGCGTGCTGGTCCGTGGTCTTCTTCTTCGCCTCCGCCGGCGCGTCCGCGGCCTACCTGACCGTCAGCGAGATCTTCCCGATGGAGACGCGCGCGATGGCCATCGCCGCCTTCTACGCGGTCGGGACGGGGCTCGGCGGCGTGATCGGTCCCGTGCTGTTCGGGCGGCTGGTGGAGACCGAGCGCGTCTCGGCGGTCGCCTCCGGGTACTTCCTCGGCGCCGTGCTCATGATCGGCGCGGGCGTGGTGGAGCTGCTCATCGGTGTGGAGGCCGCCGGCAAGTCGCTGGAGGACATCGCGCGCCCGCTCTCGGCCGAACGGCCCGCCGGAACGGGCACGGGCACGGTGGCGGGCGGCACCGCGGGGGCGGCGCGCGGGCGGCGGGTCTTGGCGTTGAGCGGTTCGGTGGTCAAGAAGGCCTCCTGGAGGGGGCGCCGGTCGCGGCGGGAGCGGATCTGACCGAAGGGAGGGCGCAAATGTTCCGGGCAGGCAACTGCGTTATCCTGCACCCCATCATGATGAGAGCACTTTGGCTGATCCTGGGTTGCGCGATGCTG
>NZ_CAACVB010000419.1 GCF_900659635.1 Actinomadura roseirufa | reverse complement strand
CCCGGCTCGGCGCCGAGCAGGCGCGGCTGCGCGCGGACTCCCCGGCGGGCGAGCCGCCGCGGTCCCCGTCGATGGCGACCATCGAGCGGTTGCGCGGCGCCGTCGACCGCGGCGGCCGCGTCTGGATCGGCTACCTCGACCAGCAGGGGCAGGCGTCCAGCCGCATCGTGGAGCCGGTCCGCGTGGAGGGCGGCTTCCTCACCGGCTACGACGCGACCCGCGCGGCCGTCCACCGGTTCGCCCTGCACCGCATCACCGGCGTCTCCGAACTGGACGACGAGCGGGGCGGCACGGCCCCGTCGTGACGTCCTGGCCGGGGTCGGCCACCCCCGGCGGCCGGGTACCGGGCGCCGTTCGCCGGGTGTCGGATCAGTGTGACGGACCGGCCCGGTAACGTGCCCTGCACTCGCCGCGGGCGGACCGGCCCGGGACGATCGTTTCGAGGAGGCTGCCTGTGAGCGGGTACGGAGGGGTTCCACCGTCCGGCTGGGAGGACCCCTACGGCGGATCGCAGGACTGGGGCGGCGGATACGGCCCACCAGGCGGACACGCCTACGGCCCTGGGACGCAACCCCCCGGAGCGGGCTACGGATACGGGCCGCCCGGGGTGCCCTACACCCCGGCCAGCAGCGGGTCCAGCATCGCGGCCCTGGTGTGCAACATCGTGGCGGTCGCCCTGTGCTGCAACATCTTCGCCATCCCCGGGGTGATCACCGCGGCGCTCGCGGTGAGCCGGGTGCACGGCGATCCCGCGTCCGCGCGGCGGCTGACCGCGTGGAGCTGGTGCCTGCTCGCCGCGTCGATCGTGCTCGGGATCATCGCGGCCGTCCTCTACCTCGTGGTGATGGCGAACTCCCGGCCGGACTACGGCTCCTCACCCGACGGCATCTGAGCGTCCCGGCGCGGCGGCGACGGCGTCGGCCGGCGGCGCGGCCGGCGCGGACCGCTCACGCCGCAGGGCCAGCGCGACGAGCGCGCCGCCCACCATGCCCGCGGTGGCGAGCAGCACCGCCGTGCGGCTCCCGTCGGCGGTGGCGACCCGCAGCGCGTCCCCGACGGCGCCGTCCGTCCCCGCGTTGGCGACGGCGGTGAGCGCGGCGAGGCCGATCGCGTTGCCGAGGTTGAGGGCGGTGGACGCCATCCCGTTGGCCACGCCCTGCCGGTCGGGGGCGACGCCCGTGGACGCGGCGATCCACATCCCCGTCCAGACGATGCCCTGCCCGATCCCGGAGATGATCAGTCCGGGGACGGCGGTGGTGAAGGAGGCGTCCGCGGCGAAGGCCGGCACCAGCACCGCGGTCCCGGCGACGCCGCCGACAAAGCCGATCAGCAGCGTCCGGCGGGTACCGAGCCGGCCCGTCATGCGCTCGCCCAGCTGCGTGCCCGTCGCGATCGCCACCGACGGGATGAGGAAGGCCAGGCCGGTCTCCAGGGCCGAGTACCGGTACACGTCCTGGAACAGCACGGTCAGGAAGTAGGGCAGCGCACCGAACGTGCCCATGTAGACGAACGTGATCGAGACCCCGACGACGAGGCTGCGGTTGCGCAGCAGGCCCGGTGGCATCAGCGGATCGGTGCCCTTCGCCTCAACCTGGGCGAACGCGACCAGGAACACCGCGGCGAGGACGAACGCGCCGAGGATGACCGGGTCGGCCCAGCCGAGCTCGGGGCCCTGGACGAGCGCGAACACCAGCAGCGTGGCGCCGGCCGTGACGGTCAGCGCGCCGGGCAGGTCGAACCGGCGGCGCGCGGCCTCCCGGCGGTCGGCCGGGATCACCGCGAGCGCCGCGATGGCGACCCCGGCGCCCAGCGGCACGTTGACGAAGAACACCGCGGGCCAGCCGAACGCCTCGGTGAGCACGCCGCCGAGCAGCGCGCCGACGGTGAGGCCGCTCGCCCCGGCGCCGCCCCACACGGCGAGCGCCCGGTTCCGCTTCGGCCCCTCCTCGTAGAGGGTACCGATCAGCGAGAGGGTGGAGGGGAGCAGCAGCGCGCCGCCGATCCCCTGGACGGCGCGGGCGGCGATGATCGCTCCCGGCGTCCAGGCCAGTCCGCCCGCCAGCGAGGACCCGGCGTACAGGGCGAGGGCCAGGACGAACATCCGGCGCCGGCCGAGCAGGTCGGCCGCACGGCCGCCGAGCAGCAGGAAGCCGCCGGCGAACACGACGTAGGCGTGGATCACCCACTGCTGGGTCTGCGCGGAGAAGCCGAGGTCGGAGCCGATCTCGGGCAGCGCCACGTACACGATGTTCAGGTCGAGAGCGAAGATCAGCTGGGCCAGCGCGAGCAGCGCCAGGATCCAGCCGAGGCGGCGCGCTGTGAGCGGCCGGGACGCGGGTCCGGACATGCGGGCACGAACACCTTTCGAAGGGAGAAGCGGTTCGGCCGACCGGCCGAACAGTTCGAAGGTTGCCGTACAGTACGACTGTTCGTCAAGAGTCGAACAGTCGAACATCCCAGGTGGAGCAGCATAGTTCGGCAGTACGCGAACGGTCGCATAGACTGGACGGCATGATCGCTCAGCACCCCGAGCGGGAACAGATCCTGCTGGAGAACGTTCTGTCGGCCCTGGGCAACCCGCTGCGCCTGCGCATCGTCGGCGTCCTCGCCGACGGCGGTGAGCACACCTGCGGCAGCATCCTCGACAAACCGGTGTCCAAGTCGACCCTGAGCCACCACTGGCGCGTCCTGCGCGACAGCGGCGTCATCTGGCAGCACCCGCACGGCCGCGAGAACCTGATCTCGCTGCGCCGCGACGATCTCGAAGCCCGCTTCCCCGGGCTGCTGCCCGCCCTTCTCAACGCCGTCCGGTCCTGACGGGCCGCCGGACCCGCCGGACCCCGGACGCCTCGTGCGAGCCCCGGCGCGCCACGCCGGGGAAGAGACGGCGGGCGCGCGAACGTTGAGGCAGTCGGTGCCGTGCGCCGCCGCGCCTCGGGTACCGTGCAGGTTCGGTCCCCGGGGGGCCGCCCATCACCGACCACTCGACGGGGGCTCGCTCACGTGTCCGACGGTCCGCTCATCGTCCAGTCCGACAAGACACTGCTGCTCGAGGTCGACCACGAACTGGCCGACGCGTGCCGCAAGGAGATCGCCCCGTTCGCCGAGCTCGAACGGGCCCCCGAGCACGTCCACACCTACCGCGTCACGCCGCTCGCGCTGTGGAACGCCCGCGCGGCCGGCCACGACGCCGAGCAGGTCGTCGACACCCTGCTGCGGTTCTCCCGCTACCCCGTCCCGCACGCGCTGCTCGTCGACGTCGCCGACACCATGGCCCGCTACGGGCGGCTGCGCCTGGAGAAGCACCCCTCCCTCGGCCTCGTCCTGTCGTCCTCGGACCGCTCCGTCCTGGAGGAGGTCCTGCGCGCCAAGAAGATCAAGGGCATGCTCGGCGACCGCGTCGGCGACGACGCCGTCGTCGTCCACCCGAGCGAGCGCGGCGCCCTGAAGCAGGCCCTGCTCAAGCTCGGCTGGCCCGCCGAGGACCTCGCCGGCTACGTCGACGGCGAGGCCCACCCGATCTCCCTCGCCGAGGACGGCTGGGGCCTGCGCTCCTACCAGCGCGAGGCCGCCGACGCGTTCTGGCACGGCGGCTCCGGCGTCGTCGTCCTGCCGTGCGGCGCCGGCAAGACCATCGTCGGCGCCGCCGCGATGGCCCGCGCCGCGGCGACCACGCTCATCCTCGTCACCAACACCGTCTCGGCGCACCAGTGGAAGCAGGAGCTGATCCGCCGCACCTCGCTCACCGAGGACGAGATCGGCGAGTACACCGGCACCAAGAAGGAGATCCGGCCGGTCACCATCGCCACCTACCAGATCATGACGACGCGGCGGAAGGGCGTCTACTCCCACCTGGAGCTCCTCGACGCCCGCGACTGGGGCCTCGTCGTCTACGACGAGGTCCATCTCCTGCCCGCGCCCATCTTCCGGATGACCGCCGACCTCCAGGCCCGCCGCCGCCTCGGCCTGACCGCCACCCTCGTCCGCGAGGACGGCCGCGAGGGCGACGTGTTCTCCCTGATCGGCCCGAAGCGCTACGACGCCCCTTGGAAGGACATGGAGACGCAGGGTTGGATCGCGCCCGCCGACTGCGTCGAGGTCCGCGTCACCCTCACCGACGCCGAACGTCTCGCCTACGCGACGGCCGAGCCCGAGGAGCGGTACCGCTTCTGCGCCACCACCGACACCAAGACCAAGCTCGTCCAGGCCCTCGTCGACCGGCACCGCGGCGAGCAGACCCTGGTCATCGGCCAGTACATCGACCAGCTCGACGAGCTCGGTGCCCTTCTCGACGCCCCCGTCATCAAGGGCGAGACCCGTGTCCGGGAACGCGAACGGCTCTTCGACGCGTTCCGCTCGGGTGAGATCGACGTCCTCGTCGTGTCGAAGGTCGCGAATTTCTCCATCGACCTGCCGGAGGCCAGCGTCGCCGTCCAGGTCTCCGGTGCCTACGGGTCCCGGCAGGAGGAGGCACAAAGGCTGGGACGCCTCCTGCGGCCCAAGGCGTCCGGCAACGGCGCCCGTTTCTACGCCGTCGTCGCCCGCGACACCCTCGACCAGGACTACGCCGCCCACCGGCAGCGTTTTCTCGCCGAGCAGGGCTATGCCTACCGCATCGTGGACGCGAACACCGTCATGTCCGGCGACGACTTCTGATCGCCGTGCCGGCCTCCACGTTATGAGGGGCCGGCATACTCCGGAAATAAGAAAGGGCCCCGCCATAACGGCGGGGCCCCTTCAGAAAAAGAGTCCGGCGGTGTCCTACTCTCCCACACAGTCACCCATGCAGTACCATCGGCGCTGAGAGGCTTAACTTCCGGGTTCGGGATGGGACCGGGTGTTTCCCTCTCGCCAAAACCACCGAACGACCAACCCCAACACCCC
>NZ_CAACVB010000418.1 GCF_900659635.1 Actinomadura roseirufa | reverse complement strand
GGCGGCGTTCTTCGCGGCGGCGCGCGCCGAGATCGCGCTGCGGGTGGGCGACCTGCCGGGCGCGCTGCGCGAGGCGCAGTCGGCGCTGGCGCGCCTCGGCGCGGCGTCGTGGGGGGTGGCCGTCGGGTATCCGCTGGGCACGCTGGTCCTGGCCGCCACCCGTGCGGGCGAGCACGACGAGGCGGCCAAGTACCTGGCCATGTCCGTCCCGGAGGCGATGTTCCAGAGCCGGCACGGCCTGCACTACCTGTACGCCAGGGGCCATCACCATCTGGCGGCGGGGCACGCGCACGCCGCGCTCGCCGACTTCCTGAGCTGCGGCGACCTGATCCGCACCTGGGGGCTGGACACCGCCGGGCCGGTGCCGTGGCGCACGGACGCGGCCGAGGCGTGGCTGCGCCTGGGCAACCGCGACCAGGCCCGCCGGCTCATCCGCGAGCAGCTGTCCCGGACCGACGGGCGCGGCCCGGCGCTGCGGCTGCTGGCCGCGGCGAGCCCGCCGGGGCGGCGGCTCCCGCTGCTGACCGAGGCGGTCGACCTGGCCGAGGCGTCGGGCGACCGGTTCGAGCAGGCCCGGGTGCTGGCCGACCTGAGCCGCGTGCACGCGACCGGCAACCGGCGGCGCGCCCGGCTGCTGCTGCGCCAGGCGCTGCACGTGGCGACGATGTGCGGCATGCGGCCGCTCGCCCAGGAGCTGCTGTCGGTGCAGGCCGACCTCGGCGGGGCGGAGTCGATGACGGACGACCCGGACGGCATCGCCTCCCTCACCGACTCCGAGCGCCGGGTCGCGTCGCTGGCGGTCCTCGGCCACACCAACCGGGAGATCGCCGCGAAGCTCTACATCACGCCGAGCACGGTCGAGCAGCACCTGACCCGCATCTACCGCAAGCTGGGCATCCGGCGGCGCAAGGATCTGCCCGCCGACCTGTGGGCCGGGCTCATGAAGACCGGCTGACCGCGCCGGGACCCGCGCCGGCCCCCGCCCCCAGCCCGTCCAGCAGGGCGTCGACGAGGGCGGCCGCGCCGGCGCGGTCCCCGGCCGTGCCGAAGAGGTAGAAGTCGGGGCGGACCAGCGCGGCCACCGCCCCGGCCTCGTCGAGGTAGGGCAGGTGGACCGCGTCGAGGTCCGCCGCCGCGTCCAGCCGGACGACGCGGGTGCCGAGGGCGGCGAGCGCGGCGGCGCGGGCGGGGTCGAGCAGGTCTCCGGGCGGCTCGGTGGTGAGCAGGACGAAACCGCGGCCGGCGACCTCGTCGAACAGCCCCTCGCGGCCGCCGAGCCGGATCCGCCCCTGCGGGGTGAGCCCGCCCGCCGGGCCGCGCGGGCGGCCGTCCGCGTCCCGGTGGAGCAGTCCCGCGGCCAGCGGGTGCACCGCCGAGGGCGGGGGCGCGGCCAGGCCGCGCTCGCGAATGCCGATCATGACGGCGTCGCGGTCGCGGGCGGCGGCCGGGTCGGTCTGGCAGATGACGCGGCCGAGGTCGACGGACATGGTGATCGCGTGCCGGACGTGGGCCCGCCGCTCGTCGGTGTAGGTGTCCAGGAGCGTCTCGGCGGCGCGCCCGGTGAGCACCAGGTCCAGTTTCCAGGCCAGGTTGGCGGCGTCCCGGAAGCCCGAGCACATGCCCTGCCCGGCGAACGGGGGCATCAGGTGCGCGGCGTCGCCCGCGAGGAGCACCCGGCCCGCCCGCCACCGGTCGGCGTACCGCGCCTGGAAGGTGTAGACGGCGTGCCGCTCCAGCGTCGCGCCGCTCTCGTCGATGCCGAACAGGCCGAGCAGCCGCCACACGTTGCGGACGCTGCCGAACTCCTCGGGAGACTCCTCCGGCAGGCGCATGAACTCCCACCGGCGGTGCCCGGGGCCCGCCGAGACGGCGGTGCGCGGCCGGGCCGGGTCGCAGACCTGGAGGTTGTTCGGGACGAACGCGCGCGGCTCGTGCAGCCGCACGTCACAGGTCAGCCAGTCGTTGAAGAAGCGCAGGTCGCTGGCCGTGATCCCGGCGGCCTCGCGGACGAGGCTGTTGGCGCCGTCGCAGCCCACGACGTACCGGGCCGACAGCACGCCGCCCTCGGGCCCCTCGACGGTGACCTCCACCCGGTCGCCGGCGTCGCGCAGGTCGACCGCGCGGTGGCCGCGCAGGACCCGCAGCGTGGGCTGCCGCCGGCCCCGCTCGGCGAGGGCGGACTCGATCCCGGGCTGGTACATCGAGATCGAGTCGGGCCAGCCGGACCAGCCGCGTTCGGCCACCGCCACCTCGAACAGGGTGGCGCCCTCCCCGTTCACCCAGACGTAGTCGCGGGAGGGCTCGCCGACCTCGCCGAGCGCCGCGCCGATGCCCGCGGCGGCGAGGATGCGGGCGGACTCGCCGTCGAACGAGACGGCGCGCGGCATCGGGTAGGGCCTCGGCCGGCGTTCCACGACGGTGACCCGGTGCCCCCGCGCGGCCAGCAGCGTGGCGGTCACCTGCCCGACGGGCCCGTAGCCGACGACGAGGACGTCGGTGTCCGTGCCGCTCACCGCGCCGTTCGCCGCGCCGTTCACGGGGCCGCTCACCGGGCGCTCCCCGCTTCGGCGGCCGGACGGAGGATCTCGGCGACGACGCGTTCGTGCTCGGCCGGGTCGGTGAGCACGCGGACGGTCTCGTGGCCGTCGTCCACGGTGAGCAGGCGCTTGCCGATGAGGACGCGCTGCCCGGTGGCGAAGGACCGTCCGCGGACCAGGATCCCGGCGCCCGCGAGCGCACGGGCGAACGCCTCCAGCTCCGCCGACGGGACCTGCCATTCGGCCAGGTCCCGGGGCCGGTCGCGGAACCGGTAGACCGCCTGCCAGGGGCCGGCCCGCCCGCTGCGCTCGACGACCCGGTGGCCGTCGCGCGCCACGACGCGGAACCGGCTGCCGTGCTGCGGCTGGACCTCCTCGGTCACCCGCAGCGGTTCCAGGTAGGAGGGGCCGACGAAGCCGACGTCCACGAGGAAGAGCGCGCCGCCGATCCGGGCGTGGTTGAAGACGTGCTCCAGGTCGGGGCCGAACGAGCCGTCCATCTGGCGGATGCCCGCCCCGAACACGCCGACCTCGAAGCCCAGCTCCGCCAGCAGGATGCGGAACAGGCCGTTGAGCTCGTAGCAGACCCCGCCGCGGCCGCCGAGGACGATCTCGTCGAACGCCGCGTCCCGGTCGATGTCCACGCCCGCCCACAGCGCGGTGCCGCGCCCGGTGTTCAGGGCGCTGTCGTACGGGAACGCGACCAGGTGCCGGTGGTGGAGTTCGCGCAGGGTCTCCAGCGTGGGGGCGGCGGGCCCGCGGTGGCCGAGGACCCGGAGGTAGGTGTCGACGTCGAACGGCATGGCTCAGCCCTCGGTCGGTTCGGTCGGTTCGGTCGGTTCGGTCGGCCCGGTCAGTTCGGTCAGCAGGTGGGCGGCGAGCTCGGCCGGGGTCGCCAGATCGAAGATCAGCATCGCGGGGAGCTCCAGGCCGGTCGCGGCGGAGAGCCGGTTGCGCAGCTCGACCGCGGTGAGCGACACGAACCCGGACTCGAAGAACACGTCGGCGGGCGCGAGGGCCTCGGCGGGCGGCCGGCCCAGCACCGCCGACGCCTCGGCCCGCACGAACTCCAGGAGCACCGCGCGGCGCTCGTCCTCGGGAAGCTCGGAGAGCCCGGCGAGCGGGGACGGTGGATCCGCCTCGTCCTCCGGTTCCTCCGTCACCGGCGCGGCGGTGGGGGTGGGGGCGGATGACTCCAGCCAGTAGTGGCGGTGCTGGAACGCGTAGGTGGGCAGGTCGACGCGGGGCCGCCCGGCCAGGAGCGCCGACCAGTCGACGCCCGCGCCGCGGACGCGCAGGGCCGCCGCCGAGAGCAGGAACGTGCGCAGCCCGTCCTCGCCCCGGCGCAGCGAGCCGGTCACGGCGGCCGGGAGCGCGCCGGCGGCGTCGCGGATCTCGGCGGCCAGCACCGGATGCGCGCTGACCTCGACGAACGCCCGGAACCCGTCGTCCAGGAGGGCACGGGCGGCGATATCGAAGCGCACCAGGCCGCGCAGGTTGCGGTACCAGTAGGCGGCGTCGAGGCGTGAGGTGTCCAGCCACGCGCCCTCGACGGTGGAGAAGAAGGGGACGGGCGAGGGCTTGGGAGCGAGGCCGTCCAGGACGTCGTGGAGCTCGTCCCGGATGCCCTCGACGTGGGAGCTGTGCGAAGCGTAGTCCACGGGGATCCGGCGGACCCGCACGCCTTCGCTCTCGTAGAGGTCGACCAGCTCGGTCAGGGCGCCGGCGTCCCCGGCGACGACGACCGAGGCGGGCCCGTTGACGGCGGCCTTCTCGATCCGGCCGTGCCAGCGGTCCAGCCGGGCGGTGACCCGGTCCTCGGGCAGCCCGATCGACGCCATGCCGCCGCGCCCCGCCAGCCCGCGCGCGATCGCCTGGCTGCGCAACGCGACCACGCGGGCCGCGTCCTCCAGCGACAGCGCCCCGGCGACATGAGCGGCGGCGATCTCACCCTGCGAGTGCCCGACCACCGCGTCCGGCACCACGCCGAACGACTCCCACAGCCGCGCGAGCCCCACCATCACCGCGAACGAGACCGGCTGCACCACGTCCACCCGATCCAGCGGGCCGCGCAGCGCCTCGGACAAAGACCAGTCCACATGCGGTTCCAGAGCCGCCTCGACCTCGGCCAAGGCGGCCGCGAACACCGGCGACTCCTCGGCGAGCCGGACGCCCATCCCCGCCCACTGGGCGCCTTGCCCCGGGAACACGAGGACCGTCCGGCCCTCGACGTCCGCGACGCCCGTCACCGTGCTCGGCCCGGCCTCGCCCGCGGCGAGGGCGCGCAGCCCCGCGAGCGCCTCGGCGCGGTCCGCCGCCACGACGACGCCGCGATGGGGCAGGGCCG
>NZ_CAACVB010000417.1 GCF_900659635.1 Actinomadura roseirufa | reverse complement strand
GTCGACCAGCAGCGCGCTGGCCACCACCACGCCCCAGTTCCCGCCCAGGTTCTCCGTGGCGACCTCGAAGTCGCCCCCACCCGACTGGTACGCCCGCACGTTCTGCCGATACGACGCCACCACCGTGAGCAGGATCACCACCACGGCCGCCGCCACCCAGGGCGTGTAGCGGTACATCACCAGCCCGCCCACCCCCAGGGCGAGCAGGATCTCCTGCGGCGCGTACGCCACCGACGACAGGGCGTCACTGGCGAACACCGGCAACGCGATGCGCTTGGGCAAAAGCTGCTCATGCTGCTGGGCACTGCTCAGCGCGCGGCCCAGCAGCAGCCGCTTCGCGAGGTCCGGAACCTTCGACACGGAACGAGACTCTAGCCCGTCACGTTGATGCTTCATGGGGGGCCCGCCCGCTCCCGCCACGCACCGGCGGGAGCGCTCCACGCCCGCCGGTCAGGCTGGTTGGGTAGTACTCCTCCAGGGGCATGTGTAGGTTTGCAGCCCGGCAGGATCATTCAGAGGAAACGGTCCTCGGGTGCGCACGGCGTCGGCAGCCCACGACGGATGCCGTGCACGGCGCGGGGGGTACGGGGGGAACGTCCCTCCGGACGGACAGAGGGAACGGCCGTGCATATCGTGATCATGGGGTGCGGGCGCGTCGGGTCGACGCTCGCCCACATTCTGGAGGACAAAGGCCATTCGGTGGCCATCATCGACCAGAGTCCCGAGGCGTTCCGGCGGCTGCGCAGCGGCTTCCGGGGCCGCCGCATCACCGGGTTCGGGTTCGACCGCGATGTGATCGCCGAGGCCGGGATCGAGCACGCGTCGGCGTTCGTGGCCGTCAGCAGCGGCGACAACTCCAACATCATCTCCGCGCGGGTGGCGCGCGAGACGTTCGGCGTCGACAACGTCGTCGCCCGGATCTACGACCCGCGGCGCGCCGAGGTCTACCAGCGGCTCGGCATCCCCACCGTGGCGACGGTCCGCTGGACCGCCGACCAGATCCTGCGCCGTCTCCTCCCCGAGGGCGCCGAGCCGCTGTGGCGCGACCCGACCGGCGCCGTGGTCCTCGCCGAGCTCGACACCGGCCACCTGTGGGTGGGCGAGAAGGTCGGGGCGCTGGAGGAGCACGCCGGGACCCGTGTGGCGTTCCTGTCGCGGATGGGCGAGGCGCTCGTCCCCGAGCGCGACACCGTCGTCCAGGACGGCGACATCGTGCACATCATGGCCCGAGCCGATGATCTGGAGCGGGTCAACGCCGCGGTGGCGGCGCGGAACGAGGGGGACGCGTGATGCGGGTCGCGATCGCCGGGGCCGGCGCGGTGGGCCGCTCCATCGCCCAGGAGCTGCTGGAGAACGGCCACGAGGTGCTCCTGATCGACAAGAGCCCGAAGGCCATCAAGGTGGAGATGGTGCCGCGGGCCGAGTGGCTGCTCGCCGACGCCTGCGAGATCTCCGCGCTGGACGACGCCGCGCTGGAGCGCTGCCAGGTGGTCGTCGCCTCGTCCGGCGACGACAAGGTCAACCTGGTCGTCTCGCTGCTGGCCAAGACCGAGTACGGGGTGCCGCGGGTGGTCGCCCGCATCAACCACCCCAAGAACGAGTGGCTGTTCAACGAGTCGTGGGGCGTGGACGTGGCGGTGTCGACGCCGCGGCTGCTGTCCGCGCTCGTCGAGGAGGCCGTCAGCGTCGGCGACCTGGTCCGGCTGATGACCTTCCGGCAGGGCGAGGCGAACCTGGTCGAGCTGACCCTGCCCGAGGACGCGCCGCTCGGCGGCGAGCGGGTCGGGTCGGTGGCCTGGCCGCGCGACACCGCCCTGGTGGCGATTCTGCGGGAGGGGCGCGTCCTCGTCCCCACGTCCGACGACACCCTGGAGCCCGGCGACGAGCTGATGTTCGTGGCCACCCAGGACGTCGAGGACGAGCTCGCCGAACTGCTGGGCGCCGGGAACTGATCCGCGCCGCCCTGGGGCGGGCCGGGACGTCCCGGCCCGTCTCGGCGCCCGTCTCGGCGTGCGCGCCGGTCAGGCGGCGGGCGGGCGTTCGCGGTCGAGGGGCGTGCGGCCGCGGGTCAGCAGCCACACCATCGCCGCCAGGGCCGCCACCTGGAGCGGCCAGCCCATGACGATCTTGGCGGGGCCCAGCAGGCCGCTCTGGTCGCCGTCGGCGAGGTAGATCGGGTACTGGACGGCGACCCGCACCGCGCAGGGCAGCACCAGCAGCCACGTGAGCCGGGAGCAGAGCCGGACGATGCCCGGGTCGGACCGCCAGGCGGTCGGGTCGCCGGTGACCGATCCGATGATGAAGCCGACGATGGGCCAGCGCACGACGATCGAGAAGATCATGGCGGCGCCGTACCCGGCGTTGAGCAGGATGCCGGGCAGGAAGGCGTTCTCGGCGCGGCCCGAGCGCAGCGCGAAGAACGCGGCGATCGCGATGCCGACCAGGCTGTTGAGCACGAACTGCGGGCTGGAGCGCTGCGCGATCCGGACCAGGAGCAGCACCACGGCCGCGCCGACGCCGGCGCCGACGGCGAGCCGGATGTCCTTGGCCGCGACGTAGGTGCCGGTGAAGGCGATCGTCGGGACGGCCGCCTCGACCATCCCGCGGACGCCGCCGAGCGCCTTGGTGAGCTGGGCCCGCACCGCGGCCTCGACCGTGTCGTGGGCGTCGGCCGGCGCCGCGGTGGCGCCCGCCTGCGCGGTCTCGGGCTCGGTCTCGGGTGTGGCGGCGGCCGCCTGGTCCCGGCTCGTTTCCAGTTCGCTCACGTGGTTCTCCCGGCCGCGCGCGGCGTCACGAACCGCCGCGCAGCTCGTATCGCGGATTGAACATGACCTTACGCCCGTCCTGCAGGCTCACCAGGCCCTCGGCGCGCAGCCGCCGGCCCGGGTCGATGCCGGCGATGCGGCGCCGGCCGAGCCAGACCAGGTTGATCACGTCGGTGCCGTCGTAGAGCTCGGCCTCCAGCGCGGGGGCGCCGCCGCGCGGCCGGAGGGTGACGGTACGCAGCGTACCCGCTACGCAGTGTCGTTTGCGCGCGGCGCAGGCGGTGATCGGCGTCGCTCCCTCGTCGCCGGTGGTCCGCTGTAGTTCCTCGGCCTCCAGCTCGGCCTTGCTCGAGGCCATGCGCCGCAGGAACCGCCGCAGGCCGCCCTTCCGCTCGGGGGCGCCGGAGTCCGTCGCCGACGATGTGTCGGGCGAAACCTCGTCCATAGTTGGAAGCGTATGGCATCCCGGGGTGAATCGGACCGTCGCCCCGGGGACGAATCGACGCCCTCGCCGCGGGCGGCCCGGCGCGGGGCCGATCAGGGTTCGAACCGGTAGCCCATCCCCGGCTCGGTGATCAGATGGCGCGGCCTGGCGGGGTCGTCCTCCAGCTTGCGGCGCAGCTGGGCGAGATAGACGCGCAGGTAGTTGGTCTCGGTCTCGTAGGACGGGCCCCAGACCTCGCGCAGGAGCTGCCGCTGGCTGACGAGCCGTCCCGCGTTGCGGACCAGCACCTCCAGGACGTGCCATTCCGTCGGGGTCAGCCGCACGGTCCCGCCGTCCCGGACGGCCTTCTTGGCGGCGAGGTCGACGGTGAACCCGGCGGCCCGGACGACGGCGGCCTCCCCGGCGGGCGCGGCGCGGCGGACGGCGGCGCGGAGCCGGGCCAGCAGCTCGTCCATCCCGAACGGCTTGGTCACGTAGTCGTCGGCGCCGACGTCCAGGGCCTCGACCTTGTCGCCGGACCCGTGCCGCGCGGACAGCACGATGATCGGGGCGCTGAGCCAGCCGCGCAGGCCGCGGATGACCTCGACGCCCTCCATGTCGGGCAGCCCGAGGTCGAGGACGATCACGTCGGGGTGGCGCCGGGCGGCGACGTCGAGCGCGCTCCGCCCGTCCGGCGCGGCGTCCACGTCGTAGCCGCGGGCGCGCAGGTTGATGCGCAGCGCCCGGACGAGCTGCGGCTCGTCGTCGACGACCAGGACCCTCGTCATCGCCCCTCCCCCGCGCCGGCGGCCGTCCCGCCGGCGTCCCCGTCGCTGGACGGTAGCGCGATCACCATGGTCAGGCCGCCGCCGGGGGTGTCCTCGGGGACCAGCGTCCCGCCCATCGCCTCGACGAAGCCGCGCGCCACGGCCAGGCCGAGGCCGGTGCCGGTGCCGCGGGGCGCGTCCCCGAGGCGCTGGAAGGGGGCGAACATGCGCTCCCGCGCGGCGGCGGGCACGCCGGGCCCGCGGTCGATCACGTGGATCTCGGCGCGGCCGCGGCCGGGGCCGGGGCGCAGCTCGGAGGCGGTGACGACGACGGGCGGCGGGCCGTACCGGGCCGCGTTCTCGATCACGTTGGCGAGGGCGCGCTCCAGCAGGCCCGCGTCGGCCAGCACCGGGGCGAGCGTCTCGGGCACGTCCAGCCGGACGTGCCCCTCCGGGACGTTCAGCAGGGCCTTGGGGAGCACCTCCTCCAGTGACACGGGGCGGATCAGCGGGGTCACCACCCCGGTCCGGAGCCGGCTCATGTCGAGGAGGTTGCCGATCAGCCCGTCCAGCCGGTCTGCGGACTCCTCGACCGAGGCGAGCAGCTCCGCCTCGTCCTCGGCGTCCCACTCGACGTCGGTGGCGCGCAGGCTGCTCACCCCGGCCTTGATGGAGGCGAGCGGGGTGCGCAGGTCGTGCGAGACCGCCGCGAGCAGGGCGGTGCGGATCCGGTCGCCCTCGGCGAGGCGGCGGGCGCGGGCGGCCTCCTCGTCGAGCCGCCGCCACTCCAGGACGGCTCCGGCCTGCGAGGCGAACGCGGTCAGCACGCGCCGGTCTGCGGCGGGCAGGACGCGGCCGCTGAGCGCGAGCACCGAGTCCGCGCCGACGCGGGCGGTGACGTCGGCCTCGGCGGGGTCGGCGGCGGGCCGCTCGCCGGT
>NZ_CAACVB010000416.1 GCF_900659635.1 Actinomadura roseirufa | reverse complement strand
CTACACTCTTTCCCTACACGACGCTCTTCCGATCTCTGGGAACGGCGCGGCCGGGCCGCGCTCGCCGCCCTGGCGCTCGCGCTGGCGGCGCTGTTCCCGGAGGAGGCGGCCACCGCCAACGGGGCCACGACGCTGGCGGCCACCTCGCTGGGCGGCGGACGCTGGCGCAGGATCGCGCGCCCCCGCCGGGACCGGCGGCTGATGTCGCTCGCCGCCGCCGCGGCGCTGCTGCTCATCGGCGCCGGCGGCGCCGCGTTCGTCTTCAGCGGCGACGAGCAGCACACCAACACGATCGGTCCCATCGCCGACAAGCCCACGGCGGCCCCGGCGCCCACCGCGTCCGGGAGCGGGACCTCGGGCACGGCCAAGAAGCCGGCCAAGAAGCCCGTCGGGAACGACCCGTCCGGGCCCGTCCCGGAGGCGGGGGCGCGGAGCGGACCGTCCACGCCGCCCTCCTCCGGACCCGGCCCGGTCGCGAGGCCGCGCGCGGACGTGCCGCGGCGCACCGGTCCCGGCGCGAACCCCGGGACCGGCGGGACGAAGCGGCCGAGGTCGTCCGAAGACCCGCAGACCGAGAACGGCGACCCGGTCATCAAGGACCCGGTCATCACCTTCCCGCCCGGAGACAAAGACCCCTGCACGGGCGAGGGCTGTCCTTGCACCGGCGAGGACTGCCCGTGTACCGGCGAGGACTGCCCCTGCCAGGGTGACGGCTGCGGCGGCGAAGGCTGCTCCGAATCCGACGAGGGCTGCCCCTGCAGGGGCGACGACTGCGAGGGCCCTGGCACGGACGAACCCTCTACCGATACCCCCTCACCGGAGACTTCCGACCCCAGCACGGACACGCCCAGCACGGACACCCCGAGCACGGAGACGCCCAGCACGGAGACGCCCAGCACGGACGCGCCGACGGACACGCCCAGTTCGGAGGAGCCGGGGTCCGGGACGCCGAGTTCCGGGACCCCCGACCCCTCGACCCCCGGGCCGGGCACGTCGGGGCCGCCGCCCCAGGGCGGTCCGCCGCCTGAGGGCAACTCGCGGCTCGGGCCGGGCGGAATGGTGGCACAGCGGTCGGGCCCCTCGGTCCAGCGGCCCGGCCCGGCGGTCCAGGGACCCGTCATCGGCGGGCCGCCGCGCTCCGCCACGCCGGTTCCGCCGCGGCCGGTCGTCGTCGTGCCGAGGCGGGCCGTCCCGGCGCTCCCGGTGCGGCCGTCGCCGGTGCCCGTGACGCCGCGGGCGGGGGTGCCCGCCAACGACGGTGAGCCCGGCTGACGGTGACGGCGGAGCGAGGCGGGCACGGGCCGGCGGCGGTCCGGGCGGTGAGGAGGGTGCACGGTGAACGCTGAGGAGCTTCCGGCCCGCGCGCGGGCGTCGCGGCCCGGCGACCCGCGGTGGATCGGCGCGTACGAGGTGCTCGGCTTCCTCGGGGAGGGCGGCATGGGCAGCGTCTTCCTCGGCGCGGACCGGACCGGGCGGCTGGTCGCGATCAAGGTGGTGCGGCCGGAGCTGGCCCGCGACCCGCAGTTCCGGGCCCGGTTCCGCCGCGAGGCGGCGAGCGCGCGCCGGGTGCCGCGGTTCTGCACCGCCGAGGTCCTCGACCACGACCCCGACGCGGAGGCGCCCTACCTCGTCACCGAGTACGTCGACGCGCCGACGCTGCGCGAGACGGTCGCGCGGTCCGGCCCGCTGAGCGGCGGCGAGCTGGACCAGCTCGCGGTGTCGATGGCGGCGGCCCTGGTGGGCATCCACGGCGCGGGCATCGCGCACCGCGACCTCAAGCCCGCGAACGTGCTGCTGTCGCGGATGGGGCCGCGCGTCATCGACTTCGGCGTGGCCAAGCCGTTCGACGCGACCCGGATCACGGCGGACGACCAG
The DNA here is from genome assembly GCF_900659635.1 of Actinomadura roseirufa. Lineage (GTDB taxonomy): Bacteria > Actinomycetota > Actinomycetes > Streptosporangiales > Streptosporangiaceae > Spirillospora > Spirillospora roseirufa. Next base: position 3,024 of record NZ_CAACVB010000416.1, on the reverse strand, counting down.
GTCGTCGGCACGCCCGCGTACATGGCGCCCGAGCAGGTGCGCGGCCGTCCGGGGCCCGCCTCGGACGTGTTCGCCTGGGGCGGCGTCATGGTGTTCGCCGCCACCGGGCGCCGTCCGTTCCCCGGGGAGTCGGTCCCCGAGACGGCCGCCGCGATCCTGCGCGGTGAGCCGAACCTGGACGGGCTGACGGGGCGGCTGCGCCGCGCGGTCGCGGCCGCGCTGACGAAGGACCCGAAGAAGCGTCCCGGCCCGTCCGCGCTGCTGGAGATGCTCGGCGTGGCGCCGGCGGAGATGCTCGCCGCGGCCGCCCCGCCGGTTCCGGACGCGGCGCCGGCGCCCGCTGACCGGGGCGTCGACGGCCGCACCCGCATGGACCTCACGACCGGCTCGTTCACCCAGCCCACCCCGACCCCCACGCCCATGCCCGCGCCGCCGCCCGCCGCCGGCCCGAAGGAGACCCGCTCGGACGAGACGTCGGTGTCGGAGTGGCAGCCCGTCTACACGGCCCCCGGGCCGAAGCGGGGGCGCCGGCTGGCGCGGGCGGTGGCCCTGCTGGCCGTGGTGGCGGTGTGCGGTGTCCTGGTCGCGCTGTACCTGCGGGGCCAGGGCTCCCTGAAGGTGACCGGCGTGTCGGTGCACACGGCCAAGTCCCGGTACGGGTGCGACGCCGACATCGACCTGACCGGGACCGTGACCACGGACGGGTCGCCCGGCGAGATCGACTACCAGTGGAAGCGCAGCGACCAGCGATCGCCCGGACAGCGGCTTCGGCAAACCGTCCAAAAGGGAACAAAAGAGACGGACGTACACCTCCTCTGGCACGTCAGCGGCCCCGGAAAACGGAAGTTCTCGGCGACGCTGCTGGTGCTGAACGGGGCCGGGACGCAGAAGACGACGACGTTCTCCTACTCCTGCCGGGGCTGACCCCGCCGCGCCCGACCACATCGTGGGATTCGCCCCCGCGCGCGCACCGCCGCTCGGCGGCCGGGCGGGGCCGGTCGTCGACGGGGCGGCGCCGCTCTCCGCATATGCCCCCGATGGGGATGGGACGGGACGGACGCCGGCTTTACCGTCGAGCCTCCTGTCCCCGGCTCGTGGAGGGCGTTCAGCATGACGGCGAGAAAACGACGGTTCGCGGTGGCGGCGGTCGCGTCGCTCGGCGCGGCGATGGTGGCGTTCGGGCTCCAGGGCCCGGCGGACGGGGCGGTGCGCAAGCCCGCGGCCGCGCCCGCGTGCACGGACGGCACGCTCGTGCAGACCGATCGGGGCCCGGTCTGCGGGACGGTGGCCGACGGCGTCCGGTCCTGGCTCGGTGTGCCGTACGCGGCGCCGCCCGTCGGGAAGCTGCGCTGGCAGCCGACCGAGCCCCACCCCGGGTGGACGACGACGCTGGAGGCGACGCAGCGCGGCGCCTCCTGCCCGCAGCCGGCCTTCCTCGGCCCGCCCTCGGAGAACGAGGACTGCCTGCGGCTGAACATCGTCACCCCGGAGAAGACCGACAAGCCGCTGCCGGTGATGGTGGAGTTCCACGGCGGCGGTTTCCGGCTCGGCGGCCCCTCGGACGGCACGCATCTGGTCAAGAGCGGCGGCGTCATTCATGTGGGGGTCCAGTACCGCCTCGGAATCTTTGGTTTCATGACGCACGCGGCGTTCGGGAAGAACGCCGGGAACTATGCGCTCCAGGATCAGCAGGCGTCGCTTCGCTGGGTACAGAGCAATATCGCCAAATTCGGCGGCGACCCGAAGAACGTGACCATTTTCGGTGCGTCCGCGGGCGGATCGAGCGTGTGCGCGCAGACCGCGTCGCCGACGGCGCGGGGTCTTTTCCATAAGGGCATCGCGCAGAGCGGCGAGTACAACTCCCTGCTCGGCACCGACACGACGTGGCAGGCGCAGGACTGCAAGGCGAAACTGCCGACCGAGGCCGAGGCGCAGGCGGCCGGCGCGCGGTTCGCGGCGGCCGTCGGCTGTACGGGCGGCGACGTGGGCGCGTGCCTGCAGGCCGTCCCGGTGAAGAAGCTCCTCGACCAGGCCGGGGACGGCATGGGGGCGGACAAGGGGACGCTCGGCCCGGTCGTCGACGGCAAGATCCTGACCATGTCGCCCGGCGAGGCGTTCGCCACCGGGAAGGTCAACAACGTGTCCCTGATGCACGGCGTCGACCGGGACGAGACCCAGCTCAGATCCGCCAACACGACGGCCGAGTACGAGGCGTTCGTCCGGCAGCAGTACCCGAAGATCGCCGACCAGGTGTTCAAGCTCTACCCGCTGGAGCGCTTCCCGGCGCCGTCGGCGTTCATCGCCTACCGGACCATCGTGGCCGACTCGAACTCGGTGTGCCCGGCGCTCCTCAACGACGAACGGCTGGCGCACAAGATCAAGGTGTTCGCCTACCAGACCGACAACGCCGACGCCCCGCCGCTTTTCTTCCTGGACAAGACGAAGCCGAACGGCTCCTACCACATCAGTGAGAGCCCGTTCCTTTCCCCGTTCCCCGGCGGCGCGGAACTCACGGCCAACCAGAAGGCGTTCGGCGAGCAGTTGACCTCGGAGTGGACCGGCTTCGCCCGCACCGGCGACCCGACCGTGGAGGGCACCCCGTTCTGGCCCCGGTTCACCCGTACCGCGCCGGACGTGATGTCGCTCGTCCCCGCGGGGGACAGCGAACTGACGAGGGAGATCTCCCGGCAGCACCACTGCGGGTTCTGGAACGAGTACACGCCGTTTGAGAAATAACGGTTGTCGTGGGATGTCGCAAGTTGTGCCCAACGTGCCAGATGGCGCACTGACCCCTTGAAGGCCATGGGACGCATGGATGTCATGTCGGCATGCAAGCCACAGTGCAAGCCGCGCTGCTCGTCTGCCTGTGCGGTCTCGCCGCGGTGGACGTCGTGCTGAGGGCGGTCATGCCGCGGCGCCCGCGCGTCCCGGACCGCCGGGCGGGCGGTGACGTGCTGCACGCGGTGGCGGAGGCCGCGGCGTGCCTGGCCTCCGGCCGCGATCCGCACGCCGCCGCCCGGCACC
>NZ_CAACVB010000415.1 GCF_900659635.1 Actinomadura roseirufa | reverse complement strand
GGCCTCCGCCGCGCCCCGGCCGCCGGCCCCCGTCGCCGGGACGCGCCGGGTCGTCGGCGCGGCCGTCGCGGGCGCGTTCATGCTGGTGGTGCTGGCGAACTTCGCCTACTTCTATCCGATCCTCGCCGCGCAGACCCTCACCTACGACGACTGGCACGAGCGGATGTGGTTCGGCTCCTGGATCTGAGCGGGGGCGGGCCGCAGGGCGCGGCCCCCCGCCAGGCACAGCAGCAGGGCCAGCAGGCCGCCGCCGGCCGCGCCGGCGAAGGCGCCGGGGACCCCGGCGAGGTCCTGGCCGACGCCGGAGACGGCGGAGCCGAGCGAGGCGCCCGCGCCGACGGCCGCCACCACCCAGGCGAACGCCTCGGTCACGGTGCCGCTCGGCGCGAGCCGGTCGACGAGCGTGAAGCTGCAGGCCAGGGCGGGCGCGAGGAAGATGCCGCTGAGGAAGGCCAGCACCGACATGGCGGCCAGGCCCGGCGCGAGGACGAGCGGGACGTACCCGGCGGCGAGCGCGGCCAGCAGCCGGGGCAGCCGCCGGTGCGGCTCCCCGGCGCGGGGCCGGGCGCCGTAGACCAGGCCGCCCGCGAGGGCACCGGCGGACATGACGGCCAGCAGCAGCCCGGACGCGACGTCCGAGCCGAGCCGCTCGGCGTAGGCGACGACGGCGACCGTGTACACGCCGAGCGCGATCCCGGCGCAGGCGAGCGCGGCCAGCAGCACCCGCAGGCCGGGTGAGCGCAGCGGCCCCGCCCAGTCGGCGGCGCGCGGTGCCCCCCTCCAGCGCCGGGACGGGCCGGACAGCGCGACGACGAGGGTCCCGGCGATGCCGAGCGCGCCGGTGAGCAGCAGCGCGGTCTCGGTGCCGAGCTCCGCCGAGGCGACGACGAGCAGCGGCCCGACGGTGAACAGGATCTCCTGGGCGGCGGCGTCCAGCGCGTAGGCGGCCTCGACCTGGGCGGGGCCGTCCAGGACGTCCGGCCACAGGGCCCGCAGCCCGGCCTCGAGCGGCGGCGTGGCGAATCCGGCGAGGAGCACCGCGGCGACGGCGAGCGGCAGCGGCCGGGCGCCGACGGCGGCGAGCGCGCCGAACCCGGCGGCCGAGGCGAGGGCGGCGGGCAGCAGGACGCGGGGCTGGCCGAGCCGGTCCATGGCGCGGCCGAGGACGGGCTGGCCGGTGGCCATCGACAGGCCGAAGAGCGCGGCGAGGGCCCCGGCGAGCGGGTAGCCGCCTCCGTCGGCGCGCACGTGCAGGACGACGGCGAGCATTCCCATGCCGTTGGGCAGCCGGCCCAGCAGGGTGCCGCCGAGGAGCCGTCCGGCGTGGGGGCGCCGCAGGAACTCGACGTAGGCGCGCATTCGCTTCCCCGGGGGTGAGGGATCGAGGGGTCACATCGACGAGTCATACGTATTACTCGACGCATCATACGTACCACCCGAGAGGCCCGGCGTTCTAGTCTGTTTTTCCGCGCACGTGTCCGCAGGGAGGCCCGGGTGCCGGCGACCAGCCGTCCCACCAGCAAGGACGTGGCCCACGAGGCCGGGGTCTCGCAGTCGACGGTCTCGCTCGTGCTGGGCGGGAAATGGTCCGGCCGGGTCTCCCCCGCGACCGCCCGGACCGTCCACGAGGCCGCCGAGCGGCTCGGCTACCGGCCGAACCCGGCGGCGCGGAACCTGCGGCTCGGCACGACCCGGACGGTCCTGCTGATGGTGCCGACGCTGACCGCCCCGTTCTTCGGCCCGGTCTACACCGGCGCCGTGCGGGAGGCCGCGCGGCACGGCTTCGGGGTCGTGGCGTACGTGTGGCCGGACGACGCGGGCCCCGCCGACAGCCCGTTCGCCGCGCCGCACGAGGCGATCGACGGCGTCCTCGCGTCCTCGATGGAGCCGGCGACGCTGGCCGAGTTCCGCGGCACGCCCGCGGTGATGCTGGACAGCGACCCGGCCGGGACGGCGCCGACGGTGGCGTTCGGCGTCGCGGACGGCATGCGGGCGATCGTCGCGCATCTCGCGGCGCTCGGCCACCGCCGCGTCGGGCACGTCGCGGCGGCGCCCGACCAGTGGACGTTCCGGGCCCGCGCGCGGGCGCTGGCCGCGGCGGTCGAGGCGCTGCCGGGCGGCGCGCTGACCCGCGCGACGGCGGCGATCGAGGTCGGCTCGGCCCGGGACGCGGCGGCCCGGCTGCTGACCCGGCCCGACCCGCCGACCGCGCTGGTGTGCGACGACGACCTGCTCGCCGCCGGCGCCTACAAGGCGGCGCGGGCGCTCGGGCTGGACGTCCCGTCCGAGCTGTCGGTCACCGGTTTCGACGACGTGCTGCTCGCGACCGCGCTGGAACCGGAGCTGACGACGGTCCGGCTGCCCGCCGAGGAGCTGGGCGCCCAGGGCATGACGGCGCTGCTGGAGCTGCTGAGCGGGCACCGCCCGGTCTCCCGCGTCCTGCCCGGCCGGCTGGTCGTGCGGGGATCGACCGGTCCGGCCCGTCCGGGCAGGTGATCCCCCGGTTGGCGGGGTATAAGGGGGCGCATGGCAGCACACCCCTCGGAAACCGACACGCAGACCCACCCCGCGAACCGCATCGGTACCTCTCCGCCGCGGACGCGCGCCTGGCTCCACGGCAAGGTGGAGGCGGAGGGCTTCCCGGTCGCGGAGGTGAGCGACTGGCTGGAGCGGCCCGACACCGTCGTGTGGCTCGACCTGTGCTCGCCGCGCACCGAGGACCTGCGGGTGATCGGCGAGGAGCTGAGCCTGGACCCCGTCGCGGTGGAGGACGCCGTCTCCCGGCATGAGCGCGCCAAGCTCGACCGCTACGACGGCTACGCGTTCCTCAACGCGTACGTGCCCGAGATGACCGAGGGCGAGCTCACCCTGCACGAGATCTCGGCGTTCGTGACGCCGCGCGCCCTGGTCACCGTCCGGCAGAACCACGGGATCGACGTCGACGAGCTGCTCCGCCGCTGGGACGAGAGCCCGGACGGCGACGTCGCCGAGGGCGGGCCCGGCTACCTGCTGTACGAGCTGCTGGACATGGTGGTGGACCTGCAGATGGAGGGCGTCCAGGCGCTGGACGACGAGGCCGACGCGGTGGAGGAGCTGGTCTTCGACGACAAGTTCCCGGTCCGGCAGATCCAGGAGCGCAGCTTCCGGCTGCGCAAGAACCTGGTCGCGCTGCGCCGGGTGGCGCTGCCGATGCGCGAGGTCGTCAACACGCTGCTGCGGCGTGACCTGCGGATCGTCTCGCCGGCGATGGCGCCGTACTTCCAGGACGTCTACGACCACACGCTGCGCGTCGGCGAGTGGACCGACGGGCTGCGCGACCTCGTCGCGAACCTGCTGGACACCAGGCTCGCGCTGCAGGGCAACAAGATGAACGAGGTGATGAAGAAGGTCACGAGCTGGGCGGCGATCATCGCCGTGCCGACGGCGGTGACCGGCTTCTACGGGCAGAACGTGCCGTATCCGGGGGCACAGCACCACGCGGGGTTCATCGTCAGCACGGCGCTGATCGTGGTGTGTAGCGTCGCGCTCTACGTGATCTTCAAGCTGCGCGACTGGCTGTGAGGGACCGGACCGGCCGTTGGACATGGGCCTCGTGCTCTGATCTCCTCGGCCGCATGCGATCTCATCCCTCCCGGTGGCGGACCGCACCCGGCTCCGCCGCTCTCGCCCTGTCCGCCCTCGCCTCCGCGGCCGGCTGCGGCACCGGCTTCGCCGCGGAGGCCGGACGCGCGGCGCCGCGCGGCGCCACGGCGCCGCTCGCCGCTCCCGCGACTCCCGCTCCCGCTCCCGCCGCGTCCCAGGGCACCGTCGGCCGGCGGCTTCGCGCCCTGGAGAAGGCGCGCGGCACGCGAATCGGCGCCTACGCGATCGACACCGGCACCGGCCGTTTCCTGGGCTACCGCGCGGACGAGCGCTTCGCGTTCCTGTCCACGTTCAAGGCGATGGCGTCGGCGGCGGTCCTGCGGAAGGCCCGCCGGACCGACCCGGGGCTGATGGACCGGGTCGTCCACTACACCGAGGCCGATTTGGTGGAGCACTCGCCGGTCACGAAGGAGCACGTGGCGACGGGGATGACCGTCGCCGAGCTGTGCGACGCGGCGATCACCGTCAGCGACAACACCGCCGGGAACCTGGTGCTGCGGCAGATCGGCGGGCCCGCCGGGCACACCGCGTTCCTTCGCTCGCTCGGCGACCGGATCAGCCGGGCCGACCGCTGGGAGACCGACCTGAACATCTGGGCGCCCGGCGAGCGGCGCGACACGACCGCGCCCCGCGTGTGGGCGCGCGACCTGCGCGATCTGGCCGTCGGGCCGGCCCTCGACCCGGCCGACCGGGCGCGGTTGACCGGATGGCTGAAGGACAGCGAGACCGGGGCCGCGCGCATCCGCGCCGGGCTGCCGAAGGATTGGACCGTCGGCGACAAGACCGGTACCAACGATTCCGCGGGGCTCGCGAACGACGTCGCCGTGGCCTGGCCGCCGTCCGGGGCACCGCTGGTCTTCGTCGTGCTGACGAACCGGCGCTCGGGCGGCGGCGCCGACGACGGCGCGGTGGCGCGGACCGCGACGATCCTGTCCGAGGGCCTCGGCCGGTCCTGATCGGCCGGTGGGCGGCGTCAGGGGCGGGCGGCAGGGGCTGCGCGCTCGGCGGCCTCGACGAGCAGCGCGGTGACCAGATCCAGCGGCACGCCGGTGCGGTCCGCCGCCCGGACGGCCTGCCGGGCGGCCTCGGACGGCCGGGCGATGACCGCCGCGCACGCCGCGCGGACGGCGGCGAGCCGGGCCTCGTTGGTGGTGAGCGCGCCGCCCGCCCGCGCCATCGCGGCGTCGACGGCCAGGTCCAGCAGCGGGACCCGGTCGCGCAGGGCGCGCCGGAGCGCCCGGCGGCCGCCCTAGATCGGAAGAGCGTCGTGTAGGGAAAGAGTGTAGATCTCGGTGGTCGCCGTATCATTAAAAAAAAAA
>NZ_CAACVB010000414.1 GCF_900659635.1 Actinomadura roseirufa | reverse complement strand
GGCCACCAACAAACACAGAAGATCAAAACCACTGGCAGACGACACACGACCAGCCCCACAGCCAAGAGGTGCAAACCACCAGCCAAGACGCCGCCTGATGCCAGACACCACCCCGTCATCACTCGTGACGGGCGGTGGCCCCACCCCAGAACAAGACAGACCCCGGTTTCACGGCCGGACAGAGGGTCCCCATTCCGTTCGCATCCTCACCTTTGACGGTCGGGATCCTGCTCCACCAGCCCGGAGTGACTGCCCCCTTCCGCAGGCATGATCCAACTGCAGCACGATTTGAGGGATGTGGTGACGCCCGCCTCGTGAGGCGCCGATCCCGCCACCGCTGCACCACGATCCGCGAAAAGACAGTTCCTCTTGAGGGAGCGAATTGATCAGGCCGTGAGCTTGTTCTTCTCAGAGCCCGCGAGCGTGGTAAACCAGGTGCTGGTCGCGTGGGACGTGGAACCACGAACAATCAGGAAAGCTCTCGCGGGCGACCACGGTACGCAGTTTCAGGACGCCTCCGGCCTCGGCTTCAGCCAGGCCCCAGCGGGCGCGCCGATGCTGAGTCCCTTGGCCAGGATATGGCGAGCGGCCTCTTCGATGACGTCGGCCGCGACCGGCCACCCGGCCTGCGAGGCCGGTCGCAGCGGAGAACACGGCGCGGGCCCCTGAGGTAACGCATGGTCATGTCGATCTGTTCAGGACGGCGGACGAACCCGGTAGCGCCGACTTCCAGGATGGTGATGACCTGGTCGGTGCCTCAAGTCGGCAGGGCTTGGTGTACGTGGCCATGTTCTTGATGACACCTGACCGGCCTGTGTTTGATCAGCAAGAAGCCCTCTGGTCGTGAAGGGACACCACCCCGGCCAGCCCCCTCGACAAGCCCACCACTGCGACCCCGACGGAACCACACCCGGAAAATGGCTTGCGTTCACCCGGCCCCACCTGAAACCTCGACATGTGCTGATCAGGAATGCGACTAACGAAGACTGGCCCGCCATCTGGCCGTTCCTCCACCAGATCGTCGCCGCAGGAGAAACGTTCCCCTACCCACTCGACCTCGATGAGGAGCAGGGGCGTGACATGTGGCTCGTCCCTCCTCCGGGGCGTGTGGTTGTCGCCGTCGACGACACCGGCGCGGTGCTCGGCACGGCGAACATGTACGCCAACCGCCCCGGTAACGGTTCGCACGTCGCCAGCGCCAGCTACATGGTCGACCCCGCACACCACGGGCGAGGGGTCGGGCGGGCCTTGTGCGAGGACTCGCTGACCTGGGCGCGCGCGGCCGGCTTTCGGGCAATGGTGTTCAACGCCGTTGTCGAGACGAACGTGCACGCTGTCCGGCTGTATGAGTCCCTCGGTTTCTCGATCCTGGGTACCGTGCCGGAGGGCTTCCATCACCCAGAAAAGGGCTACGTCGGCCTCCACATGTTGCACCGTCCTCTGTGATCAGCACTTGATCGCCCTCACCGCAGAGTGATGTTGCCCCCGTTTGACGGGCACGGTTGTTGAGAGAGGTAGGGTTCGGCGATCTTGTGAAGGAGATCGTTCTGGTGCCCAAGCCTTACCCGCCGGAGTTTCGTCGGTGTGCCCTGGATTTGGTATCACCGCGAAGGTGATCGGGTATCGCCAAGTCACCAAATTAGATGACTTCTAATTATATAGCGGTCATGTGGTGCGAATCGGATGGTTTCTGGGTAAATTTGGTCGATCTGGTCCTGGGGGTCCAAAGGGTTTTCGGTCTCGGGTTCATTTGATCCACGGTGGCGTCGTATGTCGACGGCGAAGCCTTTGATGGGGAGGAGACTCTGGCTTCTGATTGGGTGTCTTGGATGCGGTGACATTGCCGGTCGGGCGGAAGATCGTAGGGTTGATCGTGGTGGGGGTGGGTGTCCGGTCGTGGGCGTGATTTCGGAATTCCGTGCTAAGGATCATCCGGACGTTCTACCGTTACGCTGACTTGAAACATTCTCAAACAGGAGGAGCGGTGCCCGTCATCGTCCGCGACCCGCTTGACCCCACGCTGTCGATGTGGCATTTCCTGGCCTTCTACCTGCGGTTCCTGCGTGAGAGGGACGGTCTCTCGCTCACCCAGTGCGGGCAGATCATCGGCGCGGCGCGGTCGACTGTTTCCAACATGGAGGCGGGTCGGCAGCGGCCCCACGAGGAGCAGTTGGCGAAGCTCGACGCGAAGTACGGTACCGGACGGCTATTGCAGCTCCTGTTGTGGTTCGCGCGGATGGCGCATGATCCCGACTGGGGGCAGCAGCTGATCAGGTATGAGGAGCGCGCGCTCGCCATCCGTAGCTATCACGGTCACGCCATCCCGAGGCAGTTCCAGACCGAGGAGTACACGCGGGCTCTGGTGGAGGCCGCCACGGTGGAGGACGTCGAGGGGATCGTCGCCAGGCGTCTGGCACGGCAGCGGGCGCTCCTCGACCGGGAGAGGCGGGCCTTCTTCTGGGTGATCATGGACGAGGGCGTTCTGTCGTATCGCGTGGGCGGGCAGGAGGTCATGCGGGAGCAGCTGTCGTATCTGCGGCGGGTGATGGATCTCCCGAATATCATCGTTCGGTTCGTCCAGCCCTCGGCGGGCGCGCACCGCGGTTTCGACGGACCTTTCCAGGTCATCAGCCTGGACGGGCGGGATGTCGTGTACGCGGGTGCACAGAACGGCGGGCGGCTGATCGAGGCCCCGGGGGAAGTCCGCGAGTTCTGGACTAAGTTTGAACATATTGGCGCAAAGGCCCTTTCGGAGGACACTTCGCGCGCTCTCGTCGAGCAGTACCTGGAGTGGTACGCATGAAGGTGCGGTGGCGCAAGAGCGCCCGCAGTGGCGGTGTGTCGGACGAGCACTGTGTCGAATTGGGGCGTCTGGGCTCCGGCGTCGGGGTCCGGGATTCCAAGGACCCCGACGGCACGTATCTCGTCCTGGGGACGGGGGAGTTCGCCGCGTTCCTGGACGCGGTCAAAGCGGGGCGTCGGGGAGGTGCCGGCGTGTAACGCCGGGCCGAGAGGTCCCTTTCGCCATGGCAGAGCGAAGTCAGGGCTTCGGCGCCGGGTTGGGGATCTTGCCGATGCCCAGGGTCGTTTCGGCGGGGAACAGGCCGGCCTCCAGGGCTTTGACCAGCAGCGGCATGATCAGTTCAGTGAGCCGGGCGGACTTCTCCGGGCCCAGGTCCTCCCAGGGGGCGGCGGCCAGGCCGTCGGTGGCGCGCTCGACGTCATCGCGGAGTTCCCGGCACGCGTCGGTGGCGGCGCCTTCGGGAGTGAGCAGGCCGCGTGACTTGAGGCGGTCCTCGGCGGCGGCCCACTCGGCGGGCGTCCAGCCGCGGCTCTCGAAGGTCACGGGGGACGCGGCACCGATCGCGGCGAAGGAGACCAGGGACTCGGTGGGGTCGAGTCCGGCGGTGAGAAGCGCGGCCACGTGGCCGTCGCCGCGGTGCTCGCGCAGGATGTTGATGGCGTGCCAGAGCACCAGATGAGGGGCGTCCGGCCAGGGGAGGTCGGCGTTGGCGGCGGCCAGCGGACGGCCCGCGTTGTTGGCGGTGAGGGCGGCGACGCGCACCAGCTCGGCCGCCTCGGCGAGGCCCGGGGAGTCGACGTCGTCGCCGATGAGGGTGCGGTAGAGGCGGTCGACGGCGCGGGTTCGGGCGGCCAGGACATCCTCGGGGGCGGCGACGGCCCAGGCGGCGGGGATGTGCTCGGCGACCATCCGGGGGCTGAAGCTGTAGAACGCGGAGGTCACGAGCTCGGGGCCCACGGCGCCGAAGGGGGCGGAGCGCCAGGCGAAGTAGCTCGGCCAGCGGGTGTCGACCTCGAAGCCGAGGGCCTCGGCTTCGGCGTACACCTCGGGCGAGTACCAGAAGAGGGCGTGGACGGGTTCGAGCTGATGCCATATCTGCCGGGCCAGGGCCATCCGCGCGCGTCCTTTCTCGGGATCGGCTCCACTCTTCCATGGTGGAAGCCCATGATCATTAGTGTATCCGCAGCTCACAGCTGGGAATTAGCCACCATCCCACTGGGTGGGACGGTGTTCGTCCGGCCACGGCCCGCCGGACCCGGTTGCACTCGTGGGCGACGAAGACCGGCTGTCGGGCCGACGAGCAGAACGCCGGGTGTCCCCTTGGGCAAGCGGCACGGCGCAGGACGGCACGGCGGAGGACGGCACGGCGCAGGCGCGCTTCGTTGTCGTACAAGGTCGCCAATTGGGAGAGAACGTCTTGCCAATGAACGTGGCGATGGCGATGCCGCTGAGGTGACCGCGCTGTCAGCAAGTCGAGCCCGAGCGGGCCCGCCGATGGGAACAGGTGGGGTGCGGTGCGCGAGACGCCCGGGACGGTCGCCGGATGGGGGAGATGGGGTTTCCGTCGTGGCGGTGTCGGCCGGTGGCGGCGAGGGTGGCGGTGCCGTCATCGGGCCGGGGGCATTCGGGCCACTGACATGAACACGTAAGGGCCACGGTGAGGACGTCCTGTGGCGATCGCTGACCGAAGAGATCGCGTCTTCGCAGCCGTGCTGTGCTGACCATGGACATCCGTAACCCACCACACGGGTTGACGGTTTCGCGTAAAGGGAGGACCTCCCGGCGAGGTGTGAGTCGCTACGACACACACCATGCGCAGCCAGGAAGTTCCCGGTGGTCCGCCAAACGCAGAACCCCCCCGTGGACAGTTGGAGTTGGCCCGCTGAGCCGTGGAGCAGGCTGGCGCCTGCAACCGGGCCCGAGCGGTACCCACTGGCAGTCGTAGTTGGGTGCGACGCGGTGTGATGTTCCGAGGGCGCTGACTGGAGGCTAATGGCTCTTCGCTTTGGTTGTGGAGGCGGTGATGGGGGGTGGTATTGCTGCCGGCAGGCCAGGGCCCTGTCAACGGCGGCTGAATTCTGACCCCCTGGGGACGTGTGAAAGTTGACCCCTTGATGTTGTTGGTCGTTGCTGTCTGTTACTGGTCGTTGTTGTGGTT
>NZ_CAACVB010000413.1 GCF_900659635.1 Actinomadura roseirufa | reverse complement strand
GGCAGGCCCGCCCGGCAGCGGCCGGGTCCGCCGAAGACGGCCCGCTCGTAGGCGGGCGCGAGGTGGGCGCAGGCCCGGACGTCCCCGGCGGCGACCCCGCGCAGGTACCGGTAGAGCACCAGCCGCGCGGGCAGGCTCCCCTTCCCGGCGGCGCGGCTTCCACTGGACGGGCTCCCCGGTCCGGGTGCGTCCGCGAGCCGTGAGTCGCCCGGCTCCGGCGTGAGCGGCGGCATGACGATCTCGCGTTCGCGGCCGCACGCGCTCGCCGCGGGCAGGAGCAGGGCGGGCAGGAAGGCCAGCACGGCGGCGAGCGGGCGGAGCGGCACGGGGACCTCCTGGGGGCGCGAAGGCGCGCCGATTTTCCCAGGTCGCGGCCGCTCTCGTCCATCGATCCGCGGGTCTGGGACGGGCCCTTCGGGCAAGGGCGCGTCCCGCCTTCGGGAGCGCCGCGGCGGGCGGGACGGTCAGTAGGTCAGGCCGTGCCCGACACGCTTGCCCGCGGCGGGGACCGGAAGGTGCCCCGAGGGTTTCACCGCGCCCGTGAGGACCCTGGCCAGAGCGTTGATCGCGGCCGGGCCGGAGGAGTAGGCGGCCAGCGCCGCCGCGGCGCCTTCGGCGTGGTCGAGGTCGTAGGGGCGGCCCAGCGCGGCCACGACCACGGGCGCGGCGCCGAGCGCCCGCACCCGGGCGGCCGTGGCGGGGCCGGCGTTCAGCGTGGTCAGCACGGTGACGTCCGCGGCGGACGGGGTGGTCACACGCACGCCCTGACCGCGGAGCGCGGCGCCGAGCGCGTCGGCTCGCGGTCCCGTGACGCCGACCTTGCGGCCCCTGAGCGGCAGCAGCCCGCGGTCGTTGCGGACGAGCGTGATCGCGTGCTCGGCGACCTGCCGGGCGGCGGCCCGGTGGGCGGGGGCGCCGACGGCGGCGCCGGCCTTGACCGGGTCGACGGCCGTGCCGCGGAACAGGCCGCGCCGCTGCTTGAGCAGGATGACGCGGGCGACCGACTCGTCCAGGCGGCGGACCGGGATCCGCCCCGTCCGGACGGCGGCGAGGACCGCGGCGTAGGCGCGGGGGAGGCTCGGCGGCATGAGCAGCTGGTCGGCGCCCGCGGCGATCGCCCGCACCGGAACCTCCGCGTCGCCGAACCGGCGTCGGGCGCCCGCCATCTCCAGCGAGTCGGTCACGATGACGCCCCGGTAGCCGAGCGCGCCGCGCAGCAGCCCGGTCAGGACCGTCCGGGAGAGGGTGGACGGCCCACCGGAGCGGTCGAGTCCGGGGACGACGATGTGCGCCGTCATGATCATGTCGACGCCGGCCGCGACCGCCGCCCGGAACGGGGGCGCGTCGAGCCGCTCCCACGTCCGCCGGGAGTGCGTGATCACGGGCAGTCCGGTGTGGCTGTCGGTGGCGGTGTCGCCGTGCCCGGGGAAGTGCTTGGCGGTGGCGGCGACCCCGGCGGCCTGGTAGCCGCGGATCGCCTCGGCGAGCATGGCCGACACCCGCGCCGGGTCGGCGCCGAACGATCGGGTGCCGATGACCGGGTTGCGCGGGTTCACGTTGACGTCGGCGACGGGGGCGAAGTCCTGGTTGATGCCGACCGCGCGCAGCTCGGCGCCGGTGACCTGCGCGGCGGCCCGCGCGTCGGCGGGACGGCCGGTCGCGCCGAGCGCCATGTTGCCGGGGAAGCGCGTGATGAACGGCGTTCGTGACACGAGGCCCTGCTCCTCGTCCACGCCCAGCAGGAGGGGCACCTTCGACGCCTTCTGCAGCGCGTTGGACTGCGCGGCGGTCGCGCGCGGCGAGGTCATGTTGCCGGGGAAGTAGATCAGCCCGCCGACGTGGTAGCGCCGGATGGCCGCGATGGCGTCGGCGCGGCTGGAGAACGTGGGGACGAAGAGCTGGCCGACCTTCTCGGCGAGGCTCATGCGGGCGACGTAACCGGTGACCCAGGCATCGGGCGCCCCGCCCCCGGCGGGGGGCCGCGCGCCGGGGGAGCGGGGCCCGCCGGGCGTGCCGGAAGGGGCGGGCGACGCGGGCCCGCCCTTCCCTGTCCCGCCGCCGCAGCCCGCCGCCGGGACGGCGAACGCCACCGCGGCGGCGAGCGCGAGCGGACGTGAAACACGCACCTGACCAGGCCCCCCGACGTGGTCGCCATGGCGGCCGGGTCGTCACCGGCCGCCTGCTCGCGTTCGGAGGTGCGACGTTAACGGCTCCCCGCCGCCCTGTCGACCCGCTCCGCCGTCCCGTTCACGTCATGACGGGCGGGAGCCGGCCGGGTCCCCGGGGCCTCAGCGGGCCGCGGTGCAGGCTCTGTGGGTCTCGTTGCCCGGCTTCTGACACCACTTCTCCAGGGGAGTGTCGCCCTGCGGGCGCGGGATCCCCTCCTCCCGCTTCTTCTTGGCGACCTTCCGGGGTTCCGAGCTGGGCGTGCTGCCAGGGGTGCCGGGTTGTACGCCGGACCCGTCGGTCCCCTGGCCCTTGTCCTTCGCCTCTGAGTCGTCCCAGTTCGCCGTGATGCCAGTGAACGCGGGAAGGGGGAACTGCTCGACCTCCATGTCGCGCGTGACCTTCTCCATGAAGGCGTGCCAGGCCCTGGTGGGCAGGTTCTCCCCGGCGACCGTCCCCTTGAAGCCGGGCAGGTCCTTGAGCGGGGCATGCTTGGTGTTGGCCATCACCACGGCCGTCGACAGCTGCGGGACATACCCGACGAACCAGGCCGCGTGGTTGTGCTCGGTCGTCCCGGTCTTGCCCGCCACCGGCCGATCCGGCAGGGCGGCCTGCCGGCCCGTGCCCGAGGTCACCGTGGCCCGCAACGCGTAGGTCGCCTGCGCGACCTGCTCCGCGCCGAGCACCCGGCGGCGCGGCCGCCGCTCCCACGGCAGCCGAATCCGCCGGCCGTGCGCGTCGACGACCTTGGTGACCAGGTGCGGGACGACCGCCGTGCCGCCGTTGGCGAACGCCGCGTACCCGGCCGCCTGGTCCACGGCGGACACGTCGGGGATGCCGAGCGCGACGCCGGCCTGCCCCTTGAAGGGCTTCAGCGCCGCCGCCGGGACGCCGAAGTCCTGCGCCGTCCGCAGCACGTTCGGTATCCCCGCCACGAACGCCAGCTTGATGTAGCCCGTGTTCACCGACAGCGCCGTCGCCTTGACGAGGTCGACGGTGCCGAGCGAGCCGATCGCCTCGTCGTTGTCGACGCGGTAGCCCGGCGCGGTCATCGGCGTGGGGCTGCCGTCCGGCGCGAACTTCTGCGGCGAACGCGCGTTCACCAGCGACCGGACCGTGAACCCGCGGCGGAGCGCGGCGGCCAGCACGTACGCCTTGAACGTGGACCCGGCCTGCGCCACCGGGTTGAACACGGAGTCGTACTGGCTGCGTGCGGTGTCGCCGCCGTAGAAGGCCCGGACCGCGCCGTCGCGCGGGTCCACCGCGATGAGACCGCCGCGCGTCTCGGCCGGCCATTCCGGCTCGCGCACCGTTCGCATGGCGTGCTCGGCGTAGGCCATCCACTTCCGGTCGAGGCCCGTGTAGACCTTCAGCCGCCCGTTCACGACGTCCTCCGGGCGGATCCCCGCGGCCTCCAGCTCGGTCAGCACCCGCTGCTTGACCATCAGCGCCTGGCCCGACACCTCCACGGCGCGCCACTTGTCCTGCGTACTGGGAAAGCGCTGCCGGGCGGCTTCCGCACGGCTCAGCCTGCCCATGGCGACCATGCCGTCCAGGACGTACCGCCAGCGGTCGCGCAGGGCCCGCGCCCGCGCGTCCTTCCCCTGCGTCTTGAAGTACACCGGGCGCTGGATCATCGCGGCCAGCAGCGCGCACTCCGCGACGTTCAGCTGCCAGACGTCCTTGTCGAAGTAGGCGCGGGCCGCGGCCTCCACACCGGACGTGTCGCGGCCGAAGTAGATGGTGTTGAGGTACAGGTCGAGGATCTCCTCCTTCGCCCGGCTCCGGGCGAGCTTGATGGAGATGAAGATCTCCTTGAACTTGCGCGTCGCGGAGCGGTCCTTGCTGAGCCCCTTGAAGTAGTTGCGGGCGAGCTGCTGGGTGACGGTGGAGCCGCCCTGGGTCTCGCCGCCGGACGCGTTGTTCCACAGGGCGCGGAACGTTCCGATGGGGGAGACGCCGTGGTCACTGTAGAAGCCGCGGTCCTCGGCGGCCAGGACCGCCCACCGCAGCCGGTCGGGGATCTGCCCGTGCCGGACGATCTGCCGGTTGGCGCCGACCCGGAAGATCGGCGTCCGGCCGTCGCCGTAGTAGACGATGGAGCCCTCGTCGGTCACGCCGGGCTGCGGCTCGGTCGGCATCGGCGTCCGCACGTAGGCGACGACGACCGTCGTGATCATCGCGACGAGCGCCGTCAGGAAGCTCGCGACGAGCCAGCGGACGCTCCGCCACCGGCGCCAGGCCTTCAGGGCGGCGGAGAGCGGAAGGCGGGCGGCGCGGGTGGCGGGGTTGGCCAGCGCCATGTGGACGAGCCGTGCCAGGGCGGGACGGAAACGCCGGGTCCTGGGCAGGGAGTGCATGCGACCTCGGTTCGACGTGGGTACGGATTTTCGGCCGTCGTCCGGAAACGGGCACGCCTGGGAGCGCGGCGGCGCCCGAAGACGGGCGGAAGCCGCTCAGAAGGCACACCTGTCGACCCGCTCGATCGCGGGTCCCTGGCTCCAGCGGACGACGCTGCGATGTAACGCAGCAAAAATCTGTACGTGCCACGTCTGTGGCCGGTGGTCCCACCGGGAGCGGCACCAACGGGAGCGTCCCGGCGGATCTCGTTCCACCGTGGTAACACCTTAATCACGATGGACCCCGCGCCCGCAGCCAAATGCGGATCTTGGGGGTCCATCGCGATGAAATCGACGGCCGTGTCGCCGTCTCCCTCGGCCGGTGCGCCGGCGGCCCGCGGCCGGCCCGGCGCCCGATCAGCCGGGCAGGGGGTGGCCGAGGCGGCGCAGCGCCAGCGAGCCGAGGA
>NZ_CAACVB010000412.1 GCF_900659635.1 Actinomadura roseirufa | reverse complement strand
CGGCCCGCCGCCCGTCGGGCGGCGGGTCGCAGCGCACGCCCCGCCAGGCGTCCCGCGACGGCTCCGGCCGCCCCGGAGCCGAGCCGCCCGGCCATCGAACGCGGTCCCGGCGCCGGCCGCCGCTTTGTGTGCAACATCACGAGTCCCCCTGCGCGTCGATCGTCACTCTATGTACCCGAGTGAATGCAAAGAGAAGCGCTCGGGTTCTGGAGAGCACGGAGAATTGCGCCTTCCAAGGTTGTGGAAACCCCATGGAGACTGGGGAAAACATGCCGGTTGACCTGGGGTAACGTCAAACACCCCCTGTGGAGGGCGCAAATTTTTGGGTACGGTTCTGGCGTGCCCCCTAACGTTGAGGTCCGCCGCAGCAACCGACGCCGGCGGACGGTGTCCGCATACCGAGACGGGGACAAGGTGGTGGTGATGGTCCCGTCCAGGCTGAGCAAGGCCGAAGAGGAACAGTGGATCGCCACCATCCTGGAGCGGCTCGCCGAGCGGGAACGGCGGCGCCGTCCCTCGGACGCCGACCTGGAGTCCCGGGCCCGCGAGCTGTCCAGGCGGTACCTGGACGGCCGCGCCGACCCCGTCAGTGTCCGCTGGGTCGCCAACCAGCGCACCCGCTGGGGCTCGTGCACCCCCGACGACGGCACGATCCGGCTGTCCACCCGGCTGCGCGGGATGCCCGCCTGGGTCGTCGACTACGTCCTGGTCCACGAGCTGGCGCACCTGCTCATCCCCGGGCACGGCGCCGACTTCTGGGAGCTGGTCGGCAACTATCCCAAGGCCGACCGGGCCCGCGGGTACCTGGAGGGCGTCGCCGCGGCGGCGCACCTGCCGCTGGAGGCCGACGCCCCCGCCGAGCCCGGCCCCGCCGAGGACCTGCACCGGGGCGACGACCTGCACCATGTCGACGGGCTGCACCCCGGGGGCGAGTACCCCCGCGAGGCCGCCGGGTGACCGCACCCGGTTCCACGGATCCCGGCCCGGAGACCGCGACCCGCTACGCCGCCGTGCTGTCGGTTCCCGCCGCCGCCCCGCAGGCCCCGCCCGGCGTCGATCCCGCCGAGTTCCGCCTGGCCCTGCTGGAGGACACCTACGAGGTGGTCGCCGGACTGCGGCGGGCGTCGTCCGCGCTGGTCCTGGACCCGCCCGACCAGCCCGACGCCGAGGCCGTCACCTGGCCGGGCACGCCGATCATTCGCGCCCGGGGCCTCGCCGCCGCCTTCGCGGCCCTGCACGCCCTCGGCGCGGGGGAGGCCGCGCTCGTCGCCCCGGACGCCCCCGACCTGCCGCCGCTGCTGATCGGCAAGCTCTTCCGCGCGCTCGGCTCCGCCCCGGCCGCCGCCTGCCGCGACGTCCGCGGCGACGGCCTGGTCGCCCTCGCCGCCCGGCTGCCCCTGCCCGGCTGGCTGGCCGCCGTCCTCGACGGCACGGACGCCGCCGCCCGCGCGGGCACCGCGAGCATGGGCGCCGTCGATCTCGAGGTTCCCGACGCGCTGGCCCGGCTGCGCGCCGCCGCGCCCCGGCCCGGACTGGTGCCGCAGGGCCCCGCCTGGCACCGGATCCGCTCCGCCGCCGACATCCGGCTGCTCGACCCCGGCCTGGAAGGCTGGGAGAACACCCGCGCCCTGCTCGAAGGTCACCCGCTCGGCACCTGACCGCGCTCGCGCGGATCTCAGCGGGACACCGCCCGGGCCACGAGGGACCGGACGGCGTCGTCGGCCTGCTCCGGCAGCCCGTCCACGGAGAACCAGGCCAGATCGTCGGACTCGTCGCTCACCGCGTGCCGGGCGCCCGCCGGGGCGATCGCGACGTACTGGACGTCGAGGTGCCAGGTGCCCTGCGGATGGCAGCGCACCGCGTGCCGGTCGAGCTGCACGGGCCCCGGCAGGAGGCGCAG
Organism: Actinomadura roseirufa; assembly: GCF_900659635.1. Taxonomy (GTDB): domain Bacteria; phylum Actinomycetota; class Actinomycetes; order Streptosporangiales; family Streptosporangiaceae; genus Spirillospora; species Spirillospora roseirufa. The sequence goes on along the minus strand of NZ_CAACVB010000412.1, from coordinate 3,086 downwards.
CCCGTCGATGCCCGACTCCTCCGCCGCCTCCCGCAGCGCCGCGTCCGCCAGCGTCGCGTCGCCGCGCTCGCAGTGCCCGCCCAGCTGGAGCCACGCCTTGACCTTGGCGTGCAGGGTCAGCAGGACGCGGGAACGCGAGGCGTCCAGCACCGCCGTGCTCGCGGTGACGTGCCCTGCGGCGCACTCCCGCCAGAGCCCGTCGGCCGGATGCTCCTCCAGATGGCGGAGGAAATCCCGGCGAAGCCCCTCCTGGGCGGCGTCCGGCGCCCGCCAGGACTCCAGGACCCGGACGGCGTCGGCGTACAGCGACGCGGGCCCGGTCGCGCGCGCCCCGGTCGCCTGGGACCCGGTCACGCGGGGCCGACGCGCGGATACCGCGAGTTGGCCGGATGGCGGCGGCGCCGCTCCTGGTCGCTCGGCCGGTGCCAGCACAGGCCGGACCGCGCGATCCGGCGCCTGATCACGTTCGTGGACGAGCCGGGCTCGTACCGGCAGCCGCTCACGCGCTGCGGGCGCGCCCGTCTCACGAGCGCGGGCCCGCGTCGTCGCCGTCCTCGCCGTTCCCGTCCTCGCCGTTCCCGTGCTCGTCGCCGTCCTCGTCGCGGGAGCCGTCCGCCTCCGCGGATCCGCCGTCCCGCGCGGACCCGTCCGGCCCCTTGGTCAGCTTGGACAGGTCCAGGTCGGACAGGCCGCCGATCTCCTCGCGGCCGTGCACGAACCCGTCGGGGTCGTCCAGGTCGGCGGCGGTCGGCAGCAGGTCGGGGTGCTCCCAGATCGCGTCCCGGCCCTGGACGCCGCGCTCGCGGGTCAGCGAGCGCCACAGCGTCGCGGCCTCGCGCAGCCGCCGCGGCCGCAGCTCCAGCCCGACCAGCGTCGCGAACGTCCGCTCGGCGGGACCGCCGGTGGCGCGGCGCCGCCGCACCGCCTCGGCCAGCTTCACCGAACCGGGCAGCCGCCCCTCGGCGACCTCGTTCACCACCGTGTCGACCCAGCCCTCGACCAGGGCCAGCGTCGTCTCCAGCCGGGCCAGCGCCGCCTTCTGCCGCGGCGTCTCCTCCGGCTGGAGCTGGAGCTCCTCGCCGAGCGCCTCCTGGATGGCCTCGGGGTTGCTCAGATCCAGCCCCTGGACGGCCTTCTCGATGCCCGACAGATCGACGGTGATCCCGCGCGCGTACTCCTCCACCGCGCCCAGCAGATGCGCCCGCAGCCACGGCACGTGCGCGAACAGCCGCTGGTGGGCGGCCTCGCGCAGCGCCAGGTACAGCCGCACCTCGTCGCCCGACACCTCCAGGCCCGCGCCGAACGCCTCGACCCCGGCGGGCAGCAGCGCGCCGACGCCGTCGGGCGCCAGCGGCAGGCCCACGTCCGCCGATCCGGTCACCTCGCGGGCCAGCGCGCCGAGCGCCTGCCCGGCCTGACCGCCGACCATCGCCCCGGCCATCTGCCGGACCATCCCGATCAGCGGGCCGGCCATCGCCTGCATGTCGGCGGGGATCTCGCCGCCGCCGAGCGCCCCGCCCATGGACTCCACCATCCGGGCCGCGACCGGGTCGCACACCTTCGCCCACACGGGCAGCGTCTGCTCGATCCACTCCGAGCGGCTCCACGCCTTCGGCGCGCGGATGCCCGCGGGCAGCGTCGTGCCCTCGTCCAGCCACAGGTCGGCCAGCCGCAGCGCCTCCTCGACCTGGCGCCGCTCGGCGTCCACGATCGACGGGTCGCCCTGCTCGGCGACCGCGTGCCGGGCGATGTTCTTGGCCAGATCCCAGTTCAGCGGCCCGCCGCCGGCGCCGCCCGCCCCCTGCCCGCCGATCATGTCGGCGAAGCGGTGCAGCATGTCGGCGAACTGCGCCATGTCGCCGCCCATGCCCTTGAATGGATCCTGGGGACGGTCGTCGTCGCCGTCACCGGGACGGTTGAAGCCGAAGGGAGTGTCACTCATCGGTTTGCCCCTGGGATGCATGATGGGCTCATATCCGCAACGTTAGCCGGTCCCGGCAAGGTCGCGTACTCAAGGAAGGGGGCACCCCCGTGGCAACGGGCAAGGTTCGCCCTCGGCGTAGCAAGGGCCCGGTCGTCGCCGTCACCGGCGCGGCCTCCGGGGCGGGGCGGCTGCTGGCCGCCCGGCTCGCCGAACGGCAAGAGATCCGCAAGGTCGTCGCCATCGACGGGCACCGTGGCGACGTGCCCGGCGCGACGTGGCGCGTGGTGGACATCCGGGATCCGCTGCTGTCCAACCGGCTCTCCGACGTGGACGTGATCGTCAACCTCGACATCGAGCAGTCCCCGGACGCCGACCCCCGCGACCGGCGCACCCACAACGTCCGGGGCGCGCAGACCGTGGTCACCGCGGCCGCCGCCGCGCGCGTCCGCCGTGTGGTGCTGGTCACCAGCGCCATGGTGTACGGCGCGGAACCCGGCAACCCGCTGCCCCTGCCGGAGGACGCGCCGCTCGGCGCCGAGGCCAACGCCAGCATCGCCGGGGACTACCTGGAGATGGAGGAGCTGGCCGCGACGGCGCCGCTCACCCACCCCGGCCTGGAGATCACCGTCGTGCGTCCCGCCGCGCTGGCCGGGCCCGGCGTCGACACCGTCGTCACCCGGCACTTCGAGGCGCCCCGGCTGCTGTCGGTCAAGGGCAGCACGCCCGGCTGGCAGTTCTGCCACGTGGAGGACCTCGCGTCCGCGCTGGAGGTCGTGGTCATCGAGGACGTGCCCGGCCCGGTCGCCGTCGGCTGCGAAGGCTGGCTCGGCCCCGACGAGGTGACCGAGATCACCGGCAAGCGCAGCTTCGAGCTGCCCGCCGCGCTCACCTTCGGGATGGCCCAGCGGCTCCACCGGCTCGGCATGACCCCGGCGCCCGCCACCGACCTGCACTACGTCGCCTATCCCTGGGTGGTGGACTGCGCGCGGCTGCGCGCCGCGGGCTGGAAGCCCGGCCACGACAACGCCGCGGCGCTGCGCGCGGTCATGGAGGAGACCGCGGGACGGCACGCGGTCGTCGGCCGCCGCGTCGGCGGCAAGGAGGCCACCATGGCCACCGCCGCGGGCGCCACCGTCGCCGCGATCGGCGCGGCCGCGGCGAT
>NZ_CAACVB010000411.1 GCF_900659635.1 Actinomadura roseirufa | reverse complement strand
CCTTCACCTTTCGAATCCAGGTAAGTCATCAGACCCAGGAACACCCTCCAAATTCCTCCCGGCTGAGCCGGGGATATGACAAGGCGCCTCGCGGCGCACCGTGAAGAACCACAGGCGCTCGCCGTCGTCCTCACGCGGCCTGCACGTGATCGTGTCGGCGGGCTGCGGCGCGCCCTCACAACACCCCGGCAGATTCGGATTGATCACGATCAGCCCGCCCCGCTGAAGAACCGTCTTCAGCCCGTAGATCTGAAGCCGCGACATCAACGCCCCAAGCCGCCCATAGCCGTCCGGGTGCTCGATGCCGTCGAGGCGTTCATTCGGGTCCGCCCCCTCTGCTTCGTGATCCTTGCTCACAACCGACCTCCGTGTACTCCGGCCAAGCCTCGTCTGGCCATTCCGAATAAACCCGACAGATCACCACATCAAAGTCGGGCTAGCGGAATGGCGGGACCAGCCTCACGGCGCGGGGATACGCTCGGCTACGAACCCCGCAACACCACACGAAAACCCCGAAGGCCGAACAAGAAACCGCATCGTAGATCGATAAAACCCGCCTGGGTTCCAGAAACTCTCTCCCCCCGGAGCCGTCCACATGCCAGCACGACGCGACCCGTACCAGGCCCCCGCGGTCCGCGCGTACGCCGCAACGCTGAAAGCGATGCGGAAGACCGCGAAACTCTCACAGCACGGACTGGCCGAGGTACTCGGCTATACGTCCCAGTTCGTCAGCCAGGTCGAAGGCTGCAAGAACCTCCCGTCCCGCAAGTTCTCCGAGGACCTGGACACCTACTTCCAGGCCGACGAACTCTTCGTCGGCCTGTGGGAGGTCATCGACGACACCCTCGACACCACCGCGCTACCACCAGGATTCAATGACTTCACAGAGCGCGAGGCGGAGGCGTCGGCACTCTACATCTTCGCAGCGATGGTGATTCATGGACTGCACCAGACTCCGGAGTACGCCTACGAAGTCCTGAAAGCAGGGAGGACAGGCGAGGAAGTCCAAAACCTCGTCTCCAAGCGGATGGACAGGCAACAACTCCTCACCAGGGACGACCCACCCCAGATCGTCGCCGTATTCGACGAAGGGGTGATCCGGCGCGTCGTCGGCACCCGCGAGATCATCAAGGATCAACTGGCACGCCTGATCGAGATCGCAGAAATGCCCAACGTCACCTTTCACCTCGTGTCATCGGAAAAGGGCTCCTACGCTGGGCTACCCGGAGCGTTCACGATCCTCAGGTTCAATGACGCGCCCGATATGGTCTATACGGAGGGCCACATAGGGGGAAACCTCACTGACCACGTCGCCACAGTCTGGGGACACACGGTACGATTTGACCTGATACGTGGAGCGGCGATGCCCGCTGATGAGTCCCTGGAGTTGCTTCGCTCGACCTGGGAGAACCTATGAACATCCCGGATCTGTCTGCCGCCTCATGGCGCAAGAGCAGCCACAGCACCGACATCGGCGGGGAGTGCGTCGAGGTCGCCGCCCTCACCCCCATGGTGGGCATGCGAGACTCCAAAGACCCCGACGGCCCCACCCTGACCCTCAGCCACACGGCCTTCACGACCCTCGTCACGGAGATCCGCACAGGCGCACACGACCTGTAGACCTCCGCTCACGCCAACGTCCTGCCGCTCACCACGACCGGCGGGCCGTTGACATGTCCGGTCGGCGGGCCCGTCCTGGCCACCGACTGACCGCCAGGCACGACGACGCCCCCGGATCGCTCGTGCGACCGGCGAAGGCCTCATCTGTGCCAGCCCACCTCAGTGAGTGGCAGGTGCGTCATCGAGGTTGGCAACCCCGAACATCGACGGCCCCGACCAGCGGACACCCAGCCTCGCCGTCGCGTCCCGCCCGATGAACACCACCGCAGCGCCCTCACCCATCGCGGCGACCGCCGCCCCCAGTCCCCGCCGCCCGCTGACGAGTCCCTGGAATTACTCCGCTCAACCTGGAGAATCTATGAACATCCTGGATCTATCTGTCGCCTCGTGGCGCAAGAGTGGTCGCAGCGATGAGCATGGTGGCGCTTGTGTAGAGGTGGCGAGCCTCGCCCCCGTAGTGGCCGTGCGGGACTCCAAAGACCCCGCCGGCCCCGCCGTGGCCCTCAGCCGCGCGGCGTTCACAGCGCTCGTCAAGGAGATCCGTACAGGCGCACACGACCTGTAACCCCTCACACACGCCAACACCCCGCAGCCCGCTGATTAGGTCTGGAATTGCTTCGTTCAACAGGGAGAAGCCATGAACAGTTTGGATCTGTCCGCCGCCTCTTGGCGTAAGAGCAGCCACAGCGGCGACACCGGCGGGGACTGCCTGGAGGTCGCCGCCCTCGCCCACATAGTGGCTATGCGGGACTCCAAAGACCTCGACGGCCCCGTCCTAGGTCTCAGCCGCGCGGCGTTCGCGACGCTCGTTGGGGAAATCCGCTCAGGCGCGCACAGCCTGTAACCCCACACACGCCCCGACCAGTGGACGCCCGCCCATCTTCGCGTCCCGCCCGATGAACACCACCGCAGCGCCCTCACCCATCGCGGCGACCGCCGCCCCCAGTCCCCGCCGCCCGCTGACGAGTCCCTGGAATTGCTCCGCTCAACCTGGGAGAAACCAATGAACATGCCGGACCTGTCCGCCGCCTCGTGGCGCAAGAGCAGCCACAGCACCGACATTGGCGGGGATTGCGTAGAAGTTGCCGCCCTCGCGCCCACGGTGGCCATGCGAGACTCCAAAGACCCCGACGGCCCGGCCCTGAGCCTCAGCCGCAAGGGGTTCACGACGCTCGTTGGGGAAATCCGCTCAGGCGCACACGACCTGTAGGACCCCACGTACGCGAACACCCCGCCACCCGCTGATGAGTCCCTGGAGTTGCTTCGCTCGGCCCGGGAGTACCTATGAACAGTCAGGACCTGTCCGCCGCCCGGTGGCGAAAGAGCAGCCGAAGCGACCAGCACGGGGGGCAGTGCGTAGAAGTTGCCGCCCTCGCGCCCGTGGTGGCCATGCGGGACTCCAAGGACGCCGACGGCCCCGTCCTGGGTCTCAACCACGCAGCGTTTACAGCGCTCGTCACAGAGATCCGCGCAGGCTCACACGACCTGTAGACCGCCACGCACGCCAACGCGCTGCTGCCCGCTGATTAGGTCTGGAATTGCTTCGCTCAACCTGGAGAAGCCATGAACAGTTTGGATCTGTCCGCCGCCTCTTGGCGTAAGAGCAGCCACAGCGGCGACACCGGCGGGGAGTGCGTCGAGGTCGCGGCCCTCGCCCCCACGGTGGCTATGCGAGACTCCAAACACCCCGACGGCCCTACCCTGAGCCTCAGCCGCACGGTGTTCACGACGCTCGTTGGGGAGATTCGCGCAGGCGCACACGACCTGTAAGCCCACACACGCCAACACCTCGCCGCTCACCGCGACCCTGGTGGGCCGTCACGCCGATGTGGTGTCCTCTTCCATCGGCCGCTGGCTCGTCGTGCGCGCGGTCGATCTTTGGTCGGGCGGCGTGGAGGGTGCAGCGCGGTGGCGGCAGCGAGGATGGCGGCCAGGACGAAGCAGGCGCCGACGCGGAAGGCGAGCCGGTAGCCACCGGTGAGCGCGGTCGCCTGGGTGGCGCCGTCGCGAGCAGGGCGCTGGTGTGCGAGGCGGCTAGCGCGCTCAGGATCGCCAGGCCGAGCGAACTGCCGGCCTGCTGCATGGTGTTGAACATGCCCGAAGCCGGGCCCGAGTCGCGCGGGGCCGCGCCGGACATTGCCAGTCCGGCTAGGGACGGCATGGCCAGGTCGAATCCGATGCCCAGAGGCAGCGTCGCCGGGTAGAGGGTCAGTGGCGTCGGTTCCGGGGACGCGTTACGCCGCGGTGGTCAGGCGCCGCCGTTTAGGCGGGCACGACCGGGAGGAAGCCTGCGGGCCCCATGCCGGACGGTGCGGCGGCCCGCGGGCCGCGCCGGTGAACGTCCACGACCTCGCCCGCCTCGGCGCGCACCCGGATCGGCGGGCCCGCCGGCGTCACCTCCAGCACCACCCGCAGTTGATCTTTAGAGCGACCGCGGATGCGTGCGTTCGATGAACGTGCGGCACGCTTGCCGGCAGGCCGACGCGGGACATGGGGAAGTGTCTGGACGGCGGTGCTCGCTCAAGTCGACGACGGATGCTTCGACGGGTGACACCGGCTGCCCGCGGGAACCCGGAGACGGCGTCCGAGGGATAACCGGTGTAGGCACACCGCGACACCTTGGAGGCCCCCCGATGACAGAGCCGTCGACACCGCCGGCCGCGTGGTGATCGGTTCCCGGGTGCGGCCGGAACGCCCGGCCGAGGCGGTGCAGGGCGACGCCGAGCTGATCCGCAGATCGCTCGCGGAGCCGGACGCGTTCACCGCCGTGTACGACCGGCACGCGCCTGCGATCCACCGGTACGTCGCGCGCCGCCTGGGGCCCGACGCGGCCGACGACCTGATGGCCGAGACGTTTCTGATCGCCTTCCGTAAGCGGCGGGGCTACGATCTGGCCCGCGCCGACGCCCGGCCGTGGCTGTACGGGATCGCGACCCGGCTCGTCGCTCGGCACCGCAAGACCGAGACGGCCCGGTACCTGCTGCTGGAACGGCTCGGCGGCGAGACGGCGGCCGAGCCCGTCGACAGCGAGGCGCGGGTGAGCGCGCAGGCCCTGCGAGGGCCGCTCGCCCGGGCGCTGGCCGACCTGCCCGAGGTCTACCGGGAGTCGCTGCTCCTGGTGGCCTGGGCCGACCTGAGCTACGAGGAGGTGGCCGCGGCGCTGGACGTCCCCGTGGGCACCGTCCGGTCCCGCCTGTCGCGGGGCCGCGCCCGGCTCCGCGCCTCGCTCGGCGGCGCCGACCCCACCGAGGAGGACATCGATGGATGAGATGGCGCTGCTGCGCGAGGCCAGGCCCGGCGTCGCGCCGCCCACTGACGCCGCGCTGCGGACGGGGCGCGACCGCCTCGCCGCCGCCGCGCGGCCCGCCCGCCGCCGACCGCC
>NZ_CAACVB010000410.1 GCF_900659635.1 Actinomadura roseirufa | reverse complement strand
CCGCGCGCTCGACGGGCGGCGCCGCGCCGGTCGTCTCGGCGATCCGGTCGGCCTCCGAGCCCGCGGCGGCGGCCAGCTCGGCGGCCTCCCGCCCGGTCGCGGCGCGCCGGTCGGCCAGCCACTTCTCGACCTGCGTGAACACCTCGGTGGCAAACAGCCGCTCCAGCACCTTGCGGCGCTCGTCGGCGCCGGCGCGCAGGAACCCCGCGAACTCGCCCTGCGGCAGCAGCGCGACCTGGCAGAACTGGACGGCGTTCATGCCGAGCCGCTTGGAGACCAGGTCGCCCGCCTCGTCCAGGCGGGTGGTGAGCCCGGTCCACTCGCCGTGCTCGAACTCCTCCAGGACGACCTTGGCGTGCTCGACGGTGGTGCCGGTGCCGCGCCGCTTCGGACGCTCCCACGCCGGGGACCGCGTGATGCGGACGCGGCGCCCGCGGACGGTCGTCTCCAGGACCACGCGCGGGGCGAGGCCGGGCGGCGCGTGGTCGCTGCGCAGGCCCTTGACCGCGTTGCGGGCGCCGGGGACCTGCCCGTAGAGGGCGAAGCAGACGGCGTCGAGCACGCTGGTCTTGCCCGCGCCGGTCCGGCCCTGGATGAGGAACAGCCCGGCGTCGGAGAGCGCGTCGAAGTCGATCTCCTCCGTGCTGGAGAAGGGACCGAACGCGGTCACCTCCAGCCGGTGCAGCCTCACGCGTGCGCCTCCTTCAGCCGGCAGTGCTCGAACGCCTCGTGCAGCAGGGCCCGTTCGGCGGCGGTCGCCGGGCCGTCGGTCACCTCGGCGACGAAGTCGCCGGCCAGGTCGAGGCCGGACCGCTCGCGGACCCGCTCGGACCAGCCGCCGGCGGCGTCCGGCTCGGCGCCCTCGGGCTCGAAGCCGAGGGCGAGCGCGTGCGGGAAGCGGCGGCGCAGCCGTTCCATCGCGGCGGACGGGCGGCGCGGGTCGGTGACGGTGATCTGGAGCCAGTGATTCTCATATCGGTCGAACCGCGCGTCACCGAGCAGGTCGTCGAGGCGGCCGCGGACACGCGCTATGGGCCGCGGCACGGGCACCGGCGCGAACTCCGCCGTGAGCGCGCCGCCCTCGCGCAGGTCCAGCAGCCAGAAACCCTTGAGGTGCCTGTCCTCGGAGAAGGAGTAGGCCAGCGGGGAGCCCGAGTAGCGGACCCGGTCGGTGACCTTCCAGGAGCCGTGCAGGTGGCCGAGCGCCGCGTAGTCGACGCCCTCGAACACCGACGCGGGCACGTGCGACGAGCCGCCGACGGAGATGTCGCGCTCGCTGTCGCTCGCCTCGCCGCCGGTCACGAACGCGTGCGCGAGCACGACCGAGCGCAGGCCCGGACCGCGGCGCGCGACGTCCTCCCGGACGCGGCGCATGGCCTCGGTGAGGGCGGCGGCGTGGCCGCGCTCGTCCAGGCCCCAGGGGCTCCGGACGAGCTCGGGCTCCAGATAGGGGATGCCGTAGACGGCCGCGTCGCCGATGACGACCGGCTCGCCGACCCGCGCGAAGCGGGTGCGGACGTGCACGCCCGCCTCGTCCATCAGCGCCGAGCCGAACCCGAGCCGCTGCGTCGAGTCGTGGTTGCCCGCGATGAGCACGACCCGGGTGAGCGCGGCGAGCCGCGCGAGCGTGTCGTCGCACAGCCGCACGGCGTCGACGGCGGGCAGCGCCCGGTCGTAGACGTCGCCGGAGACGAGCACGAGGTCGACACCCTCCGCCCGGACGGTCTCGACGAGGTGGTCGGCGAAGGCCGCCTGCGCCGCCAGCAGGTCCACGCGGTGGAACGAGCGGCCGAGATGCCAGTCGGAGGTGTGCAGGATTCGCATGTCGCAGACACCATAGGCACCCCCTCCGACACATCCGGCGCAGAAACGCCGACCGTTCCCGATAGATCTCTGGTACTTGTACCGAATGTCCGTTCCCTCAGTTGAGGACGCCGACGCGTCCGCACTCCGCGCCGCCGCCGCGGCGGGCGACCACGAGGCCGGCGTCCCGGCGCGGCCGCTCGGGCGTCCGGGCGACCTGCGGCGTCTCCGCGCGCCCCTCCGGCCCGCTCACGATCGCGGGGGTCCCGATCGGCCGCCGCCGTCCCCGACCGCGCCGTCCTCGACCGCGCCGCGCCCGCCGAGGTCGCCCGCGCCGGCGTCGAGGCCGTCGTCGTCCTCGTCCTCGTCGGCGGCGGGCTCACGGTAGGGGTTGGCGTCGCCGGCGGGGGACGCGCCCTGGGCGGTCCGCGCCACCTCGGCGTCCCTGGCGCGGGCCTTGGCCAGCAGGTCGTCGATGTGCGCGGCGTTCTCCATCAGGGAGTCCATGACGAAGGTGATGCTGGGCGTGTGCCGGACCCCGGTCTTGCGGCCCACCTCCGACCGGATGACGCCCTTGGCGCTCTCGAGCGCGGCGGCCGTCTCGGCACGCTCGCCGTCCGACCCGTACACCGTGTAGTACACGGTCGCGTCGCGCAGGTCGTTGGTGATGCGGGTGTCCGTCACGGTCACGAAGCCGAGCCGCGGATCCTTGATCCGGCGCTCCAGCATCTCCGCCACGATCTGCTGGATGCGGTCGGCGAGCTTGCGCGCCCGAGCTGCGTCCACCATGATCGCACTCCCTTTCTCCGTATCGGAGAGGACGGTGCCCGGGTCCTCGGGCTCAGTCCTCGTCGTTGAACAGCCGCTGCCGCGCGGACAGCAGCTCGATCTCCGGGCGCCCGGCCACCAGCCGTTCGCACTGGTCGAGCACCTGCGTGCAGTTGGCCGCGGTGGCCGAGACCACCGCCACGCCGACCTCGGCCCTGCGATGCAGGTCGTTGTCGCCGGTCTCGGCGACGGCCACCGCCGGGAAGCGCCGTTGCACCTCGGCGATGATGGGCCGCAGGACGGACCGCTTCTGCTTCAGGGACCGCACGTCCCCCAGCAGCAGGTCGAGTGTCAGCGCGCCGACGTACACCTGGCCGATCACCTCGGGATCTTCAAGAGTGGAACGACGGCCCTGTGCCGCCGTGTTCCCGGACCGCGCCGCCCGCGGGACGGGCCGGACGGACCGGGACATGACAGACGCCAGGCTAGGAGATCCGCCTGGCGTCGCGCCGAACTTTTAGAACGATCTTCGAGCCGGCCGTCCGCGCGCCCCGGCCCGGAGGCCGGGGCGCGCGGACGTGGCCGCGGCCTCAGTCGCGGGGCTTCTCCCGCATCTCGAAGCACTCGATGACATCGCCGAGCTTGATGTCGTTGTACCCGACGCCGATACCGCACTCGAAGCCCTCGCGGACCTCGGTCGCGTCGTCCTTGAAGCGGCGCAGCGACGACACCGTGAGGTTGTCGGCGACCACGACGCCGTCGCGGACGATGCGGGCCTTGGCGTTGCGCTGGATGATCCCCGAGGTGACCATCGAACCGCCGACGTTGCCGATCCGCGGCACCTTGAAGATCTCGCGGATCTCGGCGGTGCCGAGCTGGGCCTCCTCGAACTCCGGCTTCAGCATGCCCTTGAGGGCCGCCTCGACCTCCTCGATCGCCTGGTAGATGACCGAGTAGTACCGGATGTCGACGCCCTCGCGGTCGGCGACCTCCTGCGCGTTGCGCTCGGGCCGGACGTTGAAGCCGATGATGACCGCGCCGTCGGAGGCCATCGCCAGGTTGACGTCGTTCTGCGTGATCGCGCCGACGCCGCGGCGGATGATCCGCAGGTTGACCTCGTCGCCCACGTCGATCTTGAGGAGCGAGTCCTCCAGGGCCTCCACCGAACCGGACACGTCGCCCTTGAGGATGAGCAGCAGCTCGTCCCGCTCGCCGCGCTCGAGGTCCTTGAACAGCTCCTCGAGGGAGCTGCTCTTGCGGCTCTTGAGCAGTTCGGCGTTGCGCTTGCGCGCCACGCGCTTGTCGGCGATCTGCCGGGCCACCCGGTCGTCGTCGACGACCAGGAAGTTGTCGCCCGCGCCGGGCACGGCCGCGAGGCCGAGCACCAGCACCGGACGGGACGGGCCCGCCTCCTCGACGTTGTTGCCGTTCTCGTCGAGCATCGCCCGGACGCGGCCGTGCGCCACGCCGCAGACGATCGAGTCGCCGACCCGCAGCGTGCCGCGCTGGACCAGCACGGTCGCCACGGCGCCGCGGCCCTTGTCCAGGTTGGCCTCGATGGCCGAGCCCTGGGCGGGCATGTCCGGGTTGGCGCGCAGCTCCAGCTCCGCGTCGGCGGTCAGGACGACCGCCTCGAGCAGCCCGTCGATGTTGATGCCCTGCTTGGCGGACACGTCGACGAACTGGGTCTGCCCTCCGAACTCCTCGGCGACCAGGCCGTACTCGGTGAGCTGGGCCCGCACGCGGTTCGGGTCCGCGCCCTCGACGTCGATCTTGTTGACCGCGACCACGATCGGCACCCCGGCCGCGGTGGCGTGGTCGATCGCCTCGGTGGTCTGCGGCTTGACGCCGTCGTCCGCGGCGACCACCAGCACCACCAGGTCGGTGGTGTCGGCGCCGCGGGCGCGCATGGCGCTGAACGCCTCGTGACCCGGGGTGTCGATGAAGGTGATCCGGCGCTCCTCGCCGTCGACCTCGGTCTCGACCTGGTAGGCGCCGATGTGCTGGGTGATGCCGCCGGCCTCGCCCGCGACCACGTTCGCCTGCCGGATGGCGTCCAGCAGCTTGGTCTTACCGTGGTCGACGTGACCCATGACGGTCACCACCGGCGGACGGGACTGGAGGTTCTCCTCGCCGCCCTCGTCCTCGCCGTACTCGATGTCGAACGACTCGAGCAGCGCGCGGTCCTCGTCCTCGGGGCTGACGATCTGGACGTCGAAGTCCAGCTCCAGGCCGAGGGCCTGGAGGTCGTCCGGGTCCACCGACTGGGTCGCGGTGAGCATCTTGCCGAGGTGCATCATGATCGCCACGAGCGACGCCGGGTTGGCGCCGATCTTCTCGGCGAAGTCGGTCAGCGAGGCGCCCCCCTCGGCCGTCCGCATGACCCCGACCCGGCCGAGGGCATTGGTGAGTGCCACGGTGTCGACGCCGTCGTCCTCACGCATCGGCGGCACCGC
>NZ_CAACVB010000409.1 GCF_900659635.1 Actinomadura roseirufa | reverse complement strand
GTGCGCGCGGCCCCGCGCACGGGCCGGCGACCGGCCCGGGCGCCGCGGCGGAGAAGTGCCGCGGCGAACCGGAGTCTAGGGTCGCCCCGGAGCGGTCCCGGCCCCGCCGGGCGGGTACACGAGCCGGTCGCCCGGCTCCACCCGGATCCCGGCAAGCTCGGCCGGCCGCGGCGCGGCGATCTTGGTGGTGCCCGGTGCGGCGGGCTCGTCGGCGCGCGGCGGGACGGAGCGGTCGGGGGCGGACGGGCTCACGGGTGCACTTCCTCGGTCGGGGACGAGACGAAAGTGTTCTAGAGGTCAGAAAACCCTGTCCAGCTGTTTGGGAGAACATCTTGAGATAAGTTAAGCGGGAAATGTCATCATTTCCCGTCGGGGTGAACGCTCGGCCATTTCCAGAACAGGTAGTAATGTCCCTCAGCGTGTCCCCGACCCTCGACGAGCTCCTCGGCTGCCCGTCCGGGCTGCTCGACACGACGTTCGACCAGCTGAGGACATTGCTCGTGGTGCACGAGACGGGGTCGGCGCTGCGCGCGGCCCGCGTGCTCGGCCGGGAGCAGTCCAGCGTCCAGAAGCAGCTCGATACCCTCAACCGCAACAGCCAGGCCCTGTGCGGAGAGGTGCTGACGGTCCGGCAGGGGCGCGGCAAGGACTTCCTGTTCACCCCGACCGGCGAGGCGAAGGTGGCGCTCGCGCGCTCGACGCTCGCGACATGGCTGGAGTCCATCCACTGGAGCAGGCGGCGGCTCGGCCGGATGCTGACCGTGGGCACGACCGAGTTCACCCTGCCGATCGTGTCGCGGGCGTGGAACCGGGTGTCGGAGGAGTTCCGGCAGCGCGAGGTGGAGTTCAAGGTCGCGCACGTGCGCACGAAGGACCTGTGGTCGCGGCTGGAGACCCGGCAGGTCGACCTGGTCTGCGGCAGCATCGTCAGCACGGCCGAGGGCGACCTGCGGCTGAAGGACTACGAGGTCATCGAGTACGCGCGGGGCCGGGCGCTGCTGCTGACGAACCTTCCGGAGGCCGAGCTCGCGAGCACGCCGGTCGAGACGAGCCGGCTGGGCGAGGTCCCGCTCGTGCTGCCGCCCGCGGGCCTGGTCGCCGACCTGCTGGCCACCTGGTACGGGCCGAACTACCGGGACCGGCTGAACGTGGTCGCCGACATCGACGACGTCCGCTACGGCCTGTCGCTGCTGAAGTCCGGCTTCGTCCGCGGCTGCATGATCGTCACCGGGTCGATCGGGCGCGGCATGGCGAGCCAGGACGATCCGGGCGGCGTGCCCCTGCGCGCCATCCAGCTCCACGACGACCTGGAGCCGAAGGCGGAGCTGATGACCGGCGCGTTCGTCCGCCGCGCCGACCTGGAGCGCTACGACGCCGGGCATCCGCTGAACCGGCTGTGGGCCGCGGTGCGCGAGGACGTGCGCACCTACACGCCGCTGGCCTGAACCGGGCACGCGGATCCCCGGCCGGACGAGCCGGCCGGGGCCGCGGGCGTCAGTTCTTGATCTGGTTGTCGACCACGTCGAGGGACGGGCGGGCGCCGAGGTGCTGCATCGCCCGCGCGGCGAGCCGGCAGCCGGCGGTGAGCGCGTCGGCGGGCTGCTTGCCGTCCAGCCAGGGCGGCAGGAAGCCGGAGACGAACGCGTCGGCCGCGCCGGTGCCGTCGACGACCTTCTCCACCGGCTCGGCGGCGACCCGGACGGGCTCGGGGCGGCCGTTGGTGTACCAGAGGGCGCCGTCGGCGCCGACCTTGACGACGACCTGCGGGTACCAGGCGGTCAGCACCTTGGCGGCCTGGTCGGGGTTCTCCCGGCCGGTGAGGATCTCGGCCTCGGTGGCCCTGACGATCAGGAGCCGCGCGCCCTGCGTCCACTCCAGGAAGGGCTCGGCGCCCATCCGCTTGAGCGGGGAGGACGAGCCGCCGTCGACGGAGATGGACATCTGTGCCTTGCGGGCCAGGTCCAGGGTGTGCTTGGCGGCCTTGCGCGAGCCCTCGTTGAGCAGCGAGTAACCCGACAGGTGCAGGTGGGTGCCCTGCGTGAACAGGTCCTTGCAGCGCTCGATGTCCTCGGGGAGCAGGGCGGCGTTGGCGCCCGGGTCCGACAGCATGGTGCGGTCGCCCTTATGGGTGACCATCACCACACAGGTTCCGGTGGGGCGCTCCTGGTCCATGACGAGGCGGGCGTCGACCCCGTACCCCATCAGCTCCATGTCCCGGTTCCGGCCGGCGATGTCGGATCCGCGGCGCCCGACGAAGGCCACCTCGACGCCCTCAAGGGCCAGCCAGGAGGCCACGTTGGCACCCGAGCCTCCCCCGTGGGTCGTCACGGCCGCGGGCGTGTCACTGCCCTTGGCCAGGGGGAACGCGGCACGAGCCACGGTATCTGACATAAGATCGCCGACCACGACCACGCGCGTCATGGAGTCATCACCTCGATCAACACGGCCCGCGCGAGCGGCATTCTCAGCGTGTGCTCGACCGTAACAGCTCTTGACCCCCGATTAGGTCTCGAACGCGCAGCGAAACCAAGGAAGCCTCGTTTTTCCCGGCGCGGCCACCTGGGGCGGCGTGCCTTACGCTCGGGTACGTGACCGAGCGTTACCCGGACCACTGGGAGGCCGACGTCGTCCTCAGCGACGGCGGCACGGCCCATCTGCGGCCCATCCGGACGGGCGACGCCGAGCTTCTGCGGATCTTCTACGCGCGGCTGTCGGCCGAGTCGATCTACTACCGGTTCTTCTCGCCGCGCCCGCGGCTCACCGAGCGTGAGATCGAGCACTTCACGTCCGTGGACCATGACCGGCGTGTCGCGCTGATCGCCACGATCGCGGAGGAGATGGTGGCGGTCGTCCGCTACGACCGGCTTCCGGAGCGTCCCGAGACCGCCGAGGTCGCCTTCCTCGTGGAGGACGCGCATCAGGGGCGGGGGCTCGGGGCGGTGCTGCTGGAGCACATCGCGGCGGCCGCGCGGGAGCGGGGGGTGCGCCGGTTCGTGGCGAGCGTGCTGCCCGACAACCGGCGGATGACGCGGGTGTTCCGGGAGGCGGGCTACCAGGCGGAGCAGCGGTTCGAGGAGGGCGTGATCGAGCTGGTCCTCGACCTGGCGCCCACCGAGACGTCGGTGGAGGTGACGGCGGCCCGCGAGCACCGGGCCGAGTCGCGGTCGATCCAGCGGCTGCTGTTCCCGCGCTCGGTGGCGGTGGTCGGCGCGAGCCGGGCCGAGCACAGCGTGGGGCAGACCGCGCTGCGGAACCTGCTCGGCGGGGACTTCAGCGGCCCGGTCTACCCGGTGCACCCGACGGCGGTGGCGGTGGCGGGCGTCCGCGCGTACGCGTCCGTCCTGGACATCCCCGACGATGTGGACCTCGCGGTCGTGGCGGTGCGCGCCGACTCCGTCCACGCGGTGGTCGATCAGTGCGCGGGCAAGGGCGTGCACGGCCTGGTCGTGGTGTCGTCCGGCTTCGGGGAGACGGGCCCGGAGGGGAGGGCGGCCCAGGAGGAGCTGGTGCGGCTCGCGCGCGCCTACGGCATGCGCGTCGTGGGACCGAACTGCCTCGGCATCGCCAACACCGACCCGGACGTGCGCCTGAACGCCACCCTGGCGCCGACCATGCCGGGACGTGGCCCGGTGGGCTTCTTCTCGCAGTCCGGGGCGCTGGGCATCGCGATCCTCCAGCGGACGGCGGCGCGCGGCCTGGGGCTCTCGACGTTCGTCTCCGCGGGGAACCGCGCGGACGTGTCGGGCAACGACCTCATGCAGTACTGGGAGGAGGACCCGGCGACCAAGGCCGTCCTGCTCTACCTGGAGTCGCTGGGCAATCCCCGCAAGTTCGCGCGGCTCGCGCGCAGGCTGGGGCGCCGCAAGCCGATCGTGGCGGTCAAGAGCGGCCGCAGCACCCAGGGCGTGCCGATCGGGCACTCGGCGCGCGCGCTGACGCTGCCGGACCACGCGGTCAGCGCCCTGTTCGCGCAGGCCGGGGTGATCCGCGTCGACGACCTGTCGGAGCTGTTCGACGTGGCCCAGCTGCTGGCCTACCAGCCGCTGCCCGGCGGGAACCGCATCGCGATCGTCGACAACTCCGACTCGCTCGGCCTGCTGGCCCAGGACGCGGCCGGCGCGCTCGGCCTGGAGGTCGGGCGGCGGTTCGACCTCGGGCCCCGGGCGGGCGCGGAGGAGTACGGCGCCGCGCTCGCCGCGGCCCTCGCCGACGACGCGGTCGACGCGGTCGTCGCGCTGTTCACGCCGCCGACGTTCGGCGGCTACGACCTCGGCGTCCCCGAGCGGATCCGCCGGCTGGCCGACGGCGCCGGCAAGCCCATCGCCGCGACCTATCTCGGCTTCGAGGGCA
The DNA here is from genome assembly GCF_900659635.1 of Actinomadura roseirufa. Taxonomy (GTDB): domain Bacteria; phylum Actinomycetota; class Actinomycetes; order Streptosporangiales; family Streptosporangiaceae; genus Spirillospora; species Spirillospora roseirufa. The sequence continues at coordinate 681 of NZ_CAACVB010000409.1, read as the reverse complement.
TGCCGCCCGACCTGCGGGTGAGCGCCCCGGACGGGGCGGCGGCGGAGGGCTCGGTGCCGTCCTATCCCGCTCCGGAGGACGCCGTCCGGGCGCTGGCCTACGTCATCGGGTACGCGCAGTGGCGGCGGCGCCCGCCGGGCCGGGCGCCCGAACTCGCCGGCGCCGACCGAGGGCGCGCGCGGGCACTGGTGGAGGAGTGGCTCGCCGCGGGCGACCCGGTCGAGGCGACGCCGGACCAGGCGTCCGAGCTGCTCGCCTGCTACGGCATCGAGATCACCGAGAGCGGCGCGGGCGTGCCGACGCGCGTCGTGACCATGGAGGACCCCTCGTTCGGGGCGGTCGTGTCGTTCGGCCTGGCCGACGAGACCGCCGCCCTCCTCGACGACCGCGCCTACCGGCTGGCGCCGCTCACCGACGTGGAGGCGGCGGAGCTGGTCCGCGCGATCCGCACCGCGCCGCTGCTGCTCGGGCACCGCGGCGCGGAGCCGGTGCGGGTGGCGGCCCTGGAGGAGCTGCTGCTGCGCGTGTCGCGGCTCGGCTACGACCTGCCCGAGGTGGCGCGGCTGGAGCTGAACCCGGTGACGGCCGGCGCGTCGGGCGCCGCCGTCACCGGGGTGTCCCTGCGGCTGGAACGGCCCCTCGGGCCGCGGCCCGAGCTGGGCCCGCGCCGCCTGCCGTGAC
>NZ_CAACVB010000408.1 GCF_900659635.1 Actinomadura roseirufa | reverse complement strand
GGCCGTCCGGCGTCCGCGCCGCCGAGACCGCCACCCCTTACCCGCCCGCCCCCACGGACCCGCCCGCGCCCGTCACAGGCGCGCACGCGGCACCCTCATCGCACGACCCGCTGGCCACATCGCGCGACCCGCTGGCCGCGTCGGACGACTCATCGGCGTCCGGCGCCTCACCCACCGCGGAGGGGCCGGAAACCCCGTCCCGCGCACCCGGCCCGGAGGCGCCGCTCCCCGGCGCGTACGAGCCGTCTCCGCGCCACGGCGATCGTCCCGTTCCGACCGACGTCTCAGTGGCCGGAGGGCCGTCCGCGGCGGGCGGGGCCGAGAGCTCCGATCCTTACCGGGCCGACCTCGGGTCTCCGGTCGCCGGGACGCGCGACACGTCCGTCCGGCACGGTGACCGGACCGGCGCGCACGCGGCGCCCGAACCCGCCGACGGCCCGCCCTCCACGCCGAGCGGCCCGGACGCGCCGGGGTCCGGCGACGACGGGCGGCGGCTGCGGGCGGTCGAGCCGGTGTTCGAGCCCGGCAACCGGATCGACCAGGAGCTTTACGAGGCCGCGCTCGGCGGGGACTCCGACGCGTTCCTGCGGGTGCTGCTGGCCGCCAACGTGCTCGTGCCCATCCCGCAGGACGCGCCGCTGGAGGTCACGCCCGTCCAGCGCGAGTTCCGCTGGGAGGCGGCACTGCGCGACGACGCCGCGGTGCAGGTGTTCACCTCGCTGGTGCGGCTGCGCGAGGTGCTGCCGGCGTCTCGGTTCGTGTACGCCGACTTCCGCGAGCTGATCGGCGCGTGGCCGCGCGAGGACTGGGCGATGCTGCTCAACCCCGGGACGCGGATCGGCGCTTCGCTGCGGGGCGACCAGGTGCGGGCGCTCAGCGAGTGGGCGGTCCGGGTCGGGCTCGTGCAGCCGCGCCCGGGAGGGCCGCTGCCTGCGCCGCAGGCCCCCGGCCAGGACGCGGCGGCGCCCGAGTCGTTCGCGGCGTCCTCGCCGGAACCGGAGCCGCTCCCCGAGCCGGAGCCGCTTCCGGAACCCGACCGGCCCATGCACGACCAATCCGTGTACGACCAGTCCGTGCACGACCGGCCCGTGCGGGCGGTTCCCGAGCCACGGCCGGTGACGGACGCGGACGCCGACCGCGTCCCGCAGCCGACCATCATGCAGAAGGTCGTGCCCCACGGGCATGTGAGCTGGTACCTGGAGCAGGGCTACGACCGGGTGGGCGGCTTCGTCCACCCGACGGGCGACGTCACCGAGCTGCAGACGCCGATCCAGTTGTACGAGGCGCTGGGGCTGCTGTACGACGACTCGACCTTCGCGCCCGGCGACGAAGGCGTCTACGTCATCCGGTGGCCCGCGTACTGCCCCGACCTCTACCGGGTGCCGTTCGGCGGCCGTGACGAGGAGGAGCTGGCGACCTGGGGCGACGCCGGGTGGGTGATCGAGCGGCCGCCGTTCCTCGGGACGGGGTTCGCGCCGGGCAGCGCCGGGTCGATCCGCGAGTACAAGGTGGACAGCGTCCGCCTCCCCTACGGCGCGGAGATGTACTACCTCGGCGCCGACCGGTCCGAACGGTTCGTGGCCATGTACGACCCCGACAGGCTCGCCTGGCTGCGTCCCGACGCGGCGGCGGGCGCGGACGGGCGGGACGGCCGGACGGAGGCCGGGCAGTGATCCGGGACGGGTACGTCGCGCGCTGGCTCGGCCGGGACTTCGAGGCCGCGCCCGGCGCCGACGGCGAGATCCGGCTGTACGCGCCCGAGCCCACCGACGGGTTCGAGGAGCTGCGCGCGGGACGGTTCCGGCGCGTCGTCCCGGCGGCGGAGGTCGAGGAGCTGCGTTACGTCCGGACGACGTGCACGTGGCGCGGCGAGCGGTTCGTGGTCGTCGGCGAGCACGAGACGTGGCTGCGCGTCGAGTACACCGGCGGCCGGGCCCCGGACGCCGAGGCGCTCGGCCTGGAACGCATCGACCAGGGGATCTGGCAGGCGTGGGCGCCCGCCGCGGAGATCGCGGACCTCCGCGAGGAGTTCACCTGACCGGCGGGGCCGGAAACCCGGTCTTGATTTGAGCCATTGATCCGTGTTCGCATGATTCCGGGGAGAGGCTCTAGGGTAAGGGGCACCGACTCAGGCGCTCAACGGCGAAGCGACGGAGGTGCTGCGGCGGTGGTCTCCCGCTCGGCGGTCAAACCGATCTTCCTCGGGCTCGGCACGGCGGCCGTCATGGCCGCGGGCTCCGGGTCCGCGATCGCGTTCGAGTCACCGTCCCCCTCCGCGTCCACGTCCCCGTCCACGTCCGCCCCCGCGGACCCGGCGCCTGTGCTGTCGCTGGTGGTCACCGGCGGCGGTCCCGTCACCGCCGACAAGGCCGTCGCGGTCACGATGAAGGTCGCCACCGACACGGGCCTGCTGACGGACGTGAAGATCACCGCGGTGAAGGTGACCACGTCCGTCCGCGGCGTGAAGACGAAGGTCACCGAAGGCTGCCCGCCACCGGCCACGGCGCCCGCGTGCATCCTCGACAAGGTGAACGTGAAAGGCAAGTCCCTGACGTCGTACGTGTCCGTCCCGGACACGCTGAAGCAGCCCGTCACGGTGACCATCAAGGTCACGGCGACCGGGAAGTTCGGGGAGACCGAGGAGACCGACTTCGACACCGCGTCGGTCGGCTTCCGGCCGGTGCCGAAGCCGAGCAAGCCACCGACCAAGCCGAAGCCGTCGCCGACCCTGACTCCCGGGTCGGGGGACGGCCCGTCGGACGGCAAGGAAGGCAAGGACAACAACGGCTCGTCGGGCGGGAACAGCGGCTCCGGGTCGGGCGGGTCCAGTTCGGGGGGGTCGAGTTCGGGCGGTTCCACCACCGGGAGCGGCTCCGGGTCGGGCACGACCGGCGGCTCCGTCTCGTCGACGCCGAACGGCACGTTCACCGCGCAGAGCCCGCAGGTGGCGCTGCCGCCGGTCGCGCCGCCCAGCCCGTCGGTCGCGCCGGACCCGAGCGTGACGACGCCGGAGAGCCGGCTGCGCGGCAACCAGTCGCCCGTCGCCCAGGACCTGACGTTCGAGCGGATGGCCAGCACGCAGGTCGCGTGGCTCGCGGCGCTGCTGGTGGCGGTGTCGCTGCTGCTGACGCAGCTGCGGCTCGGCCGCCGGTACACGGCCGCCGCCGCGGCGCGGCCCAAGGGCACGCACCGGCGGACCCGCCGGGGCATGTTCGGCAAATAGTCCGCCCGAGTCCGAAACACCGGCGGACGCGGCGGAGAGTCAAGATCCACTTAACCCATGCGGGCCCGCGCGAGGGTGTCCCGCGGAACGATCCATCCGACCCGGAACCCGCGTTTCGGCGCCTTTCACTCCAGAAACAAAGGTGATCTCAGGTATCGGAGTCACCACCGCGCGCGCCCGTTTTCAGCAGGCGGCGCGGAACCATTTTCGGCCGAGCGGAAATGGCGCACCGCCAACGAAGATCAACAACAGCGGGCCCGGGGCGAGGACGATCAGTTCCTCGTGAGGCTGTAACAGGCGATGGCCGCGGCGGCGACGACGTTGAGCGAGTCCACGCCGCGTTCCAGCGCGGTCTCCCCCATCGGAATGCGGACGCGGTGGTCGGCCTCGTGCAGCCAGCGGGACGACAGGCCGTCGCCCTCCGAGCCGAGGAGCAGGGCGCGGCGCTCGGCCGGGCCGACCTCGTCGATCGGCACCGCGTCCGGGGCGGGCGTGAGGGCGAGCAGCTGGAAGCCGCGGTCGCGCAGCTCCGCCAGGCCGTCGCGCCGGTCGGCGAGACGCGCGTACGGGAGCGCGAACACCGCGCCCATCGACACCTTGACCGAGCGCCGGTAGAGCGGGTCGGCGCAGCGCGGCGCCAGGACGGCGGCGTCCACGCCGAGCGCCGCCGCGCACCGGAAGATCGCCCCGACGTTGGTGTGGTCGACGATGTCCTCGCAGACCACGATCCGCCGGGCGGCCGCGGTGACGTCGGCGACGCTGGGGAGCGGGAGGCGGGCGAGCGAGGCCAGGGCGCCGCGGTGGACGGGGAAGCCGGCGACGCCCTCCAGCGTCTGCTCGTCGGTGACGTACACGGGCGCGTCCAGGCCGTCCAGGAGGTCGGCCAGGGGTTCGGCCCAGCGCGGCGCCATGAGCAGTGAGCGGACGGGGTACCCGGCGCCGACCGCGCGGCGGATCACCTTCTCCCCCTCGGCGAGGAAGAGGCCGTGCTCGGCCTCCAGGCTCCGGCGCAGGTTCACGTCCCTCAGCCGCATGTAGTCGGCGAGGCGCGGATCGTTCGGGTCGGAGACGTGTACCAGGCGTGCCATGCCCCCATCTTGCCGCCGCCCGCGTCGTGCGGACGCCCGGACGCCACCGAATTCGATCTTGCTATTACCGGAGCCGCCCTTTCTCCACGGCCCGGTGTCACCCCGATTACTCACGGCGACAAAGCGCCGTCCGGTGCCGTGATCGATCACGCAAACGCCGATGACCTGCGCGATCTTCGGTTTTGAGTTCTTTGTAACCTCTAGTGCGTACTACTACAGTGCCGGGGACATCGGCCGGTATCTGGTGAATCGAGGGCAGTCATGAGCGGACGTCATCGCGATGCCTTCCCCGAAGGGTCGGGTGAAGGCCGGCCCGACTCCGGCGCGCCCGTATTCGGCCCCGCCGATGACGGGTCGTACGACTGGTTCGGGACCGGTCACGGCACGCGGGCCGCATCCGAGGGCGCGCCTCCGGCCGGGCCGCCCGGAAGCGCTCCGGGCGGTGGCGCACAGAAGTCCGGCGCACAGAAGTCAGGCGCACAGAACTCCGGCGCGTCGGGTGAGACGTCCCGGCGGTTCACCACGCGCCCGTCGTCCGAGGAAAGGGTCCAGCGCTCGGGCGAGTACGGCATCACGTCCCGGGCCGAGGGCCCCGGCCCCGGGACGGGCCACCGCGACGACCCCCTTCGCGGATCCGGCGACGGCCCGGCGGGCTTCTTCGGCGGCCGTGCCGGCGGCTCCGGGGACTCGGGCGGGCCGGGCGGCGGCTCGGGTCCGGGGCCGGGCGGGTCCGGCGGTGAGCGGGGCC
>NZ_CAACVB010000407.1 GCF_900659635.1 Actinomadura roseirufa | reverse complement strand
GGCTGCTCGCCGCGCTCGGCGAGCGGCGGGCGGCCGTCGCCGGGATCGACGCGGGCGCGCCGCCCGCGTTCCTGCTGGCGATGCGGCGCCCCGACCTGGTGCGGCGGCTCGTCCTCATGGAGTCGTCACTCGGCGGGGCGCCCCGCGCCGAGGGCGGCCCCGGCGGCGGGCCGCCCTGGTGGTTCGGGTTCCACGCGGTCCCGGGGCTCGCCGAGACCGTGCTGGCCGGGCACGAGGCGGAGTACGTCGACTGGTTCCTCGGCACAGGCACGCGCGGACGCCTCACCGTGCCCACCCTCGCGATCGGGGCCGAGCCGGTGGGCGCCCTCCTGGAACACCAGTTGCGGCCGATCGCGGACGACCTCGCCGGGCACCTGATCGAGGACTGCGGCCACATCGTCCCGCTGGACCGTCCGCACGCGCTGCTCTCGCTGCTGCGGCCCTTCCTACGTTCCGGCCCCCAGGCGTGACGGACGCCCGGGCCCTCGGACCAGCCGCCCGGACCCGGCAGGCGGACCGGGCGCCGGACCCCCGCGCACCGGGTCCGTCCACCTGGTCTGGAGCCGGGTCCGGACCAGCCGGTTCCCCTCTCCTATAGGACGTGCGTCTCCGCCATGGCCACCGCGATGCGGCGCGGGCCGGTGTAGGGCTCGCGGGCGTGCGCGGTGAGCATGTTGTCGATGACCAGGACGTCGTCCTGGCGCCAGTCGAAGCGGACCTGGTGGGCCCGGTAGCAGTCGCGGAGGTGGTCCAGCGTCGCCGCCGGGATCGGGCCCCCGTCGCCGAAGTAGGTGTTGGTCGGCAGGTCGTCCTCGTCGAGGACGGCCAGCAGCCCCGCGCGGACGTCGGCGGGGAGCGTCGTGTGGTGGAAGAAGGTCGCGTGGTTGAACCACACCGGGGCGCCGGTGTCGGGGTGCCGGTGCGTGGCCGCGCGGACGGCGCGGGTGCGCAGATGGTCGTCGGCGAGCCACTCGCACTCGATGCGGTGACGGCGGCAGTACTCCTCGACCTCGGCCCGGTCGCCGGTGTTGAACGCCTGCCGCCAGGGCACGCCGAACGGCGCGTGGAAGTTCCGGACGACCATCCAGCCGCGCCGCTCGAACTCCTCCCGGACGGCGGGGTCCACCGCCCGGTAGATCAGCCGCGAGTCGGCCAGCGGGGTGGCGCCCTGGGTGTCGGGTGGGGTCGCGCAGTAGAAGTACAGGAGCCTCGGCCAGGAGTCCTGGTAGGAGCTCTCGTTGTGGAAGAAGATCTCCTCGTCCGGCGGGTAGTCCGTGGACGTGTAGACGTTCCCCTTGATCGAGCTGCGGGGGGACGACCGCTCGGCGTACTGGAGCGGCGGCTCGCCCGACAGGGCCTCGACGACCGGCTGGAAGCCCTCGACTCCGCCGATGGGGAAGCCGCGGAACAACAGCGCGCCGTGCACGCGGAGCTGTTCGCGCAGCCGCGGCCGATCGTGCTCGATCAGCTTGGTGAGGTCCGTCCCGCCGGACTCGATCACATGGGGGAGGGTCATCTGCTCGCCATCCTGTCAGTCCATCACGGGGCCGTTGCCCGTCCTGTGGGCCCTGCTCCGCCGGTTGTCCAGCGACACGAACGTGCGGTGCAGCCAGCGGTCCTCGCCGTCGTAGCGGGGCGTGAACGCGGTGCGCCCGTGGACGACGACGCGGTTGTCGACGATCGCCATCTCGCCCGACGCCAGCAGCAGCGGCCTCGACGCGCGCAGGAACGCCGTCCTGAGGTGGCTCATCGCCTGCGCGGCCTCCACGTCCACCGGGGTCGTGGCGAAGAAGTCCACCCGGACGTTCGGGTCGGCGGGGTCCCCTTCGAGCAGCGGGTGCCGCGGCGGCTCGGCGGCCCCGGACGACTGGAAGGACGGCGGCGGCTCGGTCACGAAGCGGGGGCGGCGCAGGACCTCGCGGTCCTCCTCGCGCAGCATCGGCAGGACGGTCCGGATCGAGGAGGTGAGCGTCCCGCCCGTGCCCTCCCGTTCGCTGCGCAGGGACAGCAGGCCCACGTAGTCGGGTCGGTGCGGGTGGAAGGCGTTCTCGACGTGCATCTCCAGCGGCACGGAGCCGGCGTTGCTCTGCGAGCTCTCCCGGCCGTGGACGGGCACGACGTTCTGCACGAGCGCCCCCGACTTCTCCTCGCGGTAGGCGACGATCTCGCCGAGCTGGAGGGTGACGAGCACCGCCACGCACGCGGGGACGGTCGCCGCCCGCTCGACGGAACCGGCGACGGTCGGGGTGGGCGGCAGCGCGGCGGCGTCCACCGGCAGGTTGCCGATGACCAGGACGCCCTCGGGTCCGGGGTCGTGCCGGTAGCGCCGGATCATCTCCAGCAGCCGGGGCGGCAGATGACAGGACAGCGCGCGGGCCTCGGCCACCCAGTCCGGGTCGTCGACCAGGCCCGGCGGGGTCTTCGCCAGCCGGCCCGCGAGCTGGTCGAGATCGGCGCGTTCGGGCCCGGTGAGGCCGAGCCGCAGCACGTCCGGCGCGGTCACCGGTCCGGTGTCAGATGCCTGTGCCACTGTGGTCTCCCTCGTCGATGAGCTCGTCGATCTCGGCGCGGACCCGGTCCTCGATCTCGACGGCGAGCTCGGCGACCGTGGGCCGCTCGAACACGGTCCGGATCGGCAGGTCGACGCCGTAGTCCTCCTGGAGCCGGGCGATCAGCCGGATGGCCAGGATGGAGTGGCCGCCGCTCTTGAAGAAGCTCCGCCGGACGCCCGGGTCGTGGCCGAGCAGCTCGGCCCAGATCTCCGCGATGTGCGCCTCGACCTCGTTGCCGGGCGGCACCGGCGCGTCGTCGGCCGGCTCGGGCGCCGGGAGCGCGCCCCGGTCGACCTTGCCGTTGGCGTTCAGGGGCAGGGCGTCCAGCCGCACGAAGGCGCCGGGCACCATGTAGTCCGGCAGCCGCTCCGCGCAGTGCGCGGCCAGGTCGTCGGCGCCGAGCTCGGACACGTGGTAGCCGACGAGCCGCCCGTCGCGGAAGGCCACGAACGCCTCCCGGACGCCGGGGCGGGTCAGCAGCGCGGCCCGCACGTCGCCCGGCTCGACCCGGTATCCGCGGATCTTCACCTGGTCGTCGGCGCGGCCGACGAACTCCACGGCGCCGTCGGCGCGCCGCCGGACCAGGTCGCCGGTCCGGTAGAGCCGCGCGCCGGGCGGGCCGGCCGGGTCCGGGACGAAGCGGGCGGCGGTCAGGCCGGGCGCGCCCGCGTAGCCGCGCGCGACGCCCGTCCCGCCGGCGTACAGCTCGCCGACCACCCCGGGCGGGACGGGCCGCATCCGGGCGTCCAGGACGTGCATCGCCATGTTCGGCAGCGGGCGGCCGATCGGGACGACCTCGCCGCCGAACGGCTCGGTCACCGGGTAGACGCACGTCCCGACCGACGCCTCGGTCGGGCCGTACTCGTTGAGGACCTCGGCGCCGGGCGCGACCTCCCGGAACCGGCGCAGCAACTCCCGGGAGAACGCCTCGCCCGCGACCACCCAGATGCCGGCGAGGCCGTCGAGGTCCTCGGCGCCGCGCTGGTGGAGCAGGACGTCCAGGTGGCCGGGGGTCAGCTTCACGAAGGCGAACGGGCCCGCGGGGACGAGCCGCGCGGCCAGCTCGTCCAGCCCCGCCGACGCGGGCAGCAGCCAGACCCGCTGCCCGGACGCCAGCGGCGCCCACAGGTTCGGCACGACCAGGTCGAAGGCCACTGACGAGAAGACCGGCGCGCCGCCCGTGCCCCGCGAGGCCAGGTCCTCGACGGCCCAGCGGATGTGGTTGGCGAGCCCGCGGTGGGTGACGACGACGCCCTTGGGCGTGCCGGTCGAGCCGGAGGTGAACACCACGTAGGCGGCGGCGTCCGGGTCGACGTGGGTCCACAGCGGCTCGGCGGCCGCGTCCGCGTCCTCGGACCCGGCGGTCCCCGAGGCGGGGCTGAGGGTCCTGCCCTCGATCCGGTCGCGGTGCGCCTCCGGGACGAGGGTGAGCACGGCTCCGGCCTGGCCGAGCATGACGGCCATGCGCTCGCCGGGCAGGGCGGGGTCGAGCGGCAGGTAGGCCGCGCCCGCCTTCCACACCGCGAGCATCGACACGACCAGGTCCGCGGACCGCTCGGCGAACACGCCGACGACGTCCCCGGGTCGCACGCCCTCCCCGACCAGCGCGCGCGCCGTCCGGTCGGCGGCCGCGTCCAGTTCGGCATAGGTGAGGGACGTGGCGCCACAGCGGACCGCCTCGGCACCTGGATGCGCCGCGACCGCGGACTCGATCAGGGCGGGCACCCCATCCGGCTCCCAGGCGCGGGCGGTGTCGTTCCATCCGGCCGAGCCCGCGCCGGACGCCCCCACCGGCAGGTCCACCGCGTCGAGGCGGGTCGCCGGGTCGGCGGCGAACGCCTCCAGAAGCAGGACGAGCCGTTCCGCGAGGCGCCGCACGGTGGCCTCCTCGAACAGCGAGGTGGCGTACTCGAAGGCACCGGCGAGCGACCCGTCGGGCCGCCGCCACAGGAAGAGCGTCAGGTCCGTCTTGGCGACCCGCCAGGCCCGCTGGAAGGCGCCCATCGCGACGTCGTCGGCGGTGACGACGCCGGTCACGCCCTCCTCCTGGAGGTCGAAAGCGGCCTGGTAGAGGGGCGTGCGGGACAGGTCGCCCGCCGAGGCCAGCTCGTCCACGAGCCGCTCGAAGGGCAGGTCCTGGTGGGCGAACGCGTCGGCGGCGACCTCCCGGACCCGCTCGACGGCCTCGGCGAACGACAGCCCCGGGTCCAGCCGGCACCGCAGCGTGAGCGAGTTGAGGAAGAACCCCGCCACGTCCTCGATCTCCGGCCGAGCCCGGCCCGCGACGGGGGTACCGACCGGCACGTCCCACTCGCCGCAGTGCCGCGCCAGCAGCACGGCGAACCCGGTGAGCAGCGTCATGAACGGGGTGGCGCCGTGCCGGCGGGCCAGCGCGTCGAGCCGGGCGGACACCGCGCGGGGGATCTCGACGGGCACCCCGGCGCCGCGCGCGTCGCGGACGGCGAACCACCACGCGGCGAGCGAGATGGTGAGGAAGACGAGGGAGGCGGCGTCGGGCTCGGAGTCGAGGACGCC
>NZ_CAACVB010000406.1 GCF_900659635.1 Actinomadura roseirufa | reverse complement strand
TGCCGAGCACCTGGCCGGGTGCGCGGCGCTGGCCGGCGGCGGGCGGGACGCCGGCGTGGAGCCCGGCGGCATCGCCCTGGCGCTGCTCGCCGGGCTGTCGTACGCGGCCTACGCGACGGCCGCGTCCGTCCTCATCACCCGCGGCGAGGACGACCGCGCCGTCTCCGGGACGCTGTTCGGGGCCGCGGCGCTGCTGCTGCTCCCGGTGCTGCTCGCGAACCCGGCCGGATGGCTGCTGACCGGCCCGGGCATGCTCACCGCCCTCTACCTGGGGGTGGTCACCACCGGCGGCGGCTACCTGCTGTTCGCGCGCGGGCTGCGCGGCACGCCCGCCACGACCGCGACGACGCTGACGCTGGCCGAGCCCGCCGTGGCCGCGGTGCTCGGGACGGCCGTGCTGGGCGAGCACCTCGGCGGCCTCGCCCTCGGCGGGCTGGCGCTGCTGGCGGCCGGACTCCTCGTCCTCGTCGCGCCCGCCCGGCGCTGACCGGCCGGTTCCGGCGGGTCCGCCCGCCGGAACCCCGGGGAACCACGGAAAACGCGCCGCGGGCGGTAACAAAGTGGTCTGAACCACTCGCCAGAACGCGGCGCGGCGGGGATGATGTCCGGCATGACAACGGGCGATGGGGACGCCTCGGGGAGGTTGTTCCCGGAAGACCTGGACGGCGTCGACCCGGTCGCCGCGGTGATGATGGCCGACGCCTGCCGCTCCATCGCCGCCTATCCCGACCTGGTGGTCGTCGGAGCCCTGTTCACCGCCGCCGAGCACGTGCCCGGCGGCTGGCAGATCATCTGCCCCGGCGACCCGCTGCCCCAGGGGGCCCGCGAGCTGCTCGCCGACCACCTGGAGGACCGGGCGCTGGACGCCGGGCCGGACGGCCGCGAGCTGCGGGAGGCGGCCGCGGCGCTGCGCGCCGGGCCCGCCGACGAGGTGTCCGCCGCCGGACGGCGGTTCCGGATCGTGCGGATCGAGCAGCTCGTCCGCACCAGCTCCGACGGGCCGGAGCCGCCGCGCCCGACCGACCTCGACCCGCATCCGGCCGACCGGCGGGTGCTGCCGAGCCGGCCCTACGACCTGCTGCCCGAGGACCGGCCGTCCTCCGAGCTCGCCACCGCCGAGCTGCTGTGCCAGGTGCTGGACGCCGCGGCGGGGACGGGCAACGAGCCCTCCGGGGCGTTCCTCACCCCGCTCACGCTGGCGCCCGCCTTCACCGTCGCGGAGCGGACCGGCAAGCGCTGGCGGCCCGTCGGACGGCTCTACGACACGCCCCGCCAGGCACGGGACGCGCTGATCTCCTACTTCCGGCACGTCGTCCCGGCGGTGGAGCGCCCCGGCCGCGACGACGCGGCCGACTACGCCGAGGCCGCCGACCTGATGGCCGACGAGACGCGCCGCAACGGCATCGCCGTCGCCGGCCGCCGCTTCCGGATCGTGCGGATCGAGCGGATCACCCTGATGGGCCCCGACGGCCCCGAGCCGCCGCGCCCGAACGACTACGACAGCCTGTGACCGCCGGGCCCCGCGCGGGCCGCGCCGGGCCCGCGGATCAGGCGTCGCCGTAGACCGGGCGGTGCTCCTGGACGGACGCGGCGAGCTGGTCGGCCAGCTCGCCGACGTCCAGCCGCTTCTCGATCTGGCGCAGGTCGTCGATCTTGGCCTTGGTCTCCGCGCGCCGCGGCGCCAGCATGGTGCAGCAGTCCTCGTCGGGCAGCTCGGAGATCGTCAGCGTCCGGATCCGGCGCGCCTGGTCCATGATCTCGACCTTGTCCATGCCGACGAGCGGGCGCAGGATCGGCAGCTCGACCGCGTCGTCCAGCGCGGTGATGTTGGTGAGGGTCTGGCTGCTGACCTGGCCGAGCGCGTCACCGGTGATCAGCGCGGCGCCGCGCAGCCGGCGCGCCAGCACCTCGCCGGTGCGCAGCATCAGCCGGCGCTGGGCGATCACCGCGAGCCGGTCGGCGCCGGAGGACTTGATCTGCTGCTGGGCCTTGCCGAACGGCACGACGAACAGCCGCGACCCGCCCTGGAATTTGTCCAGCTCGCGGACCAGCGCGTACGCCTTGTAGATCGACTCCGGGCCGGTGAAGGGCATGCCGGAGAAGTGCAGGTAGTCGACCCGCAGGCCGCGGCGCATCATCCGGTACGCGGCGACGGGCGAGTCGATGCCGCCCGACATCAGCACCAGGGCGCGGCCGCTCATCCCGACGGGGAGCCCGCCCTGGCCGGGGAGCCCGCCGGAGAAGACGAAGACCTCGTCGCGGTCGACCTCGATCGACAGCGTGTGCTCGGGGGCCTTCAGCCGGACCGGCTGCCCGTACCGGTCGGCGACGAGGCCGCCGATGTGGCGGTCGAGCTCGGTCGAGGTGAGGGGGAAGCGCTTGTCGCGGCGCCGGGAGCGGACGGCGAACGAGCCGGTGCGGCCGTCCATCAGCTCCAGCGCGGCGCGCTCGACGCTCGCCAGGTCCTTGCCGACCCGCCACGCGCGGTGCGCCCACACGATGCCCATGACGTCGGTGACCCGCTGCGCGAGCCGGTCGACGGTGGCGACGTCGGCGTCCTTGGTCCGGACGATGAACACGCCGTGCCGGCGGATCACGTCGACCCGGGCGACCGGGCGCAGCGCCAGCCGGACGTTGTCGGCGAGCCGCCGCTCGAACAGCTCCCGGTTCTTGCCCTTGAGCACCACCTCGCCCAGTTTCAGCAGCACGCAGGGCTCGCCGTCGACCGGCGACGGCTCCCGGACGGCCGCGGGGGCGGCCTGCGCCGCGGGCGCGGTGTCGAGCGTGGTCATGCGTGAGCCTCCTGGCGGGAACCGGAAAAGGGCGAACTTCTAGTGTGGCCCAGACACGCCAACGCCGCGACCCGCTCCCGATGTTCCCGCCAGGACGGCCCCGTCAGCCGAAGAAGACCTCGGACTCGGAGTACCGCTCCAGCGGAACGGTCTTGATCTCCCTGGTCGCCTCGTCGAGGCCCACGCGGACGATGTCGGTGCCGCGCAGCGAGACCATCTTCCCGAAGTCGCCGTCGCGGACGGCGTCGATCGCCTGGAGGCCGAAGCGGGTGGCCAGGACGCGGTCGAACGCGGTGGGGGTGCCGCCGCGCTGGATGTGCCCGAGCACGGTGGCGCGGGCCTCCTTGCCGGTGCGCTTCTCGATCTCGGCGGCGAGCCGCTGGCCGATGCCGCCGAGCCGGACGTGGCCGAACGCGTCGCGCTCGCCGGTCTGCAGCTCCATCTGCCCGTCCACCGGGTGGGCGCCCTCGGACACCACGATGATCGGCGCGTAGCGGGTCTTGAACCGGCTCTCCACGTACTCGACGACCTTGTCGATGTCGAACGGCCGCTCGGGGATGAGGATGACGTTGGCGCCGGCGGCCATCCCGACGTGCAGCGCGATCCAGCCCGCGTGCCGTCCCATGACCTCGCAGATCAGGGCGCGGTGGTGGCTCTCGGCGGTGGTGTGCAGCCGGTCGACGGCCTCCATGCCGATGTTGACCGCGGTGTCGAACCCGAACGTGTAGTCGGTGGCGTTGAGGTCGTTGTCGATGGTCTTGGGCACGCCGACGACGTTCACCCCGTGGCCGTACAGCTCGCGCGCGACGCCGAGGGTGTCCTCGCCGCCGATGGCGATCAGCGCGTCCACGCCGAGGCCGGCGAGGTTGTCCTTGATCCGCTCGACGCCGCCCTCGACCTTGACCGGGTTGGTCCGGGACGAGCCCAGGATCGTCCCGCCGCGCGGCAGGATGCCGCGGACGGCCTGCACGTCGAGGGCCACGGTGTCGCCCTCCAGGGGCCCCCGCCAGCCGGCCCGGAAGCCCACGAACTCGTACCCGAAGACCTGCACGCCCTTGCGCACGGCCGCGCGGATGACCGCGTTCAGCCCCGGGCAGTCCCCGCCGCCGGTCAGCACTCCGACGCGCATGCCGTCTCCCTCTCCCGCCACCGGTCTCCTCCCTTGGTTCACATGGCAAGACTAAACGTCAGCGTGCGATCACACAGGGCATTCGCCGCCCGCCCCGGCGCGCCGCATTGGTCTAGACCATAGTGGTTCGGCGGGAGGGAGGGGCCGCGGTCACTCCTCTTGGTCGAGCCCCTTCTCGATGGCGTAGCGGACCAGCTCCACACGGTTGTGCAGCTGGAGCTTGCCGAGGGTGTTCTGCACGTGGTTCTGCACGGTGCGGTGCGACAGGACGAGCCGCTGCGCGATCTGCTTGTAGGTCAGCCCCTTGGCGACGAGCCGCAGCACCTCGGTCTCCCGGTCGGTGAGCCGGGGCGCGCCGTCCTCCTCTCGCGCCGGGGCGGCGGCCAGCCTGCGGTACTCGCCGAGGACGAGTCCCGCGAGCCCCGGGGTGAACACCGCGTCGCCGCCGCCGGTGCGCGCGACGGCGTCCAGGAACTCCTCCCGCGCCGCCGACTTCAGCAGGTAGCCGGTGGCCCCGGCCTTGACCGCCTCCAGGACGTCCTGCTGCTCGCCGCTCGCCGACAGCACCAGCACCCGCACCGGCGGGTCGGCCGCGACCAGGTGCCGGGTCACCTCGACGCCGCTGATGTCGGGCAGCTGCAGGTCGACCACGGCGACCTGCGGCCGCACGGCGGCGGCGACGCGGACCGCCGCGCGCCCCTCGCCCGCGGTCGCGACCACGTCGTGCCCGGCCTCGGCCAGGTCGCGGGCCACCGAGTCGCGCCACATCGGATGGTCGTCGACGACCATGACCCTGAGGGGAACCTCGCTCACGGCCCCACCCTACGGGCCCGCGGGGACGGTCATCTCGATCTCGGTCCCCTCACCGGGCGCGGAGACGATCGAGACGGTCCCGCCGAGATCGCGGATACGGCCCCGGATGGACTGGGCGACGCCGAGCCGCCCGTCCGCCGCGGCGGTCTCCAGCCGGTCCCGCGCCATGCCGGGGCCGTCGTCGCGGACGCTGACCGTGATCTCACCCGCTCCGTCGTCCTCCAGCAGCACCCAGGCGCGCGCGCCGTCGCCGCAGTGCCGCCGGACGTTGTCCAGCGCGGCCGCCACCGCCGCCTCGACCTCCCCCGCCGCGTGCTCGGGCAGCCGGACCGGCGTCGCCGGGGTCGACACGGTGACGGACGCGGACGCGTGCACGGTCAGCAGCGGCCGCACGTCCACCGCGCG
>NZ_CAACVB010000405.1 GCF_900659635.1 Actinomadura roseirufa | reverse complement strand
CCGGCGCGGCGGAGCGGGCCCGGTCCGCCGCCGCCGGGTCGGGCGCGGACGGGCTGGTCGCGGTCGGCGGCGGGTCGGCGATCGGGCTGGCCAAGGCCGTCGCGCTGACCACCGGGCTGCCGATCCTCGCGGTGCCGACGACGTTCGCCGGATCCGAGATGACCCCGGTCTGGGGCATCACCTCCGGGGGCGTCAAGCGCACCGGCCGCGACCGGCGGGTGCTGCCGCGAACGGTGGTGTACGACCCGGTCCTGGCCCGGTCCATGCCGGGCGCGACCGCCGCCGTCAGCGGGATCAACGCGATGGCGCACGCCGCCGAGGCGCTGTACGCGCCGGACGTCACGCCGGTCGGCGCGGTGCTGGCCGAGGAGGCGGTCCGCGCGCTCGCCGCCGCGCTGCCCGCCATCGCCGGCGGGGACCGGGACGCCGTGGCGGAGGGCCTGTACGGCGCCTGGCTGGCCGGTGCCTGCCTCGGGTCGACGACCATGGGCCTGCACCACAAGCTCTGCCATGTGCTGGGCGGTACCTTCGGCCTGCCGCACGCTCCGACGCACGCCGTCGTCCTGCCGTACGTGCTCGCGCACAACCTTCCGGCGGCGCCCGAGGCGGCGCGGCGGCTGGCACGCGCCCTCGACGCGGCGGATCCGGTCGCCGGGCTGCGCGCGCTGCTCGACCGGCTCGGCACGCCACGGTCTCTGGCGGAGCTGGGCCTGGACGCCGCGTCCGTCGGCAAGGCCGCCGAACTGGCGGGCCGCGACCCCTACGCCAACCCCCGGCCGGCCGGGCCCCGGGAGCTTCGCGCGCTCCTGGAGGCCGCGCTCACGGGAATCCCGCCCGTGTCGGAGTGAACGGTCCGGGCGTCCTCCCGCGCGGGAGGACGCCCCGACCGCTCACAGCAGGTCTTGGACGCTCTTCAGGAAGCCCTCGGCGTCGTCCTCGTGCACCCAGTGACCGGTATCGGGCACGGACCGGATCTCATAGCCCCGCGCTCGGAGCCGCTCCGCCTGATCGGCGCCGACCAGCTCGTTCGGGTCCGCCGTGACGACGAACGACGGCGCCCCGGGGTCGCCGGGCGGGTGGTCGCGGTCCAGCAGGTCCATCTCCGTGGTGGCCGGGTCCCAGCGCCGCAACGCCTCCAGCCGGTGCCGCCACGCGTCCTCGGGCCAGCGGGGGTGGGCGGCGGCGACCTCGTCGAGCGTCCAGTCCCGCTGCGCGAGGAAGAACGGCATGCTCCCGGAGAACGTGGCGCCCTCGGGCGCCTCCCACGCGGGATCGACGTACACCGCGCGCCGGGGACGGAGCCGGTCCACCGCCATGGACAGCACGACCGCGCCGAGCGAATGCCCGACGGCCAGTTCCGGAGCGGCGGGCAGTGACTCGACCAGGTCGTCCGCCCACAATTGGCGGCTGTAGCGGCCGCGCGGGCTGAGCCCATGGCCGCGCAGGTCGGGCGCGAGCACGCGGTAGCCGCGCCGGGCGAGTTCCGGACCGAAACGCCACCAGCTTGAGGCGTCGGCGGACAGCCCGTGCACCAGGACGGCGATCCGGTCGCCCGTGCCCCAGGTCTCGATGTTCAGCCGGGTCACAGCGACTCACCTCCGAGCCAGGCGGCACCGCGCGCGTAGAGGGTCTCGACCTCCGGGCCGGTGAGGCCCGGCATGTCGTCCTTGACCGTGTACCCCAGCCCCTCTTGCAGGTACGCGAGGTGGCGGTAGCCCACGGGGAAGCGGGCGAGGACGTCCGGGTCGAGGACCACCGGACGGGACGGGTCGACGGGCTGAATCCGGTCCGTCTCGTAGATGGGCTGCCGGAGCGTGATGACCCAGTGGCCTTCGTGCCGTTCCAGGAGGTCGTAGAAGCGGCCCGTGCAGACCACGTCGCACTCGATGCCCTCGACCGGCGCCCGCTGCGTGATCGTCATCTTGGTCTGCGCGACGGCCCGGTCCCCGGCCACCTCGATCGCGGATCCGCCGAGGAAGTGCAGGATGCGGACGCCGCGTTCGAAGCCCTCACGGCTGACCCGGGCGAACTCGGCGGCCGTGCCCTGGAACCAGGTGGCCATCATCCGGCCCTCGGGGTGCCACAGCGACGCGAACCGCTCCCAGTCCCCCGCGTCCCGCCATACCGCCCAGTTCTCGACGACCTCGCGGACGGCCCATCGCTCCAGGACGCCGGCCCCCGGCGCGCTCATGCCGTCACCCCGGCGGCGGGCCGCCCGGACGTCTCGATCCAGGCGTCCAGCCGGTCGAGGAAGCGGGGGAAGTCCTCGCGGAACGCCGAATGGCCGGTCCCCTCGACGGTCTCGACGGTCAGCCCGCGCTCGCGCAGCTCCTTCGCGTGGTCGTCCGGGATGAACTCGCTGGGGTCGGCGGCCAGCACCAGGGACGGCATGTCGGCCCGCTCGGGCGACAGGTCGTGGCCGCCGCCGGGGACGAGCCCGGGGATGATGCCCGGGTCCGCCTTCCACATCGACGTCCAGCGCAGGTCGAGGTCCTCCTCCGGCCAGCGCCCGCCGAGGTGCGCGCGGAGCTGCTCCTTGTCCGTCCAGTCCAGCCAGCCGAGCCAGATGTCCCGGTACCTCTCGTGGGCGTCGGCCGACATGCGCCACGCCGGGTCCAGGTACACCGCCGAGCCCGGGTCGAGCAGCCTGGCCGCCATGCCGAGGACGAGGCCGCCGAGCGAGTGGCCCACGGCGATCTCGGCCCGCGCGGGCAGGGTGTCGACCAGGTCGAGCGCCCAGTCGAACGGCGAGTAGCGTCCGCGCGGGCTCTCCCCGTGGCCGCGCAGGTCGGGCGCCAGCACGTGGAAACCGCGCTCGGCGAGCGCGGGCCCGGCGCGGTGCCAGGAGGTGGCATCGCTGAACAGGCCGTGGACGAGCAGGGCGTACCGGTCGCCCGTCCCCCACTCGGTCACCTGGAGTTTCACGTCGTCTCCTTGATCGTCCGATCCGGCGCGGCGCTGGGCCTGCGCCCGCCGCGCCACGGGGACCCAGCCTGCGGAGTCGTGCGCGCGGGGCGGAAGACGCGGATTTCACCGAGTGGAAGCGGCCTCGGAAACGGGACTTCCACTGGCCGAAACCCGGGTGTTCGTGCCCCGCGGCCGCACGGCTCAAGGTGGTCGGCACGCGCCCCGCCCGGCCCGCCGCGGGCCATGGCCCACCCCGGGTCATGGCCGGACGCGGGCGACCCACCCCAGGGGAGGACCTCGTGAGAACGCGATCATCGCGCAGCGGACACCGGATCACCGGCCGCACCCAGACCCGGCCGGTCACGACCCGGCTCGTCGCGGGCATCGTCGCCGCGGCCGCCCTGGCGGCGGCCTGCTCGTCGCCGGACAGCGGAGCCGCGGGCGGCTCCGCCGAGCATCGCAAGCCCTACCGGATCGTGCTGAGCAACAACAACCTGAGCGCCTCGTGGCGCGTGCAGATGGTGAACGGGATCAAGTACGTCGCCGCGCACAAGTACGCGAACGACGTCAAGTTCACCGTGCGGCAGGCCGGCGAGTCGGTCAGCGACCACATCGCCTCGCTCCAGCAGATCATCCGCGCGCGTCCCCGGCCGGACGCGATCCTGCTCGACGCGTCGTCGGCCACGGCCCTCAACCCGACGGTCGAGCAGGCGTGCAAGGCGGGCATCGTCGTGTTCAGCTTCGACCAGGTCGTGACCGCGCCCTGCGCCTACAAGCTGGCGCCGCCGGTGGCCGAGCAGGCTCGCGAGTCCGCCCGCTGGATGTGCGAGGCGACCGGGGGACACGGCAAGGTCGTCCTCGACCAGGCGATCCCCGGCGTCCCGTCGGTCGCGCTGTCCAACGCGACCTGGCGCTCGACGCTGGCGCGGACGTGTCCCGGCCTCCAGATCGCCGGGACCTACCAGAGCGGATTCGCTCCCGGCCCCGAGCTGCAGGCGGTCTCGGCGGTGCTCGCCGGGCACCGCGACCTGTCCGGGGTGCTCAGCCTCTCCTACTGCTCCAGCGTGATCACCGCGTTCCGGAACGCGCACCTGCCGCCGGTGCCGACCACCTGCGTCGCCGCCAACGGCAACGCCATCGCGTGCGAGTCGGCGCACGCGACCTGCCATCTGTCCGCGCTCCCGCCGATCATCGCCTCGTCGGCGCTGCGCAAGGTCGTCGATCTGCTCGGCGGACAGAAGCAGCCGCTGACCCAGCAGGCCGTGTTCCCGTCCTACGTCAGCACGGCCGCCAAGACCGGCGTCCCGGCGGCGGCGCCCCTCCCGGCGCTGCGTCCCGGGACCGACTACTTCCCGGGCCAGTCGCCCGATCTCGTGCTCCCGGTGACCACGGAGGATCTCGGCGTCACCCCGTCCGTGGCGCTGACCGGCGCCGAGGGACGGGGGTAGGGATGCTCTCCGTCCACGACGTTCCCGCCCCGCGGCAGGCCCTCCCGGCGCTGCGCGTCAGCGGAGTGTCCAAGTCGTACGGTGGGGTCAAGGCACTGCGCGACCTGTCGCTGGAAGCTCTCCCCGGGGAGATCCACGCCGTTCTCGGCGAGAACGGGGCGGGCAAGTCGACGCTCGTGCGGATCCTCGCCGGGGTCGTCCGGCCCGACGGCGGCGAGGTGACGCTGGGGGACGGCCCCCTCGTCCTCCGCGGCCCACGGGACGCGGCGGCCGCGGGCATACGCGTCGCCTTCCAGGAGCTCAGCCTGCTTCCGGACCTCTCCGTCGCCGCCAACCTCCGCCTCGGAGCATCCCCGGGTCGCCGAAGCGCGCGCACCGGAGACGCCAAGGCGGCCTTGGAGGACGCGGGGGTCCACGGCGTGCGGGCCGCGAGCGCGATCCGCGACCTCTCGCTGGCCGACCGGCAGCGCGTCGAGCTGGTCAAGGCCCTCGCCGCCCGGCCCGCGGTGCTGGTGCTCGACGAGGCCAACTCCGCGCTGTCGGGAGACCGCAACGACTGGTTCCTTGAGCACGCGCGGCGGGTGGCGGCGCGCGGCGGCGTCGTGCTGCTCGTGACGCACCGTCTCGCCGAGGTCCGCCGCGTCGCCGACCGCGTCACCGTGCTGCGCGGGGGGCGCGTCGTGCTCCGCACCACGCCCGGCCAGGTGACCGACGACGAGCTCGTCACCGCCATGGCGGGCCGCCGGCACCGGCGCGGCGCCCGGCGCCGCGACCGGCCCGCGACGGGCGGGCCGCTCC
>NZ_CAACVB010000404.1 GCF_900659635.1 Actinomadura roseirufa | reverse complement strand
GGCGTCGCGGCGAAGCCGCGGCTCGCGTGCAGCACGGCCGACTCCAGCACTTCCGCGAGGGGCAGCCGCCCGTGCCGGGCGTGCAGGGCGAGCCAGCCGTCCACGCAGCCGGGGACCGGCACCGAGCGGATGTCGTGGCGGACGGGCATGCGCCGGTGCCCCTCGGCGCGCAGCGCGTCGGCGTCGGCGCCCGACCCGGTGCGGCCGGAGGCGTTCAGTGCCTCGGGCGGCCCCGGCCGGGCCTGGACCAGCGCGAACAGGTCGCCGCCCATGCCGCAGCGGTGCGGCGCGACGACCGCGAGGACGGCGCCCGCGGCGACCGCGGCGTCCACGGCCGAGCCGCCGGCCCGCAGGATCGCGAGCCCGGCCGAGGACGCGCGGTGGTCGGCCGTGCAGATCATCGCGCGGTCGGCGGTCGTCGTCATGCGAGCCTCCGGTGCCTTCGGGGGGTTCGGCCGCGGGAGCCCGTGACGGGCCGCCGCGGCCCGGGAGCGGGGCCTGCGCGGGCAGGGCCGGAAAGCGGTTTTCCGCTGCGCCGTGTGCGTCGACCTGCGGCCCGCGGCGCGTTCACCTCACCGAGGTTAGTTGCCGAAAGTCCGGCTCGAAAGAGCCGAGGAGGCCACGGTGGCGGGTGCGCGCCTTCTACCGCGCCGCCGTGGCCTCGTCCCCCCGCCCGGCTGCGGACGCCGCCCGGTCCCGGGGGCGGCGGCTCGCGCCGCCGCTCCGCCCGGTGGACCGGTGGGAGCGCATCCGCGGCGGTGCGTCGAAGCCTGCCGTGTACCCGCGCGTAAGTTCGCGCTCACGGGCCCGTTCTCGGCGAACGGTTCCCGGCCTGCGGCGAGCGGCGGCCCGCCGGGCGTCCCGCGCGCCGGGCGGCGCCCGGGGACCGACACCGGGAGCGGGCCCGTGGAGGACGCGCTGATCACAGGGGCGGAGCCGGTACCTGACGGTCCCAATACCGTCGATCAGCCTGACCGCTAAACCAGCACCCACTCCGGAAACGTAGGCTGTACCCCTGCTTTGATCACTCTTGGGGAGAATGCGTTGCGGCTGCCGGAGCATCTGGAGCTACTGCTCACCGACGAGCCGGTGCTCGACGTCTACTCGCACGGTCCCTGGCGCGTGCCGGACGGCCTGTTCGAGGACATCGCGGCGCGGATCGACGCGCTGACGTCCGACCCGCGCGCGGCGGAGCTCACGACCGACGAGCACAAGCTGCTGACGCTGCCGGCCTCGCTGGTCACCGCGGAGATCTTCGGGATCCTGGCGTTCCTGCCCGGCGGCGGCGCGATCAAGGCCGGGTCGTGGTCGCAGCTGCCCGAGCGGCTGCTGAACCGGCACCTGGTCAACCCGGGGCCGCTGAGCACCCGGATGACCCGGTGGGACGCGCCGGGCGGCCGGTGGCGGCCACCGGTGGACTGGCTGATCGAGGCGCCCGACCGGGAACTGGCGATCGAGCTGGCCCGCGAGTGCCTGGCCGTCCTGGAGGGCATCGAGCCGCTGGAGCGGCGGCGCGCGGCGCTGCTGCGCATGTACGACGACCCGCCCTCCTGCGACGTGAACCTGCCCAAGATGGAGCTGCGCGAGCACTGGCACGCGCACGCCGACGACGCCACCGTCGCGGCGGTCCCCGAGCTGCTCGGCCCGGTCGGCTACCTGGAGTGGGTGTGCGCGGGCCTGCTCGCCGCCCACGAGCACCTGGTGGGCGTCGCGCCGCGCGAGGAGTCCGTCGAGTCGCACCTCATCCAGCTCCTGTTGCAGGGCAGCCTGGAGCACGTCCCCGCCGAGTTGGCCGTGGCGCTCGGCGAGGACCGCTACCGCGAGCTGCAGCAGCGCTTCCCCGGCGAGCGCCGCGGGTTCAAGGCGGGCGCGTGGCAGGAGCAGACGCGGGCGTGGCTCGTCCGCGCGCTCGTCTCGGGCGCGGCGGACGCGTGCCGGGCGTGGCTGGACATGGCGATGCGGTTCGTCGCGATCGTCCAGGGGCTGCCGGGCGACCCGTGGTTCCCGAAGGCGGAGTGGATCCCGGTCGGGCAGTTCCAGACCGACCTGCGCCGGCTGTACGCGCCGCGCCGCCGCGTCGTGAACCCGCTGACCGAGGGCCTGCGGGTGCCGGCCACCGCGCACGCCGAGCCGCGGCAGCGGCCCGAGCTGGCCACCTCGCTGGTCGGGCAGCCGGAGGTGTCGCAGGCGCTGGACGAGCTGACCCGCGACAAGCTGCCCGTCCGGCTGCTGCTCGCCGGCCCGGACGGCACCGGCAAGCGGGACGCGGCGCAGGAGCTCGCCAAGGCGCTCGCGCTGAGCCGCGACCCGCTGTGGGTCACCGACAACCTGTTCGCCGGGCAGCGCCTGTCGGACGCGGTCGCCAAGCTGCACGCCGACGCCCGCGACTGCGCCGGCGACCGGCTGCTCATCATCGAGGGCCTGGACGGGATCATCGCCGACCCGGGCAACGGGGAGGCCCTGGCGGGCGAGCTGCACCGGCTGCTGGCCGTCCACCCCGACCTGCACGTGGTGGCGCTGTGCGACACGGGCGGCGACGAGCGGATCCGCGAGATCAACCCCGTCCTGCCGCAGCGCTTCCGGATCGCGCGGACCCTGCCGTTCACCGCCGACGGGCACGCCGAGCTGTTCCGCCGCGCCCTGGACCGGCGCGGCGCGCGCGCCACCCGGCACGCCGTCGAGGCGGCGGGCGCGCTGCTGGCGGCCACGCCGGCGATGCAGACGCTGCGCAACGCCCGGCTGGCGCCGCACCTGGCCGAGCAGGTCGTCGCGGCCGTCCGGGCGCGCACCGCGCCGGGCGCCGAGCTCGTCGTCCGCAAGCAGGACGTCCCGGCCGCGCTGGACACCGCGCAGGCCGCCGGGAACCCCCTCGCCGAGCTGCGCGACCTCACCGGGCTGGAGACCGTCAAGCACGAGATCGCGCTGCTGGTGGCGGGCACGCACGCGGCGCGGCTGCGCAGCGAGTCCGGGCTGAAGATCACCCCGCCGACCCGGCACATGGTGTTCACCGGCAACCCCGGCACCGGCAAGACGATGGTGGCGCGGCTGCTCGGCCGCATCTACAAGCGGCTCGGCGTGCTGTCGTCCGGCCATCTGGTGGAGGCGTCCCGCGCGCACCTGGTCGGCGAGTACATCGGCCAGACCGCGCCGCGCACCCGCCGGCTGGTGGAGCGGGCGATCGGCGGCGTGCTGTTCATCGACGAGGCGTACACGCTCACGCAGTCGCCGCTGAAGGGCGACTACGGGCACGAGGCCATCGCCGAGCTGGTCAAGCTGATGGAGGACCACCGCGAGGACCTCGTGGTGATCGTGGCCGGATACGAGCAGGAGATGGTGGAGTTCCTGTCCGCCAACCCCGGCCTCGACTCGCGCTTCCCCAAGCAGCTGCACTTCCCCGACTACGGCGACGACGAGCTGATCACGGTGTTCCGGCAGCTCGCCGCCGCCGACGGGTTCCGGCTGGCGCCCGGCACCGTCGAGGTGCTCGGCTCGATGCTGCGCCGCGCGCCGCGCGGGCCGTCCTTCGGCAACGGCCGCCTCATGCGCAACCTGCTGGACGTCGCGGTCGCGAACCAGGCCGACCGGGTGGCGTCCGCCGCGGTCGTCGCCGCGCGCGACGCGCGGGCCGCCGCGAACGGCGACGGAGGCGGGAAGGGCGGCGAGACCGGGGCGGACGCCCGGCCGGCGAAGGTCCCGACGAAGAAGGAGCTGGTCACGCTCACGGCCGAGGACCTGCCGCCGCTGCTGGAGCACCCCGAGGAGTTCTTCGGCCTGTACCTCTGACCTGTAACGGCCGCCGCCGCGGCCTTTGCCGCCTCCCCGGAGCGGGTACGGAACCTGTGGCTTCCCCGCCCGTGCACCCGGTGCGAGGAGGCCCTTCATGTCCGCGGTCCCCCTGGAGCAGGACGGCCGTCCCGGACGGCCGCGCGGACGGTACCGGGACCGTTCCCGGGCGGCGGCCGTGCTGCGCGGGATCGCGGCGCACGAGACCGCCCGCCTGCGCGACGGCACGCGCCCCTGGGCATGGTGGCTCGGCCTGGCCGTCCGGCACGGCCGGTACGGGTTCACCAACACGCTGCTGATCGCCGCGCAGTGGCGGTCAGCGGCCGACGTCCGCTCCTACGAGGAGTGGCGGGCGGCCGGACGGCAGGTGCGCCGGGGCGAGACGGGCATCCGCGTCCTCACACCGTCCGGTGGGGTGCGAGCGGTCTTCGATGTGACGCAGACGACCGGCCTTCCTCTGGAGACGAGCACGGACGGCTTCCCCACTTCTGAGCAGGCGCGGACCCGCCTGGTGGGTCTCGCCGTCCGCTCGGGGGTTTCCAGCCCGCCCGGTGGGCTCGCGGACCTCGTCCACCAAGTGGCGCATGCGTTGCGCCCCGGCGACCGGCCCGACCGCCCCGGCGCGCCGCGCTGCCAGGGCGTGCGCCGGGTCGAAGCCGACTCGGCCGCCTTCCTGGTGCTGTCGTGGCTCGGGCTGGAGCCGCCGTGCCCGTCCTTCCCGGCGCACGCCTTCTGGGCGGGCCCGGGGGCGGGCGACCGGATCCTCCGGGTGAGCCGCAGGATCCACGCGTGCGCGTCCGACCCGTCCGCCGGTGACGTGCTGGCGGCGGCGCACCTGTACTTCCGCTCGCGGCTTGAGGGCGGCTGGGTCCCCGCCTACCTGGCCGGACGGGGCTTCCCGGCCGCCGTGCAGCGGCGCTGGCAGATCGGCTACGCCCCGTCCGGCCCGCACGCGCTCACCGATCACCTGCGCGCCCTCGGGCACGCCGACGGCGAGATCATCGCCGCCGGGCTGGCCCGCCGCGGCGCCGGGGGAGTGATCCGCGACATGTTCCGCGACCGCGCGATGTTCGCGTTCCGGACGCCGGACGGGGCGGTCGCCGGGTTCACCGGCCGGCGGGCCGACGAGGCGACCGGGCCGAAGTACCTCAACGGCCCCGCGACCGCGCGCTTCCGCAAGGGCGAGCTCCTGTTCGGCCTGCATGAGGCCCGGGACCGGCTCGCCGCGGGGGCGCGCCCCGTGCTGGTGGAGGGGCCGCTGGACGCCGTGGCGGTCACGCTGGCGGGGCCGCCGGACGCCGCGGCCGTCGCGACGTGCGGGCCGTCGCTCACCGGCGCGCAACTCGCCGCGCTGGCCGGCCTCGCCGCCGCGGGCCC
>NZ_CAACVB010000403.1 GCF_900659635.1 Actinomadura roseirufa | reverse complement strand
GGGCGGGGGCGCGCGTCCGGCCCCGCAGGACGGGCGGGAGCGCCCCGGCGGCGGCCTGCGCGCGCAGGGCGGCGCGGTCGAGCCGGACCGGCACGAGGGTCGCCTCCCCGGCGGCCAGGCCCCGGTCGAGCAGGGCGAGCGCCTCGTCGGCGGGCATCGGGGCGACGCCGGAACGGATGATCCGGGCCCGGTCGGCGGCGTCGAGGTTCCCGGCCATCCCGCCGGGCGCCTCCCACAGGCCCCAGGCCAGCGAAGTCGCGGGCAGCCCGGCCGCGCGGCGCCGCTCGGCGAGGGCGTTGAGGAACGCGTTCGCCGCAGCGTAGCCGCCCTGCCCGCCGTTGCCGAGGACGGACGCCGCGGAGGAGAACAGCACGAACGCCGCGAGGTCGCGGTCGCGGGTCAGCCGGTGCAGGTGCCAGGCGGCGCCGGCCTTGGGCGCCAGGACGGCGGCGAGCCGCCCGGGGGTGAGGGCGGTGACCACGCCGTCGTCGACGACCCCGGCGGCGTGCACGACGGCCGTGAGCGGGTGCGCCGCCGGGATCGCGCCGAGCAGCGCGGCCAGCGCGTCCGGGTCGGCCGCGTCGCAGGCGGCGAGGGTGACGTGCGCGCCGAGAGCGGTGAGCTCCGCCTCGATCTCGGCGGCGCCGTCCGCGGCGGGTCCGCGGCGGCCGGTGAGCAGCAGCCGCCGGGCGCCGTGCGCGGTCACGAGGTGCCGGGCGACGAGCCGCCCGAGCGCCCCCGTCCCGCCGGTGACGAGGACGGTGCCCGCCGGGTCGAGGACGGGCGGCGCGGCGTCGGGGCCGACCCGGGCGGGGACGAGCCGCGGGACGGCGGCGTTCCCGGCGCGCAGCGCGAGCTGGTTCTCCCCGGCCGCCTCCGCGGCGGGCAGGGCGGCGCGGAGGGCGCGGAGGGAGGCGTCCTCCCCGTCCAGGTCCACGAGCAGGATCCGGCCCGGGTGTTCGAGTTGCGCGGCGCGGACCAGTCCCCAGACCGAGGCGGCGGAGAGGCCGGGCGCCGCGTCGTCGGCGGACGCGGCGACGGCGCCCCGCGTCACGACAGCCAGCCGCGCCGCCGCGAACCGCTCGTCGGCCAGCCAGTCCTGGAGGACGTCCAGCACCCCCTGAAGGTCGGCGCGGACCCGGCCGGGCACCTCGTCCTCATCTGGGTCGGCGCCGGTGTCGCACGGCACGAGAACGAGGCCGGGGACGGGCCGTCCCCCGGAGATGGCATCGCGCAGTGCCGCCAGGTCCGGGAACAGCGAACCGAGGCCCAGGTCGCCGGGCCCGGCGACCGCCCAGTCCTCGGGCTCGCCCGGCGGCTCGGCCGGGACGGGCAGCGCCGTCCAGTCGAGGCGGTGGAGCGCGTCGCCGGCCGCCCCGCCTGCTGTGGCGCCGGTCGTGCGCCACCGGTCGGCGGGGACCCTCCGCAGCCCGAACGTCTCGATGACGGCGACGGGGGCACCGTCGCCGTCGGCCAGCGTCAGCCGGAACGCGTCGGTCCCCGCCGGGACGAGCCGCACCCGCAGCTCGGACGGGCCCGCTCCGCGCAGCCGCACGCCCTCGAAGGAGAACGGCAGCCGGACGGTCCCGTCGTCGTCCGGGTAGAGCTCGTCGACCATGTGCAGGGCACCGTCGAGCAGCGCCGGGTGGATCGCGTACTCGGCCGCGTCGCCGCGCAGGTCGGCGGGCAGGGCGACCTCGGCGAACAGCTCGTCGCCGCGGCGCCACACGGCCCGCGCGCCGCGGAAGGCCGGGCCGTAGCGGTAGCCGCGGTCGGCGAGGCGGGCGTAGAGCTCGTCGGCGTCGACCTCGGCCGCCCCCTCGGGCGGCCAGGCCAGGTCCTCGTCCGGTGCGCCGTCCCAGGCCCCGCCGGACGGAGCGAGCGTGCCGGTGGCGTGGCGCCGCCACTCCCCCGCCTCGGGGGCGTCGTCCGGAGAGAGGTCGCCGGGACGGGAGTAGAGCGCGACCGTCCGCCGCCCGGCCTCGTCCGGTGCCCCGACCGCCACCTGGACGTCGACGGCGCCGGACTCGGGCAGCGGCAGCGGCGCCTCCAGGGTCAGGCCGTCGACGAGGTCGCAGCCGGACCGCTCGGCGGCGGCGAGGGCGAGCTCCAGGAACGCCGTGCCGGGAAGCGGCACGGTCCCGGCGACGGCGTGGTCGCCCAGCCACGGGTGGGTGCGCGGCGACAGCCGCCCGGTGAGCAGCAGCTCCCCGGTGGCCGCCTCGGCGGCCGAGCGCAGCAGCGGGTGCCCGGCGGGCCGCACGCCCGGGGCGCCGGCCGCGGCGTGGTCCTGGACGGGCCGCCAGTACCGCCGCCGCTGGAACCGGTAGGTGGGCAGCGCGACGGGGCCCGCGCCGGGCGGCAGCGCGGCGGCGAGGTCGGCGTCGGCGCCGTCGGCGTGCAGGACGGCCAGGGCGGTCAGCAGCGTGCGGGGCTCGTCCCGGCCCTTGCGCAGCACCGCGGCGAACACGGGCGGGCCGTCCGGTCCGGGCTCCTCGGCGGCGGCGGCCTCCTTCGCCATGGCGGTGAGGACGGGGTCAGGGCCGAGCTCCAGGTAGCGGGTCACGCCCGCCGCGTGGAGCGCGCGGACGCCGTCGTGGAACAGCACCGGGCTGCGCACGTGCCGCACCCAGTACTCGGGGTCGCCGAGTTCCCCGGCGCCCGCCGGGGCGCCCGTCAGGTTCGATACCACCGGGATCCGCGGCTCGTGGTAGTCGAGGCGCTCGGCGACGCGGCGGAAGTCGTCGAGCATCGGGTCCATGCGCGGCGAGTGGAACGCGTGGCTGACCCGCAGCCGCCTGACCTTGTGCCCCTGGTCGCGCAGCGTCCCGGCGACCCGCTCGACGGCGTCCTCGTCGCCGGACACGACCACGGCGGACGGGCCGTTCACGGCGGCGATCGCGACGCGGTCCTCCAGCCCGGCGAGCAGCGGGCGGACGTGCTCCCGCGCGGCCCGGACGGCGGCCATCGCGCCGCCCTCGGGCAGCGCCTGCATCAGCCGTCCCCGCGCGGCGACCAGCGCGCACGCGTCCGGGAGCGACAGCACGCCCGCGGCGTGCGCGGCGGCGATCTCGCCGACCGAGTGCCCGGCCAGGTGCCCGGGCACGACGCCGAACGACTCGACGAGCCGGTAGAGGGCGATCTCCAGCGCGAACAGGGCCGCCTGGGTCACGCCCGTCCGGTCCAGCTCGGCGCCGGTCCCGGAGGCGAGGACCAGGTCGCGGAGCGAACGGCCGAGCAGCGGGTCGAGGTGGGCGCAGGCGTCGTCGAACGCGGCGGCGAATGCCCCGTAGGTCCGGTACAGGTCCCGGCCCATGCCGGGCCGCTGGCTGCCCTGCCCGGTGAACAGGAAAGCGGTGTCGCCGGCCCGCGCGGGGCCGCCGCGCGTCACGGCGGCATGGCTTCGGCCATCGGCCAGGGCCGCCAGCCCCTCCGTGAGGCCGCCCTGGTCCGTGCCGAGGATCACCGCGCGGTGCTCGAACGCCGACCGGGTCCGCGCCAGCGACCAGCCGACGTCGGCGGCCGGGACGTCCGGGTGCGCGGCCAGGTGCTCCGCCAGCGCCGCGGCCTGGGCGGCGAGCGCGCCCTCCGTCCGCCCCGACAGCACCCACGGCACCGGGCCGGGCGCGGCCGCACCGCTCCGCGGCTCCGGCTCGGGGTCCGGCTCGGGCGCCTCCTCTAGGATGAGGTGGGCGTTGGTGCCGGAGATGCCGAACGACGACACCCCGGCGCGGCGGGCGCGCGCCCCGCGCGGCCAGGCGACGGGCTCGGCGAGCAGCCGCACCGCGCCCGCGTCCCAGTCGACGTGCGAGGTCGGCCGGCCGGCGTGCAGGGTGGCCGGCAGCCGCCCGTGGCGCATCGCCAGGACCATCTTCATGACCCCGGCGACCCCGGCGGCGCCCTGGGTGTGCCCGATGTTGGACTTCACCGACCCCAGCCACAGCGGACGGTCCTCCGGACGGCCCGGCCCGTAGGCGGCCAGCAGCGCCCGCGCCTCGATCGGGTCGCCCAGCCGCGTCCCCGTCCCGTGCGCCTCCACGGCGTCGACGTCGCCCGGCGCGAGCCGCGCGGCCTCCAGCGCCCGCTCGATGACCCGCCGCTGGGACGGGCCGTTCGGCGCGGTCAGCCCGTTGCTCGCGCCGTCCTGGTTGAGCGCGGACCCGCGGATCACCGCGAGGACCCGGTGGCCGTTGCGGCGCGCGTCCGACAGCCGCTCCAGCAGCACGACGCCCGCGCCCTCGGCGAACGCGGTGCCGTCGGCGGCCTCCGCGAACGCCTTGCAGCGGCCGTCGGGGGCCAGGCCCCGCTGCCGGGAGAACTCGGTGAACACGTTGGGGACGGCCATCACGGTCACGCCGCCCGCGACGGCGAGCGAGCATTCGCCCTGCCGCAGCGCGTGGCACGCCAGGTGGATCGCCGTCAGCGACGACGAGCACGCGGTGTCGATCGTGACCGCCGGGCCCTCCAGCCCGAGGGTGTAGGACAGGCGGCCCGACAGGACGCTCGGCGCGTTGCCGGTCACCAGGTGGCCCTCGGCGCTCCGGTCGATGTGCGGCGTCCCGAAGCCGGGCAGCGCCGCGCCGACGTAGACCCCGGTCCGGCTGCCCTTCAGCGACGCCGGGCGGATGCCCGCCCGCTCCAGCAGCTCCCACGAGACCTCCAGCAGCATCCGCTGCTGCGGGTCCAGGACGAGCGCCTCGCGCGGGCTGATCCCGAAGAACTCCGGGTCGAACAGGTCCGCGTCGTACAGGAACCCGCCCTCGCGGGCGAGGCTGGTACCTGGGTGGTCTGGGTCGGGGTGGAACAGCCCGTCCAGGTCCCAGCCGCGGTTTCCGGGGAACTCGCCCATCGCGTCGCCGCCGGAGTCGACGAGGTCCCACAGCTCTTCCGGCGAGGTCACCCCGCCGGGGAACCGGCAGGCCATCTCCACCACGGCCACCGGCTCGGCGCCGCGTTCCTCCGCCTCGCGCAGCCGCCGCCGGGTGTCGTGCAGGTCGGCGGTCACGCGCCGCAGGTAGTCGACCAGCGTCCGCTCGTCGACCGGCTTGTCGTCGGCCATCCGCGATCACACGCCCAGTTCGTTGTCGATGAAGTCGAGCAGCTCGCCGGCGCCGGCGGCGCGCAGCCGGTCCGCCGCGCCGTCCGCGTCGCCGTCCCCGGCGGCGCCGCCGCCCTCGGG
>NZ_CAACVB010000402.1 GCF_900659635.1 Actinomadura roseirufa | reverse complement strand
CAGCGCGGCCCGCGCCCAGCCGATGTGCACGTCGCGCGCCGCCCGGCCGCCGGAGTCGGCGCCGCCCGGCTCCCCGGCGGTGCTCGCCTTCCCGGCGCCGCCCGCGTCCCCGAGGGGCAGGCACACGATCTCCATCGGCGGCAGCCCGAACAGGTCCGTCCAGGTGGTCAGGGGCGTGCGGGCGAGGATCTCGCGCAGCCACGCCGCGCGGGTGCCCACCGGCCCGCCGCCGCCCGGCGCGAACGACCCGCCGGGATGGAACGGGACGCCGTCGCGGGCGAGGTCCTCGTCGTGCTCGCGCGGCGCCTCGACCAGGATCCACGTGCGCTCACGGCCCCGGACCTCGCGGACGGCCGGGACCAGGCAGCGCCGCGCCCGCGCGGCCATGCGCCTCCCGTACGCCGAGCCGGGCATCCGCGCCAGCAGGTCGGAGGCGACCTGCCGGACGTCCTTGCCGCGGTCCTCCAGCGCGGCTTCGAGGACGTCCTCGTCGGCGGGACCCAGGCCGTGCTCGAACGTGGCGAGGAAGGCCGCGCGGTCGGGGGCGGGCTCCCGGCCCCAGGTGCTCGCGAGCAACCGCCGCGCGCGCTCCGGGTCCGTGCCTCGCAGCCCGGACAGGAACGCCACCCGCTGGAGGCGGGTCCCCGTCTCCCACACGCCGTCCCCGCCGCCGTGGTCGTCGCCCGTGCCGACGAGGTAGGCCCAGTCGGTGTTCCGCAGGGCCAGCCACACGCCGCGCCGCCCGGCGGCCCGCGCGATCGACGGCCGCAGCACCCGGTCGCCTCGGCCGCGCTCCAGCAGCTCGGGCAGCAGCCGGGCGGGCACCCGGAGCCCGTGCCCGGCGGCGGCGTCCAGCCACTCGGGCAGGACCTGGATCTGCTCACCGGCGAGGATCCGCGCCAGCCGCGCGGCGGCGTCGGGCGGCACGACCGGCGCGTGCTCGGCGGGGGCGGGCGCGATCAGCTCGACCGTCCCCGCCCCACCGGCCGGGTCCGCCTCCCCGGCGGTGCCCGCGCGCGCCGGGAGCCGCCCGGCCCGCCGCCGGACGGTCAGCAGCGCCGCCTGGTCGAGCAGCCGCCCCGCCTTCCCCCCGTCCGCTCCGACCGAGGCCGGAGCGGCGGGTGCCTCCTGCAAGGCGGGCGGGTCGCGGCGTTCGGTGCCGAGCAGCGCCGCGGTCACGTGGGCGTTCCAGCCGCCCACCGGGGCGCTCACAGGCTCGTTCACAGGGTCGTTCACAGGGGCACCGCCCCCTCCTCCTCGTGCCAGGCCGCCAGCGGGAGCAGGCCGTGGCCCGACCACTCGCCGGCCAGGGTGACGGGCCCGCCGCCGGAGACCGCGAGGAGCCGCCACGGGTCGCTGATCCGCAGGGGCAGGGCGTCCCCGGAGCCGTCGACCGCGTACAGGGCGCCCCCTTCGGCGCGGCCGATCCGCACCCGCGCCAGCACCGCGGGCCACTGGTCCAGCCAGGGGTCGCGGGCGAGGGCGGCAGCGTACTCGCCGAGAAGACCGCGCACGCTCGTTCCCTCGGGCACACCCCCCGAGGCGGCTCCGTGCGAGATGGTGGCATGCTTTGCGGCGACTAGGGCGCGCAGGGGCTGGGCGCCTGGGTAGAACGCCAGCTCGGCGTCGACCTCCGAGCCGACGGTCAGGGACGCGTCGAGGGCGGCGCCGGGGGCCGCGAACGACAGCACGAGCGCGGGACGGCCCGTCCGCCGGCCGCGCAGCCACACGCGGCGCGTGGTGAGCTGCTCCTGCGCGGAGTCGCGCAGGCCGGTCACCCACCACCGGTCGCGGACGCGCTCGCCCGCCGTGAGGACCTCCTCCTGTGCGACGGTGAACCCCACCCGCGCCCGGACGGTGTCGCGCAGGCCCTGGGGCAGCTCCGCGCGCCGCCGGTGCGCCCGGACGAGCAGCCGCAGCAGCGCGTACTCCTCCAGCAGCCGTCCGGGCCAGCCGGGTCGGCCGGGGACGCCGGCCAGTGCCCTGACCTGGCCGGCGAGGGCGCCCGCCTGCGCGTCGACGAGGCGGCGGGCCGCGTCGTCGAACAGCCGGTAGGGGGCCTGCTCGACCTGGGCGAGCCCATGCGCGACCTGGTCGCACAGCCACTGGTCGAGGTCGGCGAGCCCGTCGTCGACGCGCCGCTCGCGCCGCTCGGCCGTCCTCGGGTCGGGCTTCCTCCGGGCACGCGCGGCGTGTTCACCGCGCTCCGCCTCCGGGCGGCTCGCCCGCGGCTCGGAGACCCACCCGGGACGGACGGCGCCGGGGACCGCTCCGTCGCTCCACAGCAGCAGCAGCGCGAGGGCGTGCTTGCACGGGACCTTCCGGCTGGGGCATGAGCAGTGGAAGGCGGGCTCGGCGAGGTCGGCGCGGACCTGGTAGACCGCGCCGCCCTGCCCGCCGCCCTGGCACTCGCCCCAGACGGACTCGGCGTCGCAGCCGGTGGCGCTCCACCGGGAAGGCTCGGCGACTCCGGCCGCGGCCGTGGCCGCCGCCGCGTCCGGTGCCAGCCCGAGCACGCGCGGCCGGTCCCATCGATCGCTCACACAGCCGAAACTATCGGCAGCGTCGGACATTCACCGTGCTCCGCCGCCGCGCGTCAACCGTCTCCGCCGGCCGCGGAGGCGACGCTAGAAGCGCGGTGGTTCGGGGATGTGCGCCGAGGACGCGGCGTCCGGGAACAGCAGCGCCGCCCCGGCGACGAGGGAGAGCAGCGCGACGGAGGCGAACAGCCCTACCCAGGCGAGCCCCGGCACGCCGGTGAGGTGCGCGAGCTGGTCGGCGTCCGAGCTCGGCGCCATGTGCCGGGCGCGCATGCGCTGCAGTTCGATCACCGGCCGGGTCGCGGCGATGAGCAGGAACCAGGCGGCCAGGTAGGCGAACCCGGCCTGCACCTTGGCGTCGCCCAGCCAGGACACCAGGAAGACGACGGCGCCGGTGGCGAGCACCGACAGCGCGCCGTAGGCGTTGCGGATCATGACGAGCATGCCGGCCAGCAGCGCCAGCGCGAACCACAGCATCAGCGTGATGCGCCCGCCCGCCAGCAGCGCGGCGAACAGCAGCCCGAGCAGCGGCGGCGCGAGGTAGCCCGCCAGCGCGGTGAACACCATCCCGGGGCCGTGCGGCTTGCCCCGCGAGACCGTGACGCCGGAGGTGTCGGAGTGCAGCTTGATGCCGTCCAGCTTGCGCCCGGTGACCAGCGCCACCAGCGCGTGGCCGCCCTCGTGCGCGATCGTCACCGTGTTGCGCGCGACCCGCCAGGTGGGCCCGTGCAGCACGGCGCCGAGCGCGACGACGCCGACGAGGACGACCAGCCACCACGGCGGATCGGGCTGCGTTCCCGTCACTCGGTCCCACAGCTCACTGATGCTTACCGTTTCCACGTCCACCCCGGAGTCGTCGTCGCGTCGCCCAACATTAGGACGTCCGGGATAACGTTCGCGTTCGGTTCGACAGGGTTGCGAAGCCGCGAAGGCCCAGGAACGCCGCCCCGGCCTCCGCACGCCCTACGCTGGGGCATATGCGATCAAGGAAGGCGCGGCGGTCATGACGGTGCGCCCCGTCCGCCCGCCGGACCAGGACGACCTCGACCGCGCGTGGCGGGCGGTCTCGGCCGTCCTCGCGCCGACGCCCCTGGTGGACTCGGAGTTGGCCCCCGGCGCGCTGCTGAAGCTGGAGAGCCTCCAGCCGACGGGATCCTTCAAGGTCAGGGGCGCGCTGGCGGCCCTGGCCGAGCCGCCGGACGACGGGCCGGCCGTCACCGCGAGCGCGGGCAACCACGGGCTCGGCATGGGCTTCGCGGCGGCCCGGACGGGCGCCGACGTCACCGTCGTCGTGTCGACCCGCGCCTCCCGGGCCAAGGTCGAGAAGATCGGTGCTTTCCCGGTGCGGCTCGTCCGGCACGGGACGGGCTACGACGAGGCCGAGGCGCACGCGATGGGCCTGCCCGGACGCTATGTCTCGCCCTACAACGACCCCGCCGTGATCGCCGGGCAGGCCACGCTCGGCCGTGAGCTGGACGCCCAGGTGGAGGGGCCGCTCACGGTCGTCGCGCCGGTCGGCGGCGGCGGGCTGCTGGCGGGCCTGTCGCTGTGGGCGCGGCGCCGCGGCGGCGTCCGGATGGTCGGCGTGGAGTCCGCGCGGTCGCGGGCCGTGTCGGCGGCGGTGGCCGCGGGCCGGATCGTCGAGGTGCCGGTCGGCGCGACGATCGCGGACGGGCTCAGCGGCAACCTGGAGGCGGGCAGCGTGACGCCGGGCCTGGTCCGCGGAGCGGCGCTGGTCACGGTGACCGACGCGGAGATCCGCGCCGCGCTGCGCTGGCTGTTCCGCGCGCACGGGCTGGTCGCCGAGGGCTCGGGCGCCGCCGGGGTCGCCGCCGTCCTCGCGGGCAAGGTCGAGGCGGCGGGCCGCCCGGTGGTCCTGCTGACGGGCCGCAACATCACCGAGGCGGAATACGCGCTGGCACTCGGCGACTGAGCCGAGCGCGCCTTTTTCTGGGGAAATGGGCGGAGATTTCCACCGGGATTTGTAATCGTTGCCTCAATTCCGCGGTGGCGTGGCGCGCGCCTGCCTAACCTCGGGTTCCGCGATGGAGGAACCCCAGAGGGAGTGGCCGCCGTGCCGGAAGACGTGATCACGAATCCAGCGACGGAAACGCCTTACAGCGCCCTTGTCCGGATGGCGTATTTCGTCCTGCCGGGGCGGGGAAAGCGCTCGCACCGGCTGGCGATCGCCCGCCGGATCGTGGACGGCACCGCCCGGCGCGACCGCTCGCCGACCGCCTTCGCCCGGCGGCGGACCCGCGTGCTGCGCCGGGCGATGCGCCCGTCCCGGCGGCTGCAGCTCGGCCTCGGGCCCTGGCTGCGCGCCCTGCCGCCCCGGCTGCCCGACCCCGCGCTGATCGGCGTGCTGTCCCGGCTGGACCCGCACGTCCGGGTGGCCTACGTGCTGCGGCACGTGGAGCGCATGCCCCGGTACGCGGTGCGCGACCAGCTCGCCGAGCTGCGCGTCCGGGACCCGTGGCGGGTCATCGACGCCGCCGACGCCCTGGAGGTCCCGCGGCCGCGCCGGCCGGAGCGGTTCGAGCCGGTGCTGCTGCGGCCGGTCCGCAACCGCTCGCTGCTGCCGCTCGGCACCGCCGCCGCGCTCACCGCGGCGCTGGTCGGCGCGCTGGTGGTGACCGAGAGCGGCGGGGCGCTAGATCGGAAGAGCGTCGTGTAGGGAAAG
>NZ_CAACVB010000401.1 GCF_900659635.1 Actinomadura roseirufa | reverse complement strand
CGCGGCGGCCGTCCGGGTCCGCGCAGCGGCGGCGCACTGCGCGGCCATGTGCTCCACCAGCCGCGCCCCGCGCAGGTTCTGCAGCGGCGGGGTGCGGGTCAGCAGCACCCCGGCCGTCGCGGCGACCTCCGGCGCGGCCGTCGCGCCGTGCCGCGCGACGGCACGGGTGAACAGCTCGGCGAAGTCGTCCTCGGCGAAGTCCAGCGTCCGGGTCACCTCGAACGCCCGCACCAGCGCCGGGTTCGCGTCGAACAGCCGCCGGTCGCCGCCGGGACGGCACAGCGCCACCACGTCCAGGGACGGCGAGCGCGCCATCAGCCGCCGCAGCTCCTCCACCGCCGCCGAGCCGCACCGCTCATAGGTGACGAGCCGTTCCAGGTCGTCGACGACCAGCAGCATCCGCCCCTCCAGGCACTCGCGGACGCGGGCCTGCAGCCACAGCACGGCGTCGCTCACGCCGAGCGAGGCGAAGACCTGGTCGGACACCCACAGCGCCTCGCGGACCGCGCCGCCCTCGCCGAGCCGGTGCTCCAGGATCTCGGCGGCGGTGCCCTTGCCCGTTCCCTCCGGGCCCGCCACGAGCAGCCGGACGGGCCGCTCGCCCGCCAGCCGCGCCGCCAGCGCCTCCTCGACCGCCCGCGCCAGCTCCGGCTGCCCGACCAGCGCCGCGCCGGCCGGCTCGTCCCGCCCGGACGGCGCCGCGGCCTCGTCCCGCGCGTCCGGCGCGTCCCGTCCCGGGAACAGCGCCGCGCCCAGCGGGTTGACCAGGCGCCGCGCGGCGAACAGCCGCCGCAGGTCGGTCTGGAACGGCCGGACGGGCACCCGGCAGCGCGGGCTGATCGCCGCGTCCGGCAGACCTTGGACGCAGCCGGTGATCCGGACGGCCATGTCCAGCCAGGCGCGCGCCGCGTCCGCCTCCCCCGCGACCAGGCCCCGCGCGAGCCAGGCCCGCACGTCGCTCTGCCACGCCTCGGCGGAGAACCCCTCGCGCACCGCCCGGAACCGCTCGCCGAGGTTCTCGTAGCGGGGCGTGCCGAGCGCCACCGCCAGCTCCGCCGGGACGGCCTGCGCGTCCGCCGCCAGCAGCAGCCGCGCGAGCGCCGTGTCCGGCGCGTCCCCGTCCGCGACGGCCCCGGCGAGCCGCTCGTGCGCCGCGTCGAACCCCGCGCACGCCCAGCCGAGGTACCCCACCGGCCCCGCCAGCTCGGGCAGCACCGCCAGCTCGCCGTCGGTCAGGCCGGCCGCCCACGCGTCCTCCAGGCCCCCCTGCGGGACGGTCATGTCCCGCTCGCGCAGCTCCGGATCCGCGGCCCGCCGGTCGAACAGGTCCAGCAGCGCCCGGCGGCGGCGCTCCAGCGGCTCCAGGCCCTCGA
The DNA here is from genome assembly GCF_900659635.1 of Actinomadura roseirufa. GTDB lineage: Bacteria > Actinomycetota > Actinomycetes > Streptosporangiales > Streptosporangiaceae > Spirillospora > Spirillospora roseirufa. The sequence goes on along the minus strand of NZ_CAACVB010000401.1, from coordinate 3,884 downwards.
AGACCTCCAGGCCCGCCCGCGCCAGCTCGAACATCACCGCGCGCCGCTCCCGGTCGTCCCCGGCGGGCTCGGGCAGCCACAGCCCCGGCGGCCGCCACCGCCCGCCCTGGGTGAACCACGCCACCGGGTCCCGCACGGCGGACTCCGGCGTCGCGAGGAAGTCCGACAGCACCTCGTAGTCCACGTCGCCGCGCGAGCCGCCCCGCACCGCCGACGCCCCGAGCAGGAACGTCAGCAGCGACCACTGCTCGGCGCCCGCCGCGCTCGTCCCCCGCCCGTAGAAGTCGCTGAGCTGCCTGGTGAGCACCACCGCGCGCGGATCGGCGTTGTAGGCGACGGCCCGCTCGCGCATCTCGGCGTACAGGCCGTCCGGTACCCGCCACGGCCCGTAGGCGTACACGTCGAGCACGGGCTCGTCGGTGAGCAGCACTTCGAGATGATCCGGCAGCCGGGGGGAACTCACCAGGGATCCTTCTCCTACGCAGCGGTCGGGGGGCATCACGTCTCGCCAGCACCCTACGACTCGGCGCGATCACGTACACCCCCGGCACGCGGCGGGTTGGCAGGCGGCACGTCCTCCGCAATAGTTGTCGCATGGAAAGTGTTCGTCGGCCCACTCCCGGCGCGCACCTGCCGACAGGAGGGGGACACCCCCATGCCGCAACTCGAAGTGACCACCCGCGCCCACGACGGCCGCACCGTCGTCCGGCTGCGCGGTGAGCTCGATATCGCCTGCTCCGACACCCTGCGCCGCGAGCTCCACGCCGCCCGCCGCCGCCATGGCGACCACGTCGTCCTCGACCTGGCCGACCTGGAGTTCATGGACTCCAACGGCCTGTCCGTCATCGTCGCCTGCTACAAGTCGGCCACGGCCGCCGGCGGCAGCCTCGCCCTCGCCGCCCCCGCCCCCCTCATCCGAAGGACCCTTGAGATCACCGGTCTTCACCGCCGCATCCCCGTGCACCCCACCCTCGAAGAGGCGCTCGTCGTCCTGGGGAGCGAGCCCCACAGCCCCGGGTAGCGGGAACGCGAGCCGCTCGCTCGCGGCGCTCGCCGCGGCCGGGGTTCGAGCGCGCGGGTTCGCTCCCCTTGGGGGCGGGCCGGAGGGTTCGGGCGTCGGGCCGGGTGAGGCCGGCGGCCCGCGGAACCTGGGCGTCCACGCTCTGGCGGACGGGCCGGCCGCGCACCGCGAGGTCGGCGTGACGCGGGCCGGGGTTCCGCTCGGCCGGGGGCTCCGCGAGCCGGCCGACCGGCGGCGGAGGGGAGGGTCAGGTCCAGCTGGGGGACGTCGAGCCCAGCGGGTCGCCCGGGGCGGCGGGCGGCCCGGCCGTGGCGGCGTGCACCGCCATCGCGTGCTGGACGAGGGTGATCAGCACCTGCTTGGTGGACTCGCGGCTGCGCGCGTCGGTCTGGACGATCGGCACGTGCCCGCTGATCGACAGGGCCTCGCGGATGTCCTCGACGGCGTACTGGAACTCGCCGTGGAACCCGTTGACGCCCACGACGAAGGGCAGGCCGAGCTCCTCGAAGTAGTCCACCGCGGCGAAGCAGTCCTCAAGGCGGCGGGTGTCGACCAGGACCACCGCGCCGATGGCGCCGCGGACGAGGTCGTCCCACATGAACCAGAACCGGTGCTGGCCGGGCGTTCCGAACAGGTAGAGGATCAGCTGGCTGTCGAGCGACACGCGGCCGAAGTCCATCGCGACCGTGGTGGTCGTCTTGTCCGGGACGGCCGACAGGTCGTCCACGTCGGCGCTGGCCGCGGTCATCACCGCCTCGGTGGTGAGCGGCATGATCTCCGAGACCGAACCGACGAAGGTGGTCTTGCCGACGCCGAATCCGCCGCCGACGACGATCTTGACCGAGGTGAGCTCGGCCTCCCCGCCGTGCGACCCCGGGGCCGGAACCCGGTCAGAGCTTCCGAAGGCCACTGAGCACCCTTTCTAGCAAGCGCATGTCCGGCTGTCCGCCGGCGGTGGTGGGACGCGACTGGTGCAACCGCAGCAGTCCTTCGAGGGCCATGTCCGCGACGAGGACCCGGGCCACGCCGAGCGGCAGCCGCAGCAGCGCCGACACCTCGGCGACCGACCGGGCCGACCGGCACAGGTCCATGATCGCGCGGTACTCCGGGGTCAGCATGGCCACGTCGCGGGGCGGGTAGGGCGCGGCCGTGACGAGCGCCTCGATCGCCAGGTCGTAGCGCGGCTTGGTGCGCCCGCCCGTGACGGCGTAGGGGCGCACCAGCGAGCTGGCGTCGCCCTCCTCCTGGGCCGGGGGCCGCCCCTGGCCGGGCGGGCGGCCCTGGTCACCCCAGCGTCCGGGCCCGCCTCCGAAGGAACTGCCTCGATCCATGTCGCCGACCTCCGTCAGGTTCCGTCAAGGTCAATAGCGGGCGGGCCCCGCGCCCATCTCGGGCACCGGTCCCGCGTACGGCGGCTGCTCCTGGGCGCGCAGCGCGGGGGTCAGCACCCGGCCCACCCGCTCCACCAGCAGCGTCATCTCGTACGCGACCAGCCCGAGGTCGCAGTCCGGCGCGGCCAGCACCGCGAACACCGACCCGTTGGTGATGGACATCACGAACAGGAGCCCGCGGTCCATCTCCACGACGGTCTGGTTCACGCCGCCCGCGTCGAAGATCTTGGCCGCGCCCTGGGTGAGGCTCATCAGCCCCGAGGCGATGGCCGAGAGCTGGTCCGCCCGCTCCGGCGGGAAGCCGGACGAGTACGCCATCGGCAGGCCGTCCGACGAGACCACGACGGCGTGCGCGACCTTCGGGACACGGTCCGCGAAGTTCGTCACCAACCAGTTGAGATCCTGCCCGCTCACCGGGTGCCTCCTGTCTCGTCGTCGCCCTGCGACGGCGCCTCACCTGACGTGCCTGCGCCGCGAGTCTCGGTGCGGCCCCGATGAACGCCCCGCTGCAGGCTCGCGAAGCGGTTGCGGACGGCGTCCGCGGGCTGGCCGGCGGCCGGCCGGTCCTGCTCCCGCCGGTCCTGCGCCGGCTGCTCCTGCGCGGTGCTCTCCTGCGCCGGCCGGTCCTGCGCCGGCCGCCGTTCGGCGGCCGGGGACTGCGCCTGCCGCCCCACCGCGCCGGGCACGCGGTTCTTGCCGGGCACCCGCTTGGGGAGCCCGACGGCCGTGCGCTGGCCCGCGACGGGCTCGCGGGCGGCCTCGGCGGCGCGGAACCCCGCGTCCGCCGGGGACTCCCAGCCCTTGACGGGATCGTCGCCGGCCGCGCCCGCCGACCTGCGCTGGAACCACTCCGACTGCATCGCGTCGAAGATCGGGGAGCGCTCGGGGACCCGCGGCGGCGCCTTGGCCGGCGGGGCCGGGCGGGGCGGCGACGGCGCGGGAGCGGGCTGGACGGGGTGCTCGTATCCGGACGGCTCGGGAAGCGGTGGCTCCGGGATGGCGTCCTCCGGCGGGTCGGCGGTGGGCTGGGACTGGCCCGGCCGCGCCGATTCCGGCGCCGCCGGGTCGCCGATGCCCCCCCACAGGGCCCCGCCCGCGGGCTCCTCGGGGTGCGCGCCGCTGGGGGAGCCGTCGGCGTAGGGGTCGGCCGGCGCCGCCGAGGCGTCGCCGACCTGCTGGAACGGGCCCGTCTCCCAGGGGTTGCGGCGGGCGGCGCCGGGGTCGGGCACCATCGGCTGCGCCTCCGGGACGACGGGTGTCGGTCCGGTGTGCCGGCCCTGGCCGTAGGGCCCGCCGGCGTCGTCCTGCACGCGCTCGCCGCTGCGGCGCTCGTTCTGCAGGCGTTCGTTCTGCAGGCGCTCGTTCTCGAGCCGCTCGCTGCGGGGCTGGAACAGCCCGTTCGCCTCGCCCTCCGCGGCGGGCCGGGGCGCGGTGCGGCCCGGCAGCTGGGCGCCCGGCCGCCGGACGGGCAG
>NZ_CAACVB010000400.1 GCF_900659635.1 Actinomadura roseirufa | reverse complement strand
GGCCGCGGCGTCGCTGCTGGCCGCCGGGCTGCTCGGCGCGCTGGACCCCGCCGACCCGTTCCACCGCGAGCTCGCCGCGACCGCGCTCGCCTGCCTGGACCACGGCGGCCGGATCGAGCCGGCCGCCGCCGCGCTGCGCGTCCACGCGAACACGGTCAAGTACCGGGTGCGGCGGTTCCGGGAGCTCACCGGCCGCCCGCTGCTCGACCCCGCGGCGGGCGACGCGGTGGCCCGCGCCGCGCACTGGTGGTGGGCGCTGCGGCACTGGCTCGCCGACTCGGGGGACCACCGATGATGGGAAGATCGCGAAGCTCCGGCGCGGGGCGTCCGGGGCGAGAACGGAGGAACAGGTGACCGCACCACGGATCGGCACGGTGATGTGGCCGATGCAGTCCTGGCCGGAGGCGGGGGAGCTGTGGAGGCACGCTGAAGATCTGGGATTCCACCACGCGTGGGTGTACGACCACCTCGCCTGGCGGGGCACGACGCCCTGGTACGACGCCTACACGACGCTGGCCGCGGCGGCGGCGGTGACCTCGCGGGTGCGGCTGGGCACGTTGGTCACCTCGCCGAACTTCCGGCACCCGGTCCCGGCCGCGCACGCGATTCGGACGATCGACCACATCAGCGGGGGCCGTCTCACCGTCGGGATCGGCGCGGGCGGCACCCGCCGCGCGTCCGACGCCGGCGTCCTCGGCGGGGACGAGTGGAGCCCGGCCGAGCGCGCGGACCGCTTCGCCGAATGGACGCGGCTGCTCGACCGGCTGCTGCGCGACCCCGTGACGACGGACGAGGGGACCTTCTACACGGCCCGCGACGTGGTCGGCGAGCCCGGCTGCGTGCAGCGCCCGCGGGTGCCGTTCGTCATCGCCGGGGACGGCCCGCGCGGCATGCGGCTCGCCGCCCGGCTCGGCCAGGGCTGGGTCACCTCGGGGCACGCCGAGGGCCGGGACCCGCGGGAGGTGGTGGGCACCCGGCTGGCCGCCCTCCGCGAGGCGTACGCGGCCGAGGGACGCGCCCCCGGCGACGTTCTGCTGCTCACGGGCTTCACCGAGGAGCCGTGGCTGGAGTCCGCCGGGGCGTTCGCCGACCTCGCGGGCCGCTACGCCGAGCTCGGCGTCACCGATATCGCGCTGCACTGGCCGCGGCCGGGCACCCGGTGGGACGCCGACGTCAAGGTGTTCGAGGCGGTCGCCGCCGAGCACTGCGGGGACGCGGGAGGCCGGTGATGCCCTTCGTCCTGCTCGGCCTGGCCATCGCGTTCGAGGTGACGGCGACGCTGTCGCTGCGGGCGTCGGACGGCTTCACCCGGCTCGGCCCGTCCGCGATCGTGGTGGCGGGATACCTGCTCTCGTTCGTCCTCATGGCCCGCGCGCTCACCTCGCTGAACGTCGGGCCCGTCTACGCGATCTGGTCGGCGCTCGGCACCATCGGGGCGTTCGCCGGCGGCGTGCTGCTGTTCGACGAGCCGGTCCGCCCGCTGACGGTCGTGGGCGCGGTGATCATCGTGCTGGGCGTCGTCGTCATGAACCTCGGCGGGGGGATCAGCCAGGGCTGACGCGCCCCGGAATCACGTGGAAGGGAAGGGGACGCGGAAGGGACGGGTCAGCCGCGCCGGCCCGTCTCGTCCAGGTAGCGCAGGACGGCGGTGACCCTGCGGTCGGCGCGGTCGGTGGGCGCGAGGTCGAGCTTGGCGAAGATGTTGCGGATGTGCTTGTGGACGGCGCCCTCGGTGACGACGAACCGCTCGGCGATGGCCGTGTTGCCCAGGCCCTCCGCCATCAGGGCGAGCACGTCGCGCTCCCTGGCCGTCAGCCGCTTCAGCGCGCTGTCGTGCCGGGTGCGGGTGAGCAGCTGCGCGACGACGTCGGGGTCGATGGCGGTGCCGCCCGCCGCCACCCGGTGCAGGGCGTCGAGGAACTGGTCGACGCGGCCGACCCGCTCCTTGAGCAGGTACCCCAGCCCGCCGGTGCCGCCGGCGAGCAGCTCGGTGGCGAACGCCTGCTCGACGTAGGCGGACAGGACGAGCACCGGCAGGCCGGGCAGCCGGCGCCGGGCCTCGGCCGACGCCTTGATGCCCTCGTCGGTGTGGGTCGGCGGCATGCGCACGTCCACGATCGCGACGTCGGGCCGGTGGGCGTCCACGGCGGCGAGGAAGGCGTCCGGGTTCTCGGCGGTGGCCACCACGTCCAGGGACTCGGCGCGCAGCAGCAGCGCGACCCCCTCGCGGAGCAGGAGGTCGTCCTCCGCGATCACAATCCGCACGGTAACTCCACCTCGAGGATCGTCGGCCCGCCGGGCGGGCTGGTCAGGGTCAGGACTCCGTCGTGCGCCGCGACCCGGCCGCGCATGCCCGTCAGCCCGGAGCCCTCGCGCCCCTCCGCGCCGCCGCCGCCGTCGTCCTCGATGCGCAGGTGCAGCCGCCCGCCGCGCAGGCGGACCGTGACGGCGGCGCCGGCGGCCTCGCTGTGGCGGGAGATGTTGGTGAGGGCCTCGGCGGTGACGAAGTAGGCGGTGGCCTCGACGGAGGCGGCGCAGCGGGCGGGAAGATCGACGTCGATGCGGCAGGGCACGGCGCAGCTGACGGCGAGACCGGCGAGCGCGCCGGTGAGGCCGCGGTCGGCCAGGACGGGCGGCAGGATGCTCCGGACGACGGCGCGGAGCTCGGCGAGGGCGTGCTCGGCGGCGTCGTGGGCGCCGTCGAGCGCGGCCTGGGCGGTGCCGGGATCGCGGGTGAGGGCGCGGCGGGCGGCGCCGAGCAGGACGGTGACGGCGACGAGGCGGTTCTGGGCCCCGTCGTGCAGCGAGCGCTCGATGCGCCGCAGCTCGGCCGCGTGCGCGTCCAGGGCCGCGGCGCGCGTGGCCGACAGCTGCGCGACGCGCAGGGCGAGGTCGCCGGCGTCGGCGGGCGTGAGCAGCCGCCGTCCCGGCCACGCCTGCAGCCGGGCCATCACCGGCCCGAGGGCGAGGAAGGCGGCGCCCATCCCCAGGCCGAGGACCGCGACCGCCAGCGCGTCGCCCTCGTCGTCGATGCTCCAGGTCACGAAGCTCGGCGCGATGTCGCCCGCGGGCAGGAACCGCCACCACAGCGGGTAGGTGATGTTCTGTACCGAGTTCAGCGTCAGCGTCGCCCCGACGATGCCGAGGAACAGGCCGAGCGTGCCGTGGACGAGCAGCCACCGCAGCTCCCGGCGGAGGGTGGCGTCGGCGAGCCCGGCGCGCAGCCGGTCCGGCGCCGGGTCCGGCATGAGGATCTCCGGTCCCCAGCGCGACAGCCGGCCGCGCTCCCGGTCGGCGACGCCGCGCACCACGCGCGGCACCGTCCGCGCGAGCAGCAGGCCGACGCCGGCGGGGGACAGGAGGGCGACCAGGAGCAGCCACGCCAGGGCGCCGAAGGCGAGCAGCGCGGTGCCGAGCCCGCCGACCAAGTGCTCGAGCGAGTCGAGGACCGCGCGTGCGCGCGCGAGGACGGCGCCCCGGGCGAACCGGCCGGCGCCGGCCGGTCCGGGCATGTGCGCCACCGCCGGTACCTCCTCGGTCGACACCCTACGCGGTGAATCCTCCCGCGGCGGCGGGCCGGACGCGAAGTACAGCCTGCTCTACCGAACGCGGCTCGGCCGTCCGGATCGCCCGGCGGCGGTCCCGTCCGCCGCTCAGAGCTTCGAGCGGTGGATCACCTGCAGCTCGGTGAAACCGTGGAGGCCCCAGGGACCGTTCTCGACGCCGACGCCGCTCCACTTGTGCCCGCCGAACGGCTGGGACGGGGACAGCGCGAGGTGCGTGTTCACCCAGGCGGTGCCGCACTCCAGCCGCGCGGCGACCTCCGCCGCGCGGTCGGCGTCGGTGCCCCACACCGAGCCGGACAGCCCGAAGTGCGTGCCGTTGGCGCGGGCGACGGCCTCGTCGAGGTCGGTGTAGGGGACGACCGGAAGCGCCGGGCCGAACTGCTCCTCGTCCACGATCCGGACGCCGTCGGTGACATCGGCGAGGATCGTCGGCTCGAAGAAGTAGCCGGGCCCGTCCATCGGCCCGCCGCCCGCCGCCGCGCGGGCGCCGCCCGCCAGCGCCTCGGCGACCAGCTCGCCGACCCGCTCGTACTGCGGGCGGTTGTTGATCGGCCCGTACTGGACGCCCTCCGCCGTCCCCGCGCCGACCCTGGCGGCCCGCGCGCACTCGGCGAGGGCGTCGACCACCTCGGCGTAGCGGGCCGCGGGCGCGTACACCCGCTTGATGGCCGAGCAGACCTGCCCGTTGTTCTGGAACGCGCCGCGGAACAGCCGCGCGGCGACCGCCGCCGGGTCGACGTCGTCGAGCAGGATCGCCGGATCGTTCCCGCCGAGCTCCAGCGTCACCCGCTTGAGGTCGGGCGCGGCGGCCGCCGCGACCCGCCTGCCGGTGGCGACGCTGCCGGTGAAGGAGATCTTGCGGGGGACCTCGTGCGCGGTCATCCAGGCACCGAGCTCGTCGCCGCCGCTGACGACGTTCAGTACCCCGGGCGGCAGCACGCCGCGCAGCAGCGCGCCGAGCCGCAGGCTCGACAGCGGGGTGAACGGGGACGGCTTGAGCACCATCGTGTTCCCGGCCAGCAGGGCGGGGGCGAGCTTCCACACCGCCAGCAGCAGCGGATAGTTCCACGGGGTGATCGCCGCGACGACGCCCATCGGGCGGCGCACGACCTCCACCCGCGCGGCGCCGTCGTCCTGGATGACCTCGGTGGGCGTCTCGAGCCCGGCGAAGTACCTCAGCCAGACCCCCGCGCCGACGACCTCCAGGGCGGCGTCGGCGAGCGGCTTGCCCTGCTCCAGCGTGATGATCCGGCCGAGCTCCGCGGAGCGGGCGAACAGGATCTCGGCCGCCGCCAGCAGCGCCTCGCGGCGGGCCGCCTCGTCCCGGCGCCAAGCCGGGTACGCGGCCGCCGCGGCGGCCATCGCCGCGTCCAGCTGCGCGCGCGAGGCGTCGGGGGCGTGCTCGGCCACCTCGCCGGTCGCGGGGTCGACGACGCCGAACGCGCCGGGCGCGTGGACGGCCTCGCCGCCGATGGTCATCGTGTGGCCCTCGGACGCCGTGCGGCTCTCGGGCACCGTGCCTGCGGACACCGTTCCTCCGCTCTGGGGACTTCGCCGAACGAAGTTCAGTATTCCCCGTCGTGCCCGTCCTGACGAGCGGTTCCGCCCACCTCGCCGGCGGCGGCGTCGGAGGCGCCGAGCCGCGCCGCGACCCAGGGCGCGAGGAGCGGGTGGCCGTGCGCGCGGGCCCGGCGCAGAAGGGCGGCGGCCTCCCC
>NZ_CAACVB010000399.1 GCF_900659635.1 Actinomadura roseirufa | reverse complement strand
GGCTCCGCGCGCACGCGGCGGCCGATCCGGGCCTGGACCCCGCCGACGCCGGGCACGCGCTGGCCGCGACCCGCTCGGCGTTCGGCCACCGCGCGGTGGTCCTCGGCCGGGACGGCGGGACGCTGCTGGAGCGGCTGGAGGCGGTGGAGCGCGGCGCGGAGGCGCCCGGGGTGATCGCGGGGAGGGCGGCCGGAGGCGGCGTCGCCGTCCTGTTCAGCGGGCAGGGCGGCCAGCGTCCCGGCATGGGCCGCGAGCTGTACGCCGGGTACCCGATCTTCGCCGCGGCCCTCGACGAGGCGTGCGCCGCGCTCGCCCCGCACGTGGACCGTCCCCTGCGCGAGCTGATGTTCGCCGACGCCGGGGAGCCGCCGGACGAGCCGCCGCTGGACCGGACCGAGTACACCCAGCCCGCGCTGTTCGCCCTTGAGGTCGCCCTCTACCGGCTGGCGGAGTCGTGGGGGCTGCGCCCGTCCCACCTGATGGGCCACTCGGTGGGCGAGATCGCCGCCGCGCACGCGGCGGGGGCGCTGTCGCTCCCGGACGCCGCCGCGCTGGCGGCCGCGCGGGGCCGGCTCATGCAGTCGGTCACGGCGGCGGGCGCGATGGCGGCCTGGCAGGCGACCGAGGAGGAGGCCGCCGGGATCCTCGCGGACCTGGACGGCCGGGTCGGCGTCGCGGCGGTCAACGGGCCCGCCTCGCTCGTGGTGTCCGGCGACCGGGACGCGGTGCGCGAGGCGACGCTGGCGTGGCGGGGGCGCGGGCGCAGGACCAGCGTCCTGCGGACCAGCCACGCGTTCCACTCGCCGCACATGGACGGCGTGCTCGGCGAGCTGCGGGCCGTCGCCGCCGGGCTGTCGTTCGGGGCGCCGCGGATCCCCGTCGTCTCGAACGTGACCGGGCGGCCGGTGACGGCGGAGCGGCTGGCCGATCCCGGTTACTGGGCCGAGCACGCCCGCCGGGCCGTGCGGTTCATGGACGGCGTGCGGTGGATGCGCGATGACGGCGCCGCCACCTTCGTGGAGCTGGGCCCGGACGCGGCACTGGTCCCGATGGCGCGCGAGTCCCTCGCGACCGGGGGACAGGAAGACGGGGAGCGTCCGCGCCCGGCGGTCGTGGCGGCGCTGCGCCGCGGCCGGCCCGAGGCGGAGACCTTCGCCACCGCGATGGCCGAGGCGTACGTGCGCGGTGCCGACCTGACCTGGGACCACGCCTTCGGTGAGGGCCCGCGGCGGCGCGTCGCCCTGCCCACCTACGCCTTCCAGCGCGAGCGTCACTGGTTCGAGCCCGCCGCGAACCCGCCCGACGTCCCCGGACACCCCACCGCCCAGGAACGAACCCCGCAGGACACGGAGCCCGGCGCGCACGACGAGCCGGATGGCACGAACGCGCCGGACAGCGCGCCGGGCGGCGCGGGCGCGGGTTCCTCGTTCGAAGAGCGGCTGAGCGGGCTCACCGGGGTCGAGCGGCGCCGGGTCCTCGTCGAGACGGTGCGCGAGCAGGTCGCGGCCGTTCTCGGGCACGTGGGGACCGCGGCCGTCGACCCCGGCCTGACGTTCAAGGAGCTCGGGTTCGACTCGATGGCGGCGGCGGAGCTGAGCGAGCGGCTCGGCGCCGCGACCGGGCTGGCGCTGCCCGCCGCCCTCACCTTCGACCACCCGACGCCCGCCGCCGTCGCGGGCCACCTGCGTGACCGGCTGGCGGGCGGACGGCCCGCGCCCGCCCGCCGCCACGATGCCCCGTACGCGCCCGGCGAGCCGATCGCCGTGGTGGCGATGGCGTGCCGCTACCCCGGCGGCGTGGCGTCGCCGGAGGACCTGTGGAACCTGGTCGCCGGAGGCGGGGACGCGGTGGGCGCGTTCCCCTCCGACCGAGGCTGGGACCTCGCGGCCCTGTTCGCCGCGGCTCCCGGGGCGTCCGGCACGAGCGACACCCGGGCGGGCGGCTTCGTGGACGACGCGGGCACGTTCGATGCCGGGTTCTTCGGGATCAGCCCGCGCGAGGCGCTGGCGATGGATCCGCAGCAGCGGCTGCTGCTGGAGACGTCCTGGGAGGCGTTCGAGCGGGCCGGGATCACCGCCGCCGCGCTGCGCGGCAGCCCGGCGGGCGTGTTCGTCGGCGCGACCGCGCAGGACTACGGGCCCCGGCTGCACGAGGCGTCCGACGGGCTGGACGGTCACCTGCTGACGGGCACGACGCCCAGCGTGGCGGCCGGGCGGGTGGCGTTCACGTTCGGGCTGGAGGGCCCGGCGGTCACGGTCGACACGGCGTGCTCGTCGTCGCTGGTGGCGATGCACCTGGCCTGCCAGTCGCTGCGCCGGGGCGAGTCCGCGCTCGCGCTGGCGGGCGGGGCGACGGTGCTCGCGACGCCGGGCATGTTCACCGAGTTCTCCCGGCAGGGCGGCCTGGCGCCGGACGGGCGGTGCAAGCCGTTCGCGGCCGCCGCCGACGGCACGGGCTGGGCGGAGGGCGTCGGGCTCGTCCTGCTGGAGCGGCTGTCGGACGCGCGCCGCAACGGGCGCCGGGTGCTGGCGGTGCTGCGCGGGTCGGCGATCAACCAGGACGGCGCGAGCAACGGGCTCACGGCGCCCCACGGCCCCTCGCAGGAGCGGGTGATCGGGCGGGCGCTCGCCGACGCGGGCCTGTCCCCGTCCGACGTGGACGCGGTGGAGGCGCACGGGACGGGGACGACGCTGGGCGACCCGATCGAGGCGGGCGCGCTGCTGGCCGCCTACGGGCAGGACCGCGCCGGGGATCGTCCGCTGTGGCTCGGGTCGGTGAAGTCCAACATCGGGCACACGCAGGCGGCGGCGGGCGTGGCCGGGGTCATCAAGATGATCATGGCGATGCGGCACGGGACGCTTCCCGCGTCCCTGCACATCGACGAGCCGACGCCGCACGTGGACTGGTCGTCCGGCGGGATCCGGCTGCTCACCGGCCCGGTCGGCTGGCCCGGCGGCGACCGGCCGCGCCGCGCGGGCGTGTCGTCGTTCGGGATCTCCGGGACGAACGCCCACGTGATCGTGGAGGAGCCGCCCGCCGAGCCGGAGGCGCCCCCGCCCGCCGAGCCGCCGGTCGTGCCGTGGGTGCTCACGGCGCGCGGGGACGAGGCGCTGCGGGGACAGGCCCGCGCGCTCGCCCACCGCTTGGACTCCGACCCAGGGCCGGCCCCGGCCGAGGTGGGCTGGTCGCTGGTGACGACGAGATCGACGTTCGAGAACCGCGCGGTGATCGTGGGCGATGACCTGCGGGCCGGGCTGGACGCTCTCGCGGTGGGTGAGGCGCACCCGGCGCTGGTGACGGGCCGGGCGGTGGGCACCGAAGCGGTGCTGGTCTTCCCGGGCCAGGGGTCACAGTGGGCCGGAATGGGAGCCGAGCTGCTCGACCGGTCACCGGTCTTCGCCGAGCGGATCGCCGAGTGCGAGGAGGCTCTGGCCCCGCATGTGGACTGGTCGCTGACGGAGGTCTTGCGCGGGGACGGTTCCGAGCTGGCCCGGGTGGACGTTGTGCAGCCCGTGCTCTGGGCGGTGATGGTGTCGCTGGCCGCCGTGTGGGCGGAGTACGGCGTCGTGCCGTCCGCCGTCGTGGGCCACAGCCAGGGCGAGATCGCGGCGGCGTGCGTGGCCGGGGCCCTGTCCCTCCAGGACGCCGCGAAGATCGTCGCTGTGCGCAGCCGGGTGCTCCGCCGCCTTTCGGGCGGCGGCGCCATGGCGTCGCTCGGCGTCGGCGAGGACGAGGCGGCGGAACTGCTCCAAGCGGTCGAGGGTGTGTCGGTGGCGGCGGTGAACGGGCCGTCCTCGACGGTGGTGTCGGGTCCGCCGGAGCAGGTCGCGGCGGTGGTCGCGGCGGCACAGGAGCGGGATCTGCGGGCGCGTCTGATCGATGTGGATTACGCCTCGCATGGTCCTCAGGTCGATCAGATCGCCGACGAGCTGGCCGAGGCGCTGGCCGGGATCGAGCCGCGTAGCGCCGAGGTGGCGTTCTATTCCACCGTCACCGGTGCCCGCATCGAGACCACCCAACTCGACACCGCCTACTGGGTCACCAACCTGCGACGTCCGGTCCGCTTCGCCGACGCCATCGATGCCCTCTTGGGCGACGGCTACCGCGTCTTCGTCGAATCCAGCCCGCACCCGGTGCTGACGCTCGGCCTGGGCGAGACGTTCGAGCGGGCGGACGCGGAGGCGGTCACGGTGCCCACGCTGCGCCGCGACCAGGGCGATCCGGCCCAGGTCGCCGTGGCGCTCGCGCAGGCGTTCGCCGCCGGGATCGACGTCGACTGGACCCGCTGGTTCCCCGCGAACCCGCGCCCCGCGACCGTGGACCTGCCGACCTACGCCTTCCAGGGGCGGCGCTTCTGGCTGAACGGCACGGCCGGAGCGAGCGGGGTGGGCGCCGCGGGGCTCCGCGGCACCGGGCATCCGCTCCTCCCGGCGGCGGTCGAGCTGGCCGACGGCGAGGTGGTGCTGACCGGCCGGATCTCCGCGGAGTCCGCCGGGTGGATCGCCGGCCACACGGTGGCGGGCACGACCGTGGTCCCCGGCGCGGTGCTGCTGGAATGGGCGCTGCGGGCCGCCGACGAGGCCGGCGCGGGCGGGGTGCGGGAACTGGCGTTCATCGAACCGCTCGTGCTGCCCGCCTCCGGTGCCGTCCTGGTCCGCGTGGTCGTGGACCGGCACGACGCCGAGGCGAAGGACCGCGACCGGACGGTGCGGATCCACTCCCGTCCCGCCGGCGGCGACGCGCCATGGACGTGCAGGGCCCAGGGCACGCTCGGACCGCCCGCCGAGCCGCTCGCGGAGGTGGAGCAGGGCGGCGCGTGGCCGCCGCCGGGCGCCGAGCCGCTGGACGTCGCGGGCTTCTACGAGCGCGCCGAGGCCGCCGGGTACGGGTACGGCCCGGCGTTCCGGGGACTCCGGGCGCTGTGGCGGCGGGGCCCCGATCTGCTGGCCGAGGTCGTGCTGCCCGAGAGCGCGGGGGAGCGCGCCGGGTACGGCGTCCATCCCGCGCTGCTCGACGCCGTCCTGCACCCGGCGCTCCTCGATGACCGGGACGCCCCGCCCGCCGGGCACGTGCGGATGCCGTTCGCGTGGGCGGACGTGTCGCTGTGGGCCGGTGAGGCGACGGCGGTGCGGGTGCGGCTGTCTCCCGGAGAGGACGGCGACCTGCGGGTGGCGGTGGCCGACGTGCTGGGCGCGCCGCCTACAGCGAGCTCGCGGCGGCCGGCCTGTCGGCGTTCCGCGTCCAGGCCGCGGCCAAGACCCTCGGCGTCACCGTCTGCCTCGCCGAGAA
>NZ_CAACVB010000398.1 GCF_900659635.1 Actinomadura roseirufa | reverse complement strand
CGCACGGCGGGCAGCAGCGCCGCGGGCAGCCCCGTGAGGTCGGGCTCGCCGGTCGCGACGCGCAGCGACGCGGCGGCGCCGAAGGGCAGCCGGCCGGTGCCCGCGTGGGCGACGAGGCAGCCCCAGGCGAAGATGTCGGCGGCCGGGGTGGTGGGGCCGCCCGTCAGCACCTCCGGGGCCATCCAGCCGGGCGTGCCGAGGACCGTCCCCGGGACGGCGGTGGCGGCGCCCGAGTCCTGGCTGCGCGCGATACCGAAGTCGATCACCCGGCAGCCCGACAGCGTGAGCATGACGTTGGCGGGCTTGAGGTCGCGGTGCACCAGCCCGGCGGAGTGGATCGCGGCGAGCGCGGACACGACGCCCACGGCCACGCCGTGCAGGTCGGCGGGCGGCAGCGGCCCATTCCCGGTGAGCCGGTCGTGCAGCGAGACGCCGCCGACGTAGTCGGTCACGAGGTAGGGGCGGCCGTCCTCCTCGCCGTGCGCGAGGACGCGGGCGGTGCAGAACGAGGCGACCCGGCTCGCGAGGTCGGCCTCGTCGCGGAACCGGCGGCGGTAGGACGGGTCGCCGGCCAGGTGCGGATGGATCGTCTTCACGGCCACGCGCCCGCCGGAGACGGGATCGGTGCCGAGGTAGACCGTGCCCATGCCGCCCGAGCCGAGACGGCCGAGGAGGGCGTGCCCGCCGACCACGCGCGGATCCGCGGGCTCAAGTGGCCGAATATCTCCGTCCATGCCGTGTTCTAGACCTCCTTGCCGTTCTTCCGCCCGTCCATCCCCATTCGTCGGCAAA
The DNA here is from genome assembly GCF_900659635.1 of Actinomadura roseirufa. Lineage (GTDB taxonomy): Bacteria > Actinomycetota > Actinomycetes > Streptosporangiales > Streptosporangiaceae > Spirillospora > Spirillospora roseirufa. The sequence continues at coordinate 4,518 of NZ_CAACVB010000398.1, read as the reverse complement.
GTATGGCGCCTTCCGGCGTGCGGAGAGGAAACGTGGATGTCACGTCGAAGTCGTGTTGAGTGCATCCGGGGAGGGCAGGGTGGAAGACGTCCGGCAGCGGCCCCGTACCGCCGGGTTCGTCACTCGGCAGGCGGGTGGCGGGCGGCTGGCGGACCCGAAGGCCATGTCCGCGAGCGCGGCACCCCAGGGGTGGGAGGCGCCGCGCCGCGGGCATCGGTCGGCAGATTTCCTATTAATCCAGTTGACTTAGTAGGACACTCGGGTCAAGATGATGGTGCGAGTTCCGCACTCGTCGCCCCCGCCGTTCGGGGCGCTCTTACGGTGGGGAACGCCGGGTGACCCGGGGTGGTGCGGCACGGCCCGTCCCGGTCACCCGGCGATGCGCGGGCGCGCTCCCGCCCCCTCCGCCCCCGCCTTCCGCGAGGTTTCACGGGCAATGGCTCGGTAAGAACCACTTTTGCGCACTCCCCCCAGGCGCTGGACCTGGCGCGGCGCCGGCCGCCGCGTGCGACGGGAAGGGGGAGGGCGCCGGGGTGCGGAGTCTCGGGAGCTGGCTGTCGCCCTCGTACTGGACGGTGCGCACCCGGGTGACCATCGCCGCCACCCTGATCGTCGGCATCCTGCTGGTCGTCGGCGTGACCGTCTTCTACCAGGCCGTCCGCAGGACGGTGTTCGAGGAGCTCCACGCGCGCGGGAAGCTCGCCGTCGCCGACCTCGTCACCATCGTCCGCACCGAGGACCCGCGCGGCCGGCTGTCGGTGCAGGACGCCGACTTCTCGCTGCTCCAGGTCGTGGACGACGGCGGGCACGTGCTCGCCTTCAGCGACGCGCTCGCCGGCCAGGGCCCGCTGGACGTGCCGCGCCCACCGGCGCCCGGCCGGACGGTGGCGCGGACGGTCCACGTGCCGGGGGTGTCCGACGACGTCTACGTCGTCAGCGAGCGGGTGCTCACGCGCGACGGCTGGCGCACCGCGCACGCCGGGGCGCCCATCACCGAGTTGACCCGCAACCGGCGGTTCTTCCTCGGCGCCCTCGCGGCGTCGGTGCTGCTCGCCACCGCGGCGGCGGGCTGGATCGTGTCGCTGTCGGTGCGGCGGGCGCTGCGGCCCGTCCGGGTGATGAGCGGTGAACTGGCCGAGATCACCGGCGGCGAGCCCGAGGGCCGGGTGTCGGTGCCGGGCCCGGTCGACGAGGTCTCGGAGCTGGCCCGCTCGGTGAACGTGACGCTGCACCGGCTGGCGGAGGTCGTGGAGCGGCAGCGCGCGTTCGTCGCGGAGGTCTCGCACGAGCTGCGCAGCCCGCTGGCCGGCCTGCGGACCCAGCTCGAGGTCGCGCTCCAGGCCCCGGAGGACGAGGACTGGCCGGCCGTCGCGCAGGCGGCGCTGAGCGACGCCGACCGGTTGCAGGGCATCGTGACCGACCTCCTCATCCTGGCCCGGCTGGGCGCCGGGGTGCCCGTCGAGCGGGAGCGGGTGGACCTCGGCGAGCTCGCGCGGGCGGAGGTGGAGCGGCGCGAGCGCCGGATCCCGGTCGAGGTGGACACCGAGGAGGGGGTCTGGGTCCGGGCCAACCCGGGCCACCTGGTCAGGCTGCTGACGAACCTGCTCGACAACGCCGAGCGGCACGCCCGGACCCGGGTCTGGGTGACGGTGGCGCGGGACGGGGCGTTCGCCGTCCTGGAGGTCCGCGACGACGGCTCGGGCATCGCGCCGGAGGACCGCGAGCGCGTCTTCTGGCGCTTCCACCGGCTGCCCGAGAGCCGCCGCCGCGACCGCGGCGGGACGGGCCTCGGGCTGACCATCTCCCGCGACATCGCGCATGCCCACGGCGGCACGCTCGTCGCCGCGCCCGGGGACGGCGCGCGCCTCGTGCTGCGCATCCCGCTGGAGGCCAGGCCCTACTGAAACGGGGACTGGAACGGGCGCATGGCCGGGGGCTTGAACGGGGGTTCGATCGCGGGTTTGATCGGGGGCTTTATCGGGGACGGAACGCGCCTCACTTCGGGGCGCCGCAGGCCGTACCCGGTGGCCTGCTCGAAGGCGTGGCCGAGCCGCAGGACGGCGAGGTCGGCGCGGTGCCGCCCGACGATCTGCAGCCCGACCGGCAGCCCGTCCGGGGTGAACCCGGCGGGGACCGAGAGCGCCGGGCAGCCCGTCGCCGAGATCAGCCAGCAGGACCGCATCCACTCCAGGTAGTCGGGCATCGGCTCCCCGGCGACCTCCGGCGGGTACTCCAGGGCCGCGTCGAACGGCGGCACCTGGCTCACCGGGAGCAGCAGCGCGTCGTAGCGGGAGAAGAACTCCCGGACGCGGTGGAACAGGGCCGTGTGCAGCGCCTCGGCACGTCCGACGTCGGCGCCCGACAGGGCCCGCCCCGCGGCGATGTTCCGCGCGAGGGACGGCTTGAGGGCGCCCGGGTGCGCGTCCAGCAGCGCGCCGAACGCGAGCTCGAACTGCCAGGCGCGCAGCGTCCGGAACACCTCGTCCGCGCCCGTGAGGTCCGGCGCGGCCTCCTCGACCGCGCAGCCGAGGCCGGCGAACACCTCGGCGGCGGGCTCCAGGACGGCGGTGACGGCGGGGTCGACGGGCATGATCCCGCCGAGGTCGGGCGTCCAGGCGAGGCGGAGCCCCGCCGGATCCCGGCCGAGCGGCCCGGCGAACGCCGTGCCGGGCGTGGCCAGCGCGATCGGGCTGCGCGGGTCCGGGCCGGCCAGCACCGACAGCAGCAGCGCGACGTCCTCCACGTCGCGGGCCATCGGGCCCTGCACGCCCAGGGTCGCCCAGCCCGCCGGGACCGGCCAGGACGGCACCCGCCCGGGGGACGGGCGGAACCCCACGACGTTGCAGAACGAGGCGGGGTTGCGCAGCGAGCCGCCCATGTCGCTGCCGTCGGCGAGCGGCTGCATCCCGCACGCCAGCGCCGCCGCGGCGCCGCCGCTGCTGCCGCCCGCCGACCGCGCCGGGTCGTAGGGGTTGCGGGTGATCCCGAAGATCGGGTTGAACGTGTGGGAGCCGGCGGCGAACTCGGGCGTGTTCGTCTTGCCCAGCGTGACGACGCCGGCCGCCCGCATCCGCTCGACGATCAGATCGTCGGTGTCCGGGACGTGGTCGGCGAAGATCGGCGAGCCGGAGGTGGTGCGGATCCCGGCGGTCGCGTGAGTGTCCTTGTGCGCCACCGGCAGCCCGTGCAGCGGCCCGCCCGCGGCTCCCGCCGCGAGCCGCTCGTCGGCGGCCCGCGCCTGCTCCATGGCCCGCTCCGGCAGGAGCGTCACGATGGCGTTGACCCGCGGGTTGGTCAGCTCGATCCGGTCGAGGTGCGCCTGCAGCACCTCCCGCGCCGACAGCTCGCGCGCGCGGATCCGGCGCACCAGCTCGCGCGCCGGGGCGTACACGATCTCCTCGTGCTCCTCATTGGGCAAGGCTTTCCCCTTCCACCGGAGGCGCCCCCGAGGCCCGCCGGCGGGCGCCCTAGGGTTCGTATCAAGGTAGCCAAAGGGAGCGGCGTGGAGGAGCGGACCGGGGCGCGGGAGTTGCTGCGCCGTGTGCTGGACGGGGGCGCGTGGACGTCCTGGGACGTCCCGGTCGCCGGGCCGCCGTGGCCGGATCCCGCCTACGAGAGGGACCTGGCCGCCGCCCGGGAGCGCAGCGGGTGTGACGAGGCGGTGGTCACCGGGGCGGGCGAGCTGGGCGGCCGCCGGGTCGGGTTCGCGGTGTCGGAGTTCCGGTTCCTGGCGGGGTCGATCGGGACGGCCGCCGCCGGCCGGATCGTCGCGGCCGTGGAACGCGCCACCGCCGAGCGGCTGCCGCTGCTCGCCGCGCCGTGCTCGGGCGGGACCCGCATGCAGGAGGGCACGGCCGCGTTCGTCCAGATGGCCCGGATCGCCGCCGCCGTCATGGCGCACCGCGCGGCCGGGCTGCCCTACCTGGTGTACCTGCGGCATCCGACGACGGGAGGGGTGTTCGCCTCGTGGGGGTCGCTCGGCCACGTGACCGCCGCCGAGCCGGGCGCGCTGATCGGCTTCCTCGGGCCGCGGGTGTACGAGGGGATGTACGGCGAGCCGTTCCCCGCCGGGGTCCAGGTCGCGGAGAACCTGGCCGCCAAGGGCCTGGTCGACGTGGTCGCGGGCACCGGCGACCTCGCGACGATCGCCTCCCGCGCGCTGGACGTGCTGTGCGCGCGCCCGCCCGCGGCGCCCGTCCCGGCGCGGCGTCCCACGGCGGTCCCCGGCGGGCCCGTGCGAGATTCGGCCGTGCGGGACTCTTCCGTGCGGGACTCTTCCGTGCGGGACTCTTCCGTGTGGGACTCTTCCGTGTGGGACTCGATCGTGCGGTCGCGGCGCCGGGACCGGCCAGGCGTCCGGGAGCTGCTCCGGCACGGCGCCTCGCGGGTGACGCCGCTGGCGGGCACCGGGGACGGCGAGGCCGCCCCCGGCCTGCTGCTCGCCCTCGCCCGGTTCGGGAACGCGCCGTGCGTGCTCGCCGGGCAGGACCGCCGCGTCCGGTGGACCGGGCGGGCGCT
>NZ_CAACVB010000397.1 GCF_900659635.1 Actinomadura roseirufa | reverse complement strand
CCGCCGCGTCCGCCGCGGCGTCGCGCTTGCCCCACCGGCCGAGCCGGTATCCGGCCGCGCCGGGCGCGACCGCGCCCGCGACCGCCGCCGTGTTCTTGCGCGCCTCCACGATCGACTTGTCGAGGTGCGCCTCGCCCTTGTCACGCGCCCCGACCGCCGAGTACCCCACGGCGGAGAACAGGTGCTGGAACGGCTTGCGGTAGACGAACGCCGCGAACGTCACGAGCGCGATGAGCAGGATCTGCAGGCCCCACGGCAGCGTCTCGCCGAGGATCAGCCCGTACGCCCACAGCAGCAGCGACAGCACGCCGATCAGCGCCGCCTGCTTCAGCAGCATCGACAGCAGCAGCTCCAGCCAGCGGACGGCGATGACACGGCCGATGCCCGGATGGATCCCGATGCCGAGGAAGATCGGCCCGGCGACCAGCAGCAGCAGGAAGGCGATCTTCACCACGATCAGCGCGACCGCGATGATCATGATGAGCAGTCCGGCGACCAGGGCCGCGAACAGCCCGCCGAACGCGACCGCCAGCCGGTTCTGCCAGTTCTTGCCCTGGAAGAGCGAATACGTCCCTGGATGTTCCTGTTTGATGTTCTTGGTGACGTCCTTGTAGGCGTCGGCCTTCTTCCCCAGATCGACCTTCTGCCCGCCGTAGGTCTCCGGCATGTCCACGGCCTGCGCCCACAGCAGCTTGTCGGCGTTGTCCCGGACGACCTTCTCGTTGGGGTCGGTGGTCCCGAACTCGCCCTGCAGCCACGGCTTGCACACCAGCGCCACCCACAGCCCGTTCGCGTTCCGGGTGGTCGCGTCCAGGTTCGGCGAGGCCGCCGGGTCCTGCTTGCCCTCGGGCGGCGGCACGCACACGCCCCCCTTGGTATCGCTCTGCGGCAACGCCGCGTTGAACGCCGCGCTCGTCGCCTCCGACACCTTCGTCCCGAGCGTGGTGAAGTCCGCCGGACGCGCGACCAGCCAGATGAGCGCCACCATCGCCGCGACCATCCAGATCACGCCCTCGGTGACCTTGCTCGCCCGGCGGCGGACGAGCCCCCACCAGGCCAGCCACATCGCGCCGAGGATGACCACCCACGACCAGTACCGGGCGTTGAACGTCTTGCCCATCCCGCTGATGACGCCGTCGACGGTGTCCTTCAGCCAGCCCAGCAGCGACTCCGACGCCGCCGCCTGGTAGACGCTGATCGTCGTCCGGTCGATCGCCCGGACGAGGGTGAACGTCGTGTTGGCGAGGGCGTTGCCCATCATCGCCATCGCGTCCGAGCACCCCATGTCGACCGCGTACCAGCTCTGCCCGGCCATCCCGTACCGGTCGTAGTAGGTCAGCTGCTCGACGGTGGTCTTCTTCAGCTTCTCGTTCGGGTAGTCCGGCGGCTTGATGAGCCCGTCCGTCCCCGACCCGTACTGCTCGGGAGACGGGCTGTCGGCCGGACGGCAGGGATCGGACCCGAACGGGCCGGCGCCCGCCATCGGTGACAGCCCCACCATGAAGATGGTCACCACCATCACGAGCAGGACCGAGCGGCGGGCCCGGTGCCCGCGGCGGCGGCCGCGGCGCGGGTCGGCGTGGTCGAGCCCTTCGCCGGGTGAGCGCTGCAGCCGCGCCGTCCGGTGCCGGGTTCCCCTCATCGACGAACCTCCTCGGCCTCTGCCCCCGCGGTGGTGAGCTCGGACGATCCCGGCCTGGACCGGGTCGGGTTGGTGTCCAGCCAGCGCCGCAGTTCCTCGGAGATCAGGTCGACGCCGATGCGCCCGGCCCTGCCGTCGAGGTCGCGGAAGATGCACTCGCCGTTGCCGAGGTTGCGCAGCACCGCCTTGTGCTCCTCGGAGGTCTCCACCCCGAGCAGCGACATCACGTTGCCCACCTCGACCCGTTCGGTGGAGCGGAAGGAGAACACCGACGACAGGCAGTTGGTCACCTGTTCGTTCAGCAGGTCCCCGGCGTTCTGGGAGACCAGGATCAGGGCCGTGTTGCGGGACCGGCCCATGCGCGACACCTCCGGGACGAGCTTGGCCCCCTCGGGCGTCGAGGTGATGGCCCACGCCTCGTCCAGGAAGATGGCCTTGGGCAGGCGCCGGTCGAGCCCGTGCATGAGGCGCCGCGCGAACTGCGACACCAGGTACATCAGCGCGACCGACAGCCGCTGCTCGTAGGAGTAGTCCTCGCGGGAGATGGCGACGTCCGGGAGGGTCAGGCCGCCGAGCGTGAACACCGTCGTCCATCCGGCGCTGTCGATGCGCTCGCCGCCGGATGGGTCGAAGCACAGCCGCGCGAGCCGCATCTCCGACATCGAGCGCAAGACCGCGCCGAGGTTCTTGGACGCCGGGTCGGCGGCGGCCTCCAGGTAGTCGACGACCCGGCCGAGCGAGGGCCGCTCGCCGTTGGCGACGGCGCCGACCGCCTGGATCATCGCGGACTCGCGCTCCTCCGACATGCGCGGCAGCAGCAGCCGGAGCGTCTCGGTGGCCATGGTCTTCCTGGCCGCGAGGTCGTCGCCGAACGAGAACGGGTCGAGCAGGCCCGGCGCGGCGGAGCCGAGCGGCAGGATCCGCGCCTTGCGCCCCCGCGCCCGCAGCAGCTCCACCAGCGACTCGGCGTCGCCCTTGGGGTCGATCGCGGCGACGGTCACGCCGCGCAACGCCATCTGGTAGATCAGCAGCAGCGCGAGCGTCGTCTTGCCGCCGCCGGGCTCACCGGTGATCGCCACCGCCGTGGGGCGGTTGCGCGCCGCGGCGACGAGCGGGTCGAAGTGGACGATCGACCTGGCCCGGCCGAGCGTTTCGCCGATGTAGGGGCCGATCCAGCCCTCGTCGTTGTCGTCCGGGCGGTCGCCGAGGTCGACGGTCGCGACGGGCATCCCGCCCGCGATGGTCCGCAGCGGCTGGCGCTGCGCGTAGGCGTTCAGCCGGATCCGGTCGCCCGGCAGCGACTCCAGGAACAGCGAGAACTGGTCGCCGGTCGAGTTGACGACGTCGATGCCGATGTCGCGGTAGTGCTCCACCACCGCGTCCACCCGCTGCGCGAGCAGGTCCTCCGTCGGCGCGGACACGATCAGCCGGTGCCAGCCGTACACGAACGGGAGCCGCTCCTTGGTGATGCCGTGCTCCAGCATCCGCGCCGCGTCGATCTGCTCCGCCAGCGCGATCGGCGCCTCCGCGCCCGCCTCCCGGATGTGCTGGTCCATGTCACGCGCGTGCGCCAGCTTCCGCGAGACGTCCTTGGACGCCTTCGCGGGCGGGATCAGCTTCATCCGCGCGCTGATCTCCACCGGGAAGGGCAGCGCGTCGGCGTAGTGGAACCACGGCTCGCCGTCCGGGAACGGCATCATGTCGGGGAACCGCGCGAACGACAGGTAGGCCACGTAGGACGCGGCGGTCGCGCCGCCGCCCGCGCCGGTGAAGTTCGGCTGCTCCACCCGCAGGTAGGAGCGCCCGTTGTGGATGGCGCCCTCGACCAGCGCCTCGATCTCGCCCTTGCCCCAGGTGCGGCGCGGCACCGCCGACGGCGGCGGGTCGGCCAGCGAGCCCGTCACCGCGTGCTGGAACAGCCACGCCACCTCGGTCGAGGTGGCGTGCCGGGCGTACAGGGCGGACCCGCCCAGGGCGCGTCCGATCCGTTCGGCCTGCTCCGTCCAGCGCGCGATCTCCTTCTTATCGATCGCGTCGTCGTTGACGCCGAGGACGTTCTCGCTGCGCTTGTAGAACCCGAGGAGCTGCGCGAGCACGCCGCCGGACAGCTGCGCGCCCATGCCGCGCGGCCCGAGCCGGACGCCGAGGTAGACCTCCTTGGTCCAGAAGTCCTTGGCCCACACGTGGGCGTAGGTCTCCTCCAGGTACTGCCGCCACCCCGCCCCGGCGTCGGACGTGCGGTCCAGCGCGAGCGCCCACTCGGCCGCCGGGTACGTCCGGTGCGCGATCCGCAGGTGTACCTCGGCGTCCTGCATCCGGATGCCGGCGAGCGCGATCGTGATGTTGGTGGCGAGCGCCTCGCGCTCCTCACCGGTGGTGAACTCGTACGACACCGTCGGCAGCCGGAAGTATCCCCACGCGGCGTTGTCGGTGAGCAGCACCCGGTCGTCGAAGTACCGCACCGCCAGCCGGCTGGACTTGCTCATGCCGTCCTCCCGGCCTCGGTTCCGCCCACTGATTCTCCCGATGCGCAGGGGCCGCTGAAGGGTTGCCCGGGAGAGTGTTCACCGTCCGGAGGGTCAGCAAGATCAGGCCTGCCCGCCAGGCATGCCTGGCGGGGGACGGGCTTGCCCGCCGGGCGCGACCGCACCCCGCCGGTCCGCTCCGCTCGATGCCCGCGAGGGGCGCTCATCGGGTGGCCTCCTGCTCCTGCTGAAGCTCCTGGTAACGCTCGGGCACGACGGTGAACCCGCCGGCGACCACGCCGGCGAGGGCAAGATAGGCACGCCGCGTCGGCGCGCGCAACGACTTCAGCTCATTGCGCGGCGCGCGGTCCATGCTCAGGTGATCATCCCACGGGATCCGCACCAGGGCCCGGCAGCGGCCCCGCGCCACGGCCTCGGCCTGCTCGACGTCGTCCATGCTGCGGCGGCTCACCCCGTTGATGACCGTGACGGCCCGGGACCGCAGCTCCTCGTACCCGTGCCCGTCCAGCCACTCGAACGTCATCGCCACCGCGCGCGGCGCGTCGGCGCTCGCGGGCGCGACGAGGACGATCTGGTCGGCGTAGGGCAGCACCCGGGCGACGACCGCCGCCGCCGCGTCCAGCAGCGTCACCGAGTAGAACCGGTCGATCGTCCGGATCGCCAGCGCGTAGTCGCGGTCGTCGAGCGCCTGGAGCGGGTTCTTGCCCGCGGCGATGACGTCGAGCCCCGACTTGGCCTGCGAGGTGTACCGGCGCATCGCGGTGAGGCTGCCCACCTGGTCGGCGCGGGTGATGAGACCGGTCAGGGTCTCGTTGGTCTCGCTGCGCGTGCGGCGGGCCAGCGCGCCGGGCCCGGGGTTGACGTCCACCGCGACGACGGGCTCGCCGTTGTGCTGCGCGAACGTGTGCCCGAGCATCAGCGCCGTGACGGTCTGCCCGGCGCCGCCGGTGCAGCCGAGCACGACCACGTGCCGCGTCCCGTGGAACGGCTGCTGGAGCCGCAGCTGGTACTCGGCGTCGACGTCCCCGTGCCCGCCTCCGACGGCCTGGATGAGCCGCCGGAACCCGCCCGCGGTGACCTCGTGCTCCGGCCCCGGCGGCGTGATCGCGGGCCCGGACGGCGGCGGCGCGGCTCGCCTCCGGCGTCGCCCCGCCGCTCAGGTAGCGCGCTCGCGCGACGGCTGAG
>NZ_CAACVB010000396.1 GCF_900659635.1 Actinomadura roseirufa | reverse complement strand
GGCCGCCGCGTTCGCGGCGTCCCTCGCCGCCGGCTGCGGGACGGGCGGGTCCGGCTCCCGCGTCGTCAACCTGTACAACGCGCCGCAGGAGCACCTCGGCTCGATCGTCCGGCGCTGCAACGAGCGGGCGAGGGGCCGGTACCGGATCGTGCTGAACATCCTGCCCCGCGGCGCCGACGACCAGCGCGAGCAGCTCGTCCGCAGGCTCGCCGCCGCCGACAGCGGCCTGGACGTGCTCGGCCTGGACGTCACCTGGACGGCCGAGCTCGCCCAGGCGGGCTGGATCCGCGAGTGGACGGGCCCGGCCGCGCGGGAGGCCCGCGCCGGCACACTCCCCGGGCCGCTCGGCACCGCCGTCTGGCACGGCAGGCTGTACGCGGCGCCGTCCAACACCAACGTCCAGCTCCTGTGGTACCGCGCCGACCTCATGCCGTCCCCGCCGTCCACGTGGGCCGGGCTGATGGCGGCCTCGGCGCGGCTCGCCGACGAGGGCAAGCCCCACTACGGCGAGGTCACCGGCGCGCAGTACGAAGGTCTCACCGTGTGGTTCAACAGCCTCGTCGAGTCCGCCGGGGGGCACGTCCTCACCCCGAACGGCGAGCGGGTCGACCTGGGGCCGCCCGCGCTGACGGCGCTGCGGACGATGCGCGACTTCGCCCGCTCCAAGGCCGCCGACCCGTCGATGACCAACACGCGCGAGGACGACGCGCGGCTCGCCGTGGAGGCCGGCCGCGGCGCCTACGAGATCAACTGGCCGTTCGTGTACGCGTCGATGGCGACGACCCGGCCGAAGCGGCTGGCCGACTTCAAGTGGGCGCCCTACCCCGGCATCAGCGGTCCCGGGCGGGCGCCCCTCGGCGGGTCGAACTACGCGGTCAGCCGCTACTCCACCAAACCCGGCGCCGCGTTCGACGCGGCGCTGTGCCTGCGCGACCCGGGCAGCCAGCACATCGCCGCGGTGAAGGACGGGCTCCCGCCGGCCATCGAGTCCGTCTACGACGCCGAGGGCATGGCCGAGGCCTACCCCATGCGCCGCACGATCCTCGACGCGCTCAGGACCGCCGCGCCGCGTCCCCGGACCCCGACCTACCAGAACGTCTCCACCATCACGGCGGTGACCCTGTCGCCGCCGGGCTCGATCGACCCGCCCCGCACGCTGGACCGGCTGCGCGGCCTGATCCAGGACGCGCTGGAGAGCAAGGGGGTGCTGCCATGACCTCCGGCATCACGAGGGCCACCGCCTGGGAGGAGCTCGGCGGCGGCCCCGGGCGCGCCTCGCCGAGCGCGAACCGCCGCTCCGAACGGCGGCTCGGCTGGTGGCTGTGCGCGCCCGCGGCCCTGGTCATGCTGCTGGTCACCGGCTGGCCGATCGTCTACTCGGTGCTGCTGTCCCTGCAGCGCTACGACCTGCGCTTCCCCGGCCGCAAGGCGTGGATCGGGTTCGACAACTACGGGACGGTGCTGACCAGCCGCTTCTGGTGGAACGCGTTCGCGGTGACGGCGCTGATCACCGTGCTGAGCGTGGCCGTGGAACTGGTCCTCGGCATGGCGATCGCGCTGGTGATGTACCGCACGATCGTCGGCCGCGGGCTCGTCCGCACCCTCGTGCTCATCCCGTACGGGATCGTCACGGTCGCGGCGGCCTACGGCTGGAAGTACGCGTGGACGCCCGGCACCGGCTGGCTGGCGCGGCTGCTGCCCGCGGGCAACGCCCCGCTCACCGAGCACTGGCCCGCCATCGGCATCATCGTGCTCGCCGAGATCTGGAAGACGACGCCGTTCATGGCGCTGCTGCTCATGGCGGGCCTCGCGCTCGTCCCGGAGGACGCCCTGCGGGCCGCCTCGATGGACGGCGCCACCGCCTGGCAGCGCTTCACCCGGATCACGGTGCCGCTGATGCGGCCCGCGATCCTCGCCGCGCTGCTGTTCCGCACCCTGGACGCCTTCCGGATCTTCGACGACATCTTCGTGCTGACCGGCGGCGCCCAGAACACCGGCTCGGTGTCGGTGATCGCCTACCACAACCTCATCGGCGGGCTGAACCTCGGCATCGGCTCGACGATGTCGGTGCTGATCTTCCTGACCGTCGCGGTCATCGCGTTCGTGTTCGTCAAGGTGCTCGGCACCTCCGCGCCCGGCACGGACGCGGCGGGGCGGCGCTGATGGACCGGACCCCGGCCGGCGTGGTCCGCTGGAGCCTCCTGGACCTGGCGGTGCTGCTGTACGCGCTGATCCCGGTCGCGTGGATCGCCGCGCTGTCCTTCAAGACCCCGCGCACGATCCCCGACGGGAGGTTCTGGCCCGACGAGTGGACGCTGTCGAACTACCGCGGCATCTTCGACAACGGCGACTTCCTGCACGGGCTCGTCAACTCCATCGGGATCGGCCTGATCGCCACGCTGATCGCCATCGTCGTCGGCACGATGGCCGCCTACGCCGTGGCGCGGCTGGCGTTCCCGGGCCGCCGCCTGGTGATCGGGCTCTCCCTGCTCATCGCGATGTTCCCGCAGATCTCCCTGGTCACCCCGCTGTTCGAGATCGAGCGGGCGCTCGGGCTGTTCAACACCTGGCCGGGGCTGATCCTGCCGTACATCACCTTCGCCCTGCCGCTGACCATCTACACGCTCTCGACGTTCTTCCGGGAGATCCCGTGGGACCTGGAGAAGGCGGCGAAGATGGACGGCGCGACGCCGCTGCAGGCGTTCCGCCTCGTCATCGTCCCGCTCGCCGCGCCCGGCGTGGTGACCACCGCGATCCTGGCGTTCATCGTCTGCTGGAACGACTTCCTGTTCTCCATCTCGCTGACGTCGTCCAGCCGGGCCCGGACGGCGCCGGCCACCATCTCGTTCTTCACCGGCAGCTCGCAGTTCGAGGACCCGACCGGGTCCATCGCCGCGGCCGCCATCGTCGTCACGATCCCGATCGTGCTGTTCGTGCTGCTGTTCCAGCGCCGGATCGTGGCCGGCCTGACCTCCGGAGCCGTGAAGGGGTGATAGGGACCCATGGCTGAGATCGTCCTCGACGGGGTGACCAAGCGCTATCCGGACGGCACCACCGCCGTCCAGGACCTGGACCTGACGATCGCCGACCGGGAGTTCATCATCCTGGTCGGCCCGTCGGGGTGCGGGAAGTCCACCACCCTCAACATGATCGCGGGGCTGGAGGACATCAGCGAGGGCGAGCTGCTCATCGACGGCGTGCGCGTCAACGACCGGGCGCCGCGCGACCGCGACATCGCGATGGTGTTCCAGTCCTACGCGCTGTACCCGCACATGACCGTGCGGCAGAACATCGGCTTCCCGCTCCGGCTCGCCAAGGTCGGCAAGGAGGAGGCGCACTCCAAGATCGAGGAGGCGGCGCGGATCCTCGGCATCGAGCCGTTCCTGGACCGCCGGCCCGCGCACCTGTCGGGCGGGCAGCGCCAGCGCGTCGCGATGGGCCGCGCGATCGTCCGCAACCCGAAGGCGTTCCTGATGGACGAGCCGCTGTCCAACCTCGACGCCAAGCTCCGCGTCCAGATGCGCACGATGATCTCCCGCCTCCAGCACCAGCTCGGCACCACCACCGTGTACGTCACCCACGACCAGACGGAGGCGATGACGCTCGGCGACCGGATCGTGCTGATGCGGCGCGGCGTCGTCCAGCAGGTCGGGACGCCCGAGGAGCTGTACGACCATCCGCACAACCTGTTCGTGGCGGGCTTCATCGGCTCCCCGTCGATGAACTTCATGCCCGCCGACATCACCGGGGAGGGGCTGCGCACCGTCCTCGGCACCATCCCGCTGTCGGCGCGGGTCCGGCGGGCGCTGGAGGCGCACCGGGCCCCGTCCCGCGTGATCATGGGCATCCGGCCGGAGACCTTCGAGGACGCGCGGCTCGCCCGGCACGGCGACGCCGCCGAGCACGTCCGCACCTTCACCGGCCGCGTCGAGATCGTCGAGTCGCTCGGCGCGGAGAAGTTCGCCTACCTCGACCTGGAGGCCGAGGGCGCGATCGACTCCGCGCACCTCGCCGAGGCGTTCCAGGGCAGCGGGCCCGTCCACCGCCGCGCCCAGCTCATCGCCCGGCTGGACCCGCGGTCGCGGGCCCACGAGGGCCGTCCGCTCGAGCTGGAGTACGACCCGGACGCCGTGCACCTGTTCGAGCCGGACACGGGCCTGAACCTCACCGAGGACACCTGAGGGACCGCCCGGCGCCGGACGTCAGGGGACGAGCAGGCGGCGCAGCGCCGTGAGCCCGGGGCCGAGCAGCCGCCCGCCCGGCCCGTCGTGCGCGAGCGCGGCGCGGGCGGCGTTGGCGCCGCAGGCGCCGTGCACCCCGCCGCCCGGATGCGCCGACGCCGAGGCCAGGTACAGCCCGGCGACGGGCGTCTCGGCGCGGCCGAGGCCGGGCACCGGGCGCAGCACGAGCTGCTGGTGCGCCAGCGCGGTGCCGCCGTTGAGCGCCCCGTCCACGAGGGAGGCGTTGTGCCGCTCGAACAGGGGCGGGGTGATGACGCGCCGCGCGAGGACCCGGTCCCGGAAACCGGGCGCGAGGCGTTCCAGGATCCCCTCGATCCGGTCGGCCATCGCCGCGGCCTCCCGCTCGTCCCACACGCCGGTGATCCCGTCCGGGCCCGCGTCGCCGGTGACCCGCCGCGGGACGTGCGTGTAGGCCCACACCGACTCGGTGCCGGCGGGGGAGCGGGCCGGGTCGGCGGTCGTCATCTGGCCCAGCAGCGCGAACGGCTCGGACGGGACGCGCCCGCACGCGAGCTGCGCGCTGTACTCGGTCAGCGCGTTCATGCCGGGGGACAGGTGGACGGTCCCGGCCCGCGCCGCGTCCGGGGACGTCCAGGGGATCGGGCCGGACAGCGCCCAGTCCACCTTGAACGTCGCGTGGTCCCAGTCGAATCGGCCGACGTCGGCGCGGAGCCCGGCGGGCAGGTCGGCCCAGTCCACGAGCCCGCCGTACAGCGCGGGCGCCGGGACGTCGGCGAGGACGGCGCGCACGGCGCGGACCGCGTCGCCGTCCGCGGTGCGCACGCCCAGCGCCCGCCCGCCGCGGACGACCACCGAGGTGACGGGGGTGGCGCAGCGGACCCGTCCGCCGCGCGCCGCCAGCCGCCGCACGAGCGCTGCGGTCAGCTCGCCCGCGCCGCCCTCGGGCACCGGCCAGCCGTACTTCTGGCCTGCCATCGCCAGCAGCCAGCCGAACCCCGAGCCCGCCGTGGTCTCCGGGAACGCGTCGGTGTGCAGCGCCGACCCGGCGAGCAGCAGCGGCCCGCCCGGCCCGGTGAACTCCCGCTCGCCGAGCGTCCGGACGGGCGCCAGCAGCGACCGCAG
>NZ_CAACVB010000395.1 GCF_900659635.1 Actinomadura roseirufa | reverse complement strand
CGCCTCGCCGGCCGCCGCCGGGACGGCCGGACGCGCCGCGCCGCTCCACGGGCGGGGCTCGGCGGACGGCGGCTCCTCCTCGCGCATGTCGGCGCGCGCGACGGCCTGCGGGGCCTTCGGGTCCAGGTCGAACAGCTCGCGGAGCGCGTCGGCGTAGGAGTCCCCGCCCGGCGCGGCCGCCAGCTCCTTCACCCGGACGGTCGGCGCGTGGAGCAGCTTGTCCACCACGCGCCGCACGGTCTGGCCGATCTCCTTGCGGGCCCGCTCGTCCAGGTCGGGCAGCCGGCCGGCGAGCCGCGTCAGCTCCGCCTCCACGACGCCCGCGGCCTTGCTGCGCAGCGCCACCACGGTCGGCGCGACGGCCGCGGCGCGGGCCGCGCCGAGGAACGCGCCGACCTCGTCGCACACGATCCGGCGGACGGCCTCGACGGCCTCCGGGCCGATCGCGCTGCCGGCCTCCTCGGCGGTGCGCAGATCGTCCAGGCCCGCCAGCTCGACGCCCGGAAGGTCGCGGGCGGAGCGTTCTATGTCGTGCGGAAGCGCGAGGTCGAGCAGGAACCGGCGGCGCCCGCCGGCGCCCGCCGCGGCGAGCTGCGCCCCCGTCAGGACGAGCCCCGTGGCACCGGTGCACGACACGACGAGGTCGGCCTCGGCGAGCGCGTCGTCCAGGTCGGCGAGGCCGACCGCGCGGGCGGGGACCTCCAGCGACGCGGCGAGCCGCTCGGCGCGCGCCTGCGTGCGGTTGGCGATCACGATCTCGCGGGCGCCCGCGCGGCTCAGCGTCGCCGCCGCGAGCGCGCTCATCGACCCCGCGCCGACGACCAGCGCGCGCACCCCCTCCAGCGGGCCGAGATGCCGGACGGCGATCTCCAGGCCGACGCTGACCAGCGACGCGCCCGCCTTGTCGATGCCGGTCTCGTGGTGGGCGCGCTTGCCCACCCGCAGCGCCTGCTGCAGGACGTCGTGCAGGTCGCGGCCGAGGGTGCCCTCCTCCTGCGCGAGCCGGAACGCCTGCCGGAGCTGGCCGAGGATCTGCCCCTCGCCGACGACCATGGACTCCAGGCCGCACGCCACCGCGAACGCGTGCTGGACGGCGCGCTCCTCGTAGTGGACGTACAGGTGCCGCGACAGGTCCTCCATCGGGACGCCCGAGTGCAGCGCCAGCAGCTCGGAGATCGCCGAGACCCCGCCGTGGAACTTGTCGACGACCGCGTAGATCTCGACCCGGTTGCAGGTCGAGACGATCGCGGTCTCGGCGACGTTCGGGGACCGGTGCACCGCGTGCAGCAGCTTGGCCAGATCGTCCCCGGTCACCGCGGCGCGTTCGAGCATCGCCACGGGGGCGCTGCGGTGACTGAGCCCCACCACCAGAACGCTCATGCGCCGCTCCCGCCCCTGCTCCCGCCGCTCATGCCTCAACCGCCTCTATGTACTGCGCCGCGCCGGGGGGCGCGCCGTCGCCGGCCGCGTCCGCCACCACCGCGCCGGGAATGCCGCCCGCCACGGGCTCGTAGTCGCCCGGCCCGCCGGCCTTGCGCTGCTCGTGGAAGGCGAGGATCTGGAGTTCGATGGACAGATCGACCTTACGCACGTCGACGCCGTCCGGCACGGAAAGGACGACGGGCGCGAAGTTGAGGACGCTCGTGACGCCCGCGGCGACCACCCGGTCGCACATGCCCTGCGCGGCGGCGGCCGGAGTCGCGATCACGGCGATGGACACGCCGTGGTCGGCGATGATGTCCTCCAGCCGGTCGATGTGCCGCACGGTCATGCCGGAGATCTCCTGGCCGACGATCGAGTCGTCGGCGTCCAGCAGGCCGGCCACGCGGAAGCCGCGGGAGGCGAAGCCGCCGTAGCCTGCCAGCGCACGACCCAGGTTACCGACGCCGATGATGGCGACGACCCAGTCCTGGGTGAGGCCCAGCTCACGGGAGATCTGGTAGACGAGGTACTCCACCTCGTACCCGACGCCGCGCGTGCCGTAGGAGCCCAGGTGGGACAGGTCCTTGCGGAGCTTGGCGGAGTTGACGCCCGCGGCGGCGGCCAGCTCCTCGGAGGAGACGGTCGCGACGCCGCGGTCCTGGAGACTGCTGAGCGCCCGCAGGTACACGGGGAGCCTGGCCACGGTGGCTTCGGGGATGCCGCGGTCCGGGCGGTGTCGGTTCTGTCGAGATGTCACGGCCTGCTCTTCGAAGCTCGACGCTGGGGACGGGCACGCCGCCGGGAGGGCGGAGTCCCCTCGCCCCGGCTCGCGCGGCCCGGCCGCACGGGCCGCGGCCTGGCCGCCCCAGGGCTACCGACCAGGTTAAGCCTTTGTGAATACGCGCACAAAGTCGCCCCCCGGTTACCGCTCTCGCCCAGGGTTCCGGTGCGCCCCCGGACACCCCGCGAGCACAGGGTTCGCCTGTGTTCTCGAAGGACGCTCGAGCCGCCGGTGTGACCGATCGGACATCCCGCCGGCCGTCCCGGGAGGGCCGCCGGGGCGGTTCGGCTACCGCTTGCCCGCCGCACCCGTGACGGCGGCGCGCAGGCGATCCTCGTCCACCCGCCAGAAGTCGTGCTGGACGCCGTTGACGAAGGTCACCGGGATCTGCTCCCAGTAGAGCCGGGTGTCCTCCTCCGAGCGCGTGATGTCGCGCTCCTCCCAGCGGACGCCGAGGTCGTCGGCGACGCGCGCCACCACCGCCCGCGCGTCGTCGCACAGGTGGCAGCCGGGCTTGCCGAGGAGCGTGATCAGGACGTCGGCCATGGCTACCTCCCGGGGAACTCCGGTGCCGGCAGCGGGACCTTCGCGGCGCCGAGCCTGAGCTCGATCACGTTGGTGGACAGCACGTGGGTGCGCGACTCGCCGAGGAAGCGCTGCAGGTGCGGCTGCCGGCGGTGCGCCGCGTAGGCCGCCTCGTCCCGGAACAGCTGGTAGAAGATCCGCTGTGTGGGGGCGCCCACCACCTCGTGGGACGCGAAGATCACGGTGTCCGGCTCGGCGGCGCGGGTCGCCTGGACCAGATCGGCGGCGAGCCGGTCGAAGGCCGCCTCGCGGCCCTCCAGCAGCGTGTAGACCGTGATCTGACCGCGGGCCGCGGCCAGCCCGGCGGCGGCCGGCTCGGGAAGGCCACCGGACAACGGGCCGGGCGGCGGCCCTGACAGCGGCCCGGGCAGCGGTCCCGTCAGCGGCCCCGGCGGCGACCCGGGCAGGGGCAGCCCGCCCGAGAGCACCCCGCCCGGCGGGGCGGGCTCGGGCACGACGGGCCGCGGCACGTCGGCGCCGGCCGGCGCCCCGGGATCGGGGAAGCGCAGGTCCTCGGCGGGCGGCTGCTCGGGGAAGCGCAGATCGCCGCGGTTGATCGGCGGCGGCGGGCCGGGCGTGGCCTGCAGCGGCGTCGGCGCGGCCACGGGCTCGGGGACGAACCCCGGGTCGAGGGCCGGCTGCTCGAACCCCGGCTGCTCAAAGCCCTGGTGATCGAAACCCTGCTGCTCGTTCGCCTGCTGCTCGAAGCCCTGCTGCTCGTAGCCCGGCCGCTCCAGCGCCGGCCGCTGCGGCTCGCGGCCCTGCTGGTCGAACCCGGACTGCTGCTCGTACCCGCCGGTGGAGGTCTCCTCGTCGTAGGAGTCGCCCTCCTCGTACACCGGGATGGTGCGCATCGCGCCGTACCAGACCAGGCCCGCGGCGGCGCCCAGCGCGATCACCACGACCGGGGCGGGCAGGAACCCGCGGGTGCCGCTGACCACCAGCACCCCGGCGAGGGCGACCAGCGCGATGGGGATGAGCAGCTCGCCGGCCTCGCGGTCCCGCTTGCTCGCCAGCCACGCCGTGACTCCCGTGCAGCCCGCCAGCGCGAGCACGGCGACGACGTGCCCGACGTCGATCAGCAGCGTCGGCAGCGCGTCGTAGGTCTTGCCGGGCTTGGGCAGGCTCTTGGTCAGCGAGCCCTTCAGCGGATCGAGCATGAGGATGACGATCGCGACGACGGTGTAGGACACCGCGAACAGCCAGGCGCCGAACCGCACCTGGACGTAGCGCGCGATCAGCTCGATCATGCCGAGCGCGAGCCACAGCGGCCCGATCAGCGCCGCGCCGAACTCCATGACGCGGAACAGGGGGTCGTTGAATCCGGCCAGGAAGCCCACGCCCATCGACAGCAGCGCGAGGGACAGCCCGACCTGGGTGAGGGACCAGGCGATCAGGTACAGCAGCCGGTCCTTGTAGGCGCGCGAGATCAGCAACCCGGTGGCCACGGAGGCACCCAGGGTCGCCAGCAGCGCGAGAAGAGCGTCGACCATCGCGCCCCATGGTGCCCGATGGGAGCCCGCGACGGGTAACCGCTCCCCCGGCGAACGGGCGTATTGCCCGGCATACCTGGCGATATCCACAGTTCAGTATCTAGAGTGGCAAATCACGCCGGAGGTCGCGTACGCCGCGAGGAGACCTGGATGAGCAGCTTGGCCCTCGACGCCCGGGCCTTCCCCCTGCCCCGATCCTCCCGGCACGCCGAGCCGGGCGCCGACCGCGCCGAGACGCTCAAGGCGCTCGTGCTGCGGGCCCGCGACGGCGACGCCGAGGCGTTCGGCTCGCTCTACGACCACTATGTCGAGCTGGTCTACCGGTACGTCTACTACCGCGTCGGCTCCCATTCCCTTACCGAGGACCTGACCAGCGAGACGTTCCTGCGCGCGCTCCGGCGCATCTGCGACTTCCATTGGCAGGGCAAGGACTTCGGTGCCTGGCTCGTGACGATCGCGCGGAACCTCGTCACCGACCACTTCAAGTCCGGCCGCTACCGCCTGGAGGTCAGCACGGCCGACCTGGTCGAGCCCGACCGTCCCCAGGAGGGCCCGGAACGGGTCGTCTTGGACTCGATGACGAACCGGACGCTCCTGGCCGCCGTCCGCCGCCTCGGCTCCGAGCAGCAGGAGTGCGTGGTGCTCCGCTTCCTGCACGGCCTGTCCGTCGCCGAGACGGCGCTGATCATGGGCAAGAAGACCGGCGCGATCAAGGCGCTCCAGTACCGCGCCGTCCGCTCCCTCGCCCGCATGCTCCCCGACGACCTCAGAGGATGAACCGGTTCACACGAACGCGCCGGCGGCGCACGACCGCCGGAGCCGTTCCGCTCGCGGGGTCCGCGAGCCCACAACGTCATTGGACGGGATTTCAGTAAAATCGGGCCGTAACCGGGCCCGGATCCGGTCGTTTTTGCGGGCAGGAGCGCAATGAGCGCCAGGATCCGCGAGGGAGCGGTGTTGAGGGGCAGCCGAGACAAGATCGCCGGGAGCGGGAGCCCGCTGGCCCTGCTCCGGGCCCCGCAGGACGGCCCGGACCCGCGCTTCCGCGCCGGTCTGCGGGCCCGGCTGGTGGCCGCCGCGGCGGCCGGCCGGAGCGAGGACGGCCGGCCCGGGG
>NZ_CAACVB010000394.1 GCF_900659635.1 Actinomadura roseirufa | reverse complement strand
CGCCTCCTTGCCCTCGCCCGCGCGGGCCTCGACCTGCCCGGCGCGCTCACCCTCGGCACCGGCCTGGGGGCGCTGCTCGCGGCGATCACCTGGGGCCGCACCGGCTGGACGCGGCCGGGCGTCCTCGTCCTGGCCGCCGCCGCGGCGGTGCTGCTGGCCGTGTTCACCGCCGTCGAGGCGCGGCGCCGGGAGCCGATGCTCGACCTGCGGCTGTTCCGCCGGCCGGCGTTCCTGCTGTCGATCTCGGGGGCGCTGGTCACCGGTCTGGCCGTGATCGGCGTGATGAGCTACCTGCCGACGGTGATGGCGCTGGTCCTCGGGCTGTCGGCGCTGTCGTCGTCGCTCGTGCTCGCGATCTGGTCGGGGCTGTCGTTCGTCGCGGCGCTCCAGGCCCGGCGCCTGCCGTCCTGGCTGCCCGCGGGACGGCTGCTCGGCGCCGGGCTGGCGCTGAGCGCGGTGGGCGAGGTCGTCATGCTCGGGCTGAGCCCGGACACGCCCTGGTGGCGCCTGGCCCCCGGCCTGTTCATCGCGGGCGTGGGCAGCGGCCTCGCCAACGCGATGCTGGCCCGCGTGGCCGTGGACAGCGTGCCGCCCGACCGGGCGAGCATGGGGTCGGGCGCCAACAACACGGCCCGCTACGTCGGCGCCGCCCTCGGCGTCGCGATCGTCGGCGCGATCGCCACCGGCTCGGGGGACGCCCCGTCCTCGCTCGCCCACGGCACCAACGTCGCCCTGCTCGCCTCCGCCGTCGTCGCGCTCGCGGGCGCCGCGCTCGCCGTCGTCCTGCGCACCGACCGCTGAGCCGGCGGGTCAGACCTCAGGGGTACATCGCGGTTCCTCCCCAGGAGGGTCGCGGCGCGCGGTTCCATTGCCTATAACTGGACCATGACGACAACGCGTCTTCCCCGCGAGGACCTCGCGGCGGCCCTGGCGGCCCGCCGCGAGCTGGGACCCGACTACGACGACGCCTTCATCGAGACGGTCGTGGAGCGGATCGAGGAGAGCCTCGGGACGCGCGGCGCGAGCTCCCCCGCGCCCGCCCCCCGGTCCCTCCGGCGCGCCCTGCCCGGCGGCGACGGCGACCACAGCCTGCTCATGGCGCTGGTCTCGCTGGTGGCCGCGATCCCGCTCAGCGCCATCGCGGTGGTGCACGTGGGGCTTCCCGGGCTGGTGTTCGTCTGCGTGACTATCGTGCTGCTGAACGCCATCTACACGCATCGTCCCCGCCGCTGACGCGCGGCGCCGGGCCCCGGCGTCACCGGCCGGGCTCGGGGTCGCGGGGCAGCCCCAGCATGCGCTCGCCGATGATGTTGAGCTGGACCTCGGTGGTCCCGCCGTAGATCGTCATGGCCCGGCCGAACAGCATGGCGCGGGCCCTGACGCCGCTCTCGGCCATCGGCACCTCGGTGCCGGCCGCCGCGCCCTGCGCCGCCCAGCAGTAGTCCGCGACGTCCTGGTTGAACTGGACGCCGAGCAGCTTGCGGACGCTGGCCTCCGCGCCCGGCTCGACGCCGTTCAGCTGCTTGAGCGTGGTGCGCAGGCCCAGCAGGTCGATCGACTGCCCCTGGGCGATGAGCCCGCCGACCTCCGCCGCGGCGACCGGGTCCGGCTCCCTGCCGCGGAAGAAGTCCAGCAGTTCCGGCACGCCCATGCCGAGGCCGCCGCCGGTCGACAGCGACACCCGTTCGTTGGACAGGGTGTTGCGGGCGACCCGCCAGCCCTCGCCGACCTCGCCGACCACGCGGTCGTCCGGGACGAACACGCCGTCGAGGAACACCTCGTTGAAGATGGCCTCGCCGGTCAGCTCCCGCAGCGGGCGGACGTCCACCCCGGGGGACTTCATGTCGATGAGGAAATAGGTGATGCCGTCGTGCTTGGGCGCGGTGGGATCGGTGCGGGCGATGCAGAAGCCCCACTGGGCGAGCTGGGCGACCGAGGTCCAGATCTTCTGCCCGGTCAGCCGCCAGCCGCCCTCGACCCGCTCGGCCCGCGTCGACAGCGAGGCCAGGTCCGAGCCCGCGCCGGGCTCGGAGAACAGCTGGCACCACACGATCCGCCCGCGCAGCGTCGGCCGCAGGAAGCGCTCCCGCTGCTCCGGGGTCCCGTAGCGGACGAGGGACGGCACCAGCCAGGTACCGATGATCAGGTTGGGCGGCCTGACCCCGGCGGCCTTCAGCTCCTGCTGGATGAGGATCTGCTCGACCGGGCCCGCGCCGCGGCCCCAGGGCCGCGGGAGGTGCGGAGCGGTCCAGCCGTCGTCGCCCATGCGGGTGTTCAGGGCCTCCTTGTCCTGGACGGCGGCCAGCTCGGCGACCTCGGCCCGGATCCGCTCGCGCAGCGGCCGGGCGTCCTCGTCCAGCTCCAGCTCCACGGGGCGGCGGCCGCCCGCCAGCGCGACGCGCGCGATCTCGGCGGCCCAGTCCTTGGCCGGGCCGAGCAGCGCCCGCAGCGTCAGGGCGCGGCGCAGGTAGACGTGGGCGTCGTGCTCCCAGGTGAACCCGATGCCGCCGAGGATCTGGATCGCGTCGCGGGCGGTCGACACGCCCGCGTCGACCGCCACGACGGCCGCCACTGCCGCGGCGAAGCCGGCCTCCCCGGTGCGCCCGCCGGCGCGCTCCTCGTCCCAGGCGCGGGCCGCGTCCCAGGCCGCCGCGCGGGCCTGCTCCAGCGCGATCAGGCTCCGCGCGGCCTTGTGCTTGACGCCCTGGAACTGCCCGATCGGCCGGCCGAACTGCTCGCGGACCCTGGCGTACTCGGCCGCGGTCGTCACCAGCCACCCGGCGAGCCCGGCGGCCTCGGCGCCGAACAGCGCCGCGGCGAGCGCGCGGACCCTGCCGGTGGTGAGGCCGTCCAGCACGCGGCCGGCGGTGACGACGGCGCCGGCCGCCTCGACCGCGCCGAGCCGGCGCACGCGGTCCAGGCTCTCGACCGGCGTGACCCGCAGGGCGTCCGCGTCCACCGCGACCCATTGCTCGCCGTCGCCGGTCGCGACCGGCAGGACGAGCAGGTCGGCCGACGCGGCGCCGAGCACCGTGCCGGCCGTCCCGGAGACCACCAGCGCGCCGTCGTCGAGGCGGCCGGTGAACGCGCCGTCCAGCGCGACGGCGGCGGTGCGCGAACCGTCGGCGAGAGAGGGCAGCAGCTCGGCCCGGGCCTTGGCGTTGCCGCAGGCGTCCACCGCCGCGCTCGCCAGCACCGTGGGAAGGAACGGTCCGGGCGCGGCGGCGCGGCCGAGCTCCTCCACGGCCACGGCCAGCTCCAGCAGGCCGTAGCCCTGCCCGCCGTGCTCCTCGGCCAGGTGCAGCCCCAGCAGGCCCTGCTCGGCCAGGGCCGGCCAGAACGCGGGCCTGGTCTCCTCGTCCGCCTCCAGGGCGGCCCGGACGACCGTCGCCGGGACGTTGCGCTCGGTGAACCCGCGCACCGAATCGGCGAGCGCCTCGTGTTCCTCGGTCAGCCCGATGGCCATCGGTCGCCCCTCTCTCAGCCCCGTGTCGACTGAGATTCTAGAACAGGATTCTGGTCACGTGCGGGCGTGATCGCGCTTTCATCCCCGCCGCGGCGCCGCGTCCGGCTCGTGCCCGCCGGCCGCTTCCGCGGACCGCTCCACCGCGGCCGGGGCGGGCCGCGCCGGGTTCCGCCGCCCGGCGGCGAGGCTGGCCGCCGTGGTCGCGGCGAGGGTGCCGGCGATGACCGCGAGGGACAGCCAGATCGGCACGTCCGGCGCCCAGGCCACACCGTACTCGTGCAGCGCGTGGAAGATCAGCTTCACCCCGATGAACCCGAGGATGAACGCCAGCCCGTGGCCGAGGTAGACCAGCCGGTCGGTCAGCCCGCCGAGCAGGAAGTACAGCTGGACGAGCCCCATCAGCGCGAACGCGTTGGCGGTGAACACCAGGTAGGGCTCGGTGGTCAACCCGAAGATCGCCGGGATGGAGTCCAGGGCGAACAGCACGTCGGTGGAGCCGATGGCGATCATGACGATGAACAGCGGGGTCACCGCGCGGCGGCCGCCGCCGCCGCGAGTGAGGAAACGCGTGCCGTCGTACTCGTCGGTGGTCGGGATGATCCGCTTGGCCGCGCGCAGCAGCGCGTTCTCCTTGAACTCGTCCTCGTCGCCGCCGCGGACCAGGCCGTAGGCCGTCCAGATGAGAAAGGCGCCGAAGATGAAGAAGACCCAGGTGAACGTCGCGATGGCCGCCGCGCCGACGGCGATGAAGGCGCCGCGCAGCACCAGCGCGATGACGATGCCCGCCATCAGCACGGTGTGCTGGGCGTGCCGGGGAACGGCGAACCGCGCGAGGATCACCATGAACACGAAGAGGTTGTCGACGCTGAGGCTCTTCTCGGTGACGAAGCCGCCGAAGTACTGGGCGGCGTGCTCGCCGCCCGAGAACGCCCAGACGCCGAGGCCGAACGCCACGGCGAGGCCGATGTAGACGGCCGACCAGAAGGCGGCGCGGCGCGTGGTGAACTCGCGGGTGTCGTTGCGGTGGATCAGGAACAGGTCGGCGGCGATGACGGCCAGGATTCCGGCCAGGGTCAAGGCCCAGACCCAGGGTGAGACGTGCACTGTGACTCTCCTCCGGCGGACGTGAACGAGCGCCGGAGGTCTCTCTCGCCCCGGCGGGCCAGGGCCGCGGAACCCGAACCGGTATGGACCGGCCGTGCTGACGAGAACCGCGCGGGGAGATACTCCCCTCCATCACCTACTTGAACGCGGCGCCCACCTCGGGGGTTCCCGCCCGCGCGACTTTTTTCCATCTCGCGCGAACCGGAGCGCGGGAGACGGCGTCTAAGGTCCGGTCGCCCTCCACTCTCACGGGCGGCGAGCGGCGGTCAGATCGAGGTAGATCTCCGCGAGCTGCTCGGCGGCGTCGTCCTCGCCCGGCAGCAGGGTCGCCCGGTGGGCGGCGGCCGAGCCGAGCCGGGCCGCGAGCGCCGGGTCGTCCAGGACGCGCCGTACCGCGCGGGACAGCGCCTCGGCGTCCGCCGGCGGCACCAGCAGGGCCGCCTCGCTCTCGGGTCCCCGCAGCAGGCCCCGCCCCGGCCGGGACCGGTCCGGCGCGCCGACGAGGCCGGGGATCCCGCCGACCCGGGTGGCGACGAGCGGCCGGCCCGCCCGCAGCACCTCCTGGACGATCAGCGGCTGCCCCTCCCAGACGCTGGGCACCACCGCCACGTCGGCGGCGGCCAGCAGCGCGGGCACGTCGTGGCGCCGGCCGAGCAACCGGACCGGCAGGTCCTCGCGGTCGATCCGGGCGCGCAGCCCGTCGGCCAGCGGCCCGTCGCCGACGATCACCACCAGCGGGACGGGCGTGCGCGCGGTCCAGTCCGCCGCCGCGTCCAGCAGCGTCGGCAGGCCCTTCTGCTCGGCGAGCCGCCCCACGGTGACGATCAGCGGCCGGTCCCCGGCGCCGAGCTCGGCCCGGAGGCCGGCGCGGGCGGCGGGGTCC